>JAWOHN010000002.1:0-9753 GCA_046485135.1 Anaerolineales bacterium | reverse complement strand
TGAGCCTTGTACCAGATTCACCGCTGTATCGCGCCAAGCTTGCCTTGGGCTTTTTGAAAAACGGTCAAATTGAGCAAGCCCGCGCCTGGCTCCCAGATGAGGATTTTTTGGAAGCTAAAGGGGGGCACAATCACCCAGAATTCCTCGTTGCAGCGCTTGCATCTGCTCGCCTGGCCATCCAGGCCGGAGATGCAGATGCGGCTCGCAAAGCTGCCCTGAGCGCGATCGAATTTCTCCTGTCTCATGATAAGGCTTTCCCTTTTGGGAAGATATTATTGGATACGATTCGGGAAATGGCGGTAATTTTACTGGAGCTGGGCTTACCTGTTGAAGCTGCTCACGCTATTGAGGCGGTTAGCCACCAGAGTCCCAATGATCCGGAAATTTTAGCTTTCTTAGCTCAGACGCAATATGCAGCTGGTCAGGCCTTGAAGGCAGCAGAGAACCTTCAAATAGCCGTTGCCCTTGCGCCACAAAGCCAGGACTTACGCAGGCAATATGCACGTATTCTGGAGGCAGCCGGTGAATGGCATACAGCGCTAAATGAGTGGACTACGATTATTGAAGGTGGTGCATCACAACCAATAAACGCCTCCCCTGCTCCAGAAGATTTATGCGCCTATGCAAAATGTGCTTTGAAAGCAGGGGAACCCCAGAGCGCGGCTGATGCCTGCCACAAAGTTTTGGCCATCCAATCCGCTGAGGATTCCCCGGACAATTATGCCCTCGCTCACCTGTTGTTGGGACGATCGTACGAACAACTCGGAGATGATCTGGCTGCCCAAGATCAATTTGTAAAAGCCACCCAGTTATTACCCCACAGTCCTGAGGCCTGGTTGGCCCTGGCGGAAACCCAGGCCAGCACCGGACAAACTCAATTGGCTCTGGAAACACTGCGAGCAGGCGCACAGGCAGCACCGGATGCTCCAGAAATTTACCTGGCCTTAGGCAATGCTTATCTCCTAGATTGGGAGAACCACGGGCATCCATCTCCCACCCAGGCCTTAGACATGTTCCAAAAGGCCGCTGATCTGATCACCATTGACGGTGGCTACAAACGTCGTCCAGAATACGCTTCAGAAGTGTCTTTACGACTGGGCCAGACGCTTTACGAACTCGGACACCTGGAAGAATCTCGAAAAGTCCTGGAAATGGCTTACCAGGCCAATCCATCGTTCCCCGGTTTGGCCCTTGCCTATGCCCGATCCCTGCTGGACTTAAAAGATCAACGGGCGGCAATCCCGGTTTTAGCCCATGTCATCCAATTAGATGACACCAACCTATCCGCTCATCTGGACTATGCCACTGCTCTCTTGGACGTTAGAGAAAAACCCCAAGAAGCTATTGCTTCTCTGCGCCGGGTGCAAGAGCTCTCCCCCGGACACGTCCATGCCCAAGCGCTGCTGGCTGAGGCTTTGGCTGAGAACAATGAGCTGAATGATGCCCTGCATGCTTATCAATCGATTTTAGAAACGGATCTGGTGGAAGATCCTGCCTGGTGCTCTAGAATTTCACTTGGCTTGGGCCGTACAGCCTTGGCTCTGCAACTGCCAGACATAGCAATTGCAGCTCTACAAGAAGCTTCTCTGGCCGATCCAAACAACCCCCAAATCTCCTGCTCATTGGCAGAAGCATATTATGCAGCCGGATTATTAGAAGATGCCTTACAAACAGCTCGAGTCGGCTTGGGGTTGGCTTTGGAAGACCTGGATGTCCTGATTTGGTTTGCAGAAAAAGCCATCCAGTGGATCGGTAGCGCTGATGGAGCTGTAACCGGCTTTTCCCCAGACACGGTCCCCAGTGAATTGATCAATCAGGTCCGGACTGAGGCGCTCAATACCCTTACCAGAGCGCTCCAACTGGCGCCTCAACGAACAGATTTGCTCATTCGAGTAGGAAGGATCCAACTCCTGATCGAAGATACTTCCGCTGCCCTGGAAAGCTTTCAGAAAGTTCTATCAGCTCAAGTAGCGTCCATAGATGAGCTCCAACAGACGGCTGAATATTTGCTTGATCTGGGAAATCCCCACAGTGCCATTGAATGTCTGGAGAAGGCAGTGGTTCAATCAGGTTACACCAAAGGTCAGGTGTTTGGCATAGACAGATATGCCTGCCTTGCCCAAACTCTGGTAAAAGCTTATCAACAAGCCGGAAATGCGAATGCTGCTCTGTCAACCCTGGATCAAGCCATCTCACATTATCCAACGGACATCACTTTGATCAATGCCAAAGCAAACATCTTGCTTGAGCTTGGCCGGCCACAAGATGCCTTGGCTAGCCTGGAAGAAGCCCTCCAAGGACTACCGGACGGCCTGAACGCACCAGATTTACACAAACAGGCTGCCAGCATTCTACGATCAACTGGTGATTTACCGGGTGCTCTGGCTCATGTTGAGCGTATTATCCAGGCAGCCGATCTCTCACCTATTAACCCCCACCAAATGTGGGCCCGGGTTCTGGCTGCCGAAGTTGCCCGCGCGCTGCTGCAACCAGAAAAAGCCCGCTCGTACTTAAATATTCCGCCCATCCTTGACAAAGAATTTGATAACTTTTCTCTGCGAAATCAAAAAGAGTACCGTGAATATTTCTTTTTGGACGCTGAATTGGCCTTAGATCAAGGGGACAAGAAAGCAGCCGAAAAATCCTTTTCCCTGGTAAAAGACAGCGTAACTTTTAATAATCTGACCTACTCTGAGAAAGCCAGGTTCCTGGCAATTGAATCACGCTTGAATACATGTCAGGGTCAACATCACACAGCACTGCAAGCTTACCAGGAAGCATTATCCAATGTGGATTTGTGCCGCCAAAATCAAGCTACAGGTGATAGTTGCATCAGCAGTGAAATCAATCTCGATTACCAGGCCCTTGTAGATGCTGCACTCCAGCTTTGCCAATGGGAAACTGCAATAAAGCTATTGGAAGAAGCCATCCGAAAATCACCCCTAGAGCCTCTGCCCCAGATTAACCTGGCCCGCACGTTGGTTTTGCGGGCAGAACATCACCGCTTGCAGATAGAGCTGGATGGTATCAATCACGCCCCTCTACCAGAGTCAACTGAGGCAGCAGCCTGCCACCAGTTTGAACAAGCTATCAAGGTTGCTAACGAGCAGATTTACAAATGGGCGAACCAACCTTTTTCAGAGGAGAAATCAGCTATTGAGCAGCCAGCAACAGCGGCAGCCATAATTACCCGCTGGAACGCACGTGGTCAGGCAGCATTTCGTCCAAACCTGCAGACCGCTGAGGCCTTCTCCACCCTTCCCACAACCCATTCGAACCCTGAAGATATCGCTGCACTGGTAGCGGCGCTAAGAGAATCGCGCAAGCGCGCAATTGAAGTTGGGGAAGGCTTGACCTTAGGCGAAGCTGATCTGAATGCACAGGCAATCCAAACTGCCCGTCAATATCCCCTGCACCCCTCCGTCCTGGTTCAACTGGCTCTGACTTTGGAGCCGGACGAAGCGCACCTTGAAGAAGCCTATCAAGCAGCTGTAAACGCACTCATTAACAAGTTCGGTGAAGAAGATCTAAGCACATCCAACCAGTCCAACTGCCCCCATCCGGAGTACCCGTTATTCCACATCCTGGTAGCCCGGACATCATTCAAGGCTGGCGACCTGCCCAGGTCACTGGCTTCAATCCAGGCAGCTCTGGGTTGTTGGCCTGAAGAACCACGCTGGCATACCTTGGCAGCTGCAATCTACCGCTCTGTTGGTGATTTGGCTTCATCTATCATCCATCTGGAACAGGCTGTGGAACTTGAGCCTGACCATATGCCACATTACCTGAAGTTAGGACAAGCCTACCTCCTCCAGGCGCAATCGGTTTTACCGGGCGGGGCAATGGAGGCTTCTATGAATGCCGTTCAAATCTTACAGAAAGCTTGTGAACTTTCCACCACACAGGCGGAGCCATGGTTATCCCTGGCCCGAGCACATCTATGTGCTGCTCAAGACAATTCCCTGGAACAAGCCGCAGCCTGCGCAGAACGCGCGCTGCAGCTTGACCCAGACAGTACTGAACCTCTGGTTTTGCGAGCAGAGATTGCCTTACAAGCCGAGGATTTCCAAGAGGCTTATGATCGGGCCTTGGTAGCTTCCCGCCTGGAAGAATTATCTCGCATCAGTGGGGATGAGACCTCAACGATACCCCAAACCAATCCATATCCGATCCTGCTGCTTGTGCGGGCGCTGGATGGGCTGGGCAGGGCATCTGAAGCCATTGCAGCAATAGAGAAGGCCCTTCCCCATGTATGGGAAAGATTGCCCTTGCTGCTTGAGCGGCTTCGATTACTTTCACGCTCACAAGATACAGATGCATTGCTTGGGTCTTTGCAAGAGTTAGCCCAAGAATATCCAGATGAGCCCATCGTGCTTGCGCCTTTAGCCAAATCACTGGCAACGGTAGGTGATACAGAAAATGCAGTACTGGCTGCCCAAAAGGCGCTTCAAGCAGTCAAATCGAGTGCTGATAAAGACGAGGCATCCTACCTGGATGTAGGCGCCCAGGCTGAATTGCACCATTTGCTTGGAAAAATGTTGAGAGAGTCTGGACAGCTTGACCAGGCCATCCATCACTTGAACGAAGCCGTTCGGCAATCTCCGCACTCCCTGGATGCCTACCTAGAGCTTGGGCGAGCTTATCAAGATCGTCGCCAGCATATCCAGGCTTTACAGATTTACAGCCAGGCCATGGAGATCACTCCTGATCGGCCAGAGCCATATTTTCATGCTGGCCTGGCTCTTAAAGAGAGCAAAGATTACCTGGGAGCAGAAAGCATGCTTCGCCGGGCAGCAGATTTAGCTCCCACAGACCTGATTATCCACCGCCAGCTAGGAGCTGTGGTCGCTCTCAACCTGGTCCATAACCGCCGCAAGAAGCCGATGGAAGCATGAATACTACCTTAACCAACCACGAGCCGTCTAGCACTTCCTCTCCTCATTACCTCTCGCGCAGCCTTGTTCTCACCATTTTGAGGACTGCCATCGACGTGGGCGAAACCCGCTTTGCTCGCAATACTGCCCTCTCCTGGCTGACTGCTTACCCTGGTGATCTCAATGTGAGTATGTTGCACGCACAAGCATTGTTGCGCGATCGCAACAATCGGGGCGGCACAAATTTTGCCAGAGCCCTGCCGATTTTAGAGGGACTTTGCCAGCTTGATCCGGAGTATCTAGAAGCACAAGAACTGCTGGCTCAATGTAAGATTGCCGGGCATGGCAATCCTGGCGATACCTATGAAAGCCTGACAGCTTTGGGTGGCCGCCCAGATCCAAAAGCCGGTCCTCAAAAATGGGGGGTCCTACTCAAGCAGGCCAGGCAAGCTCTGAGCGCTCCCGGTCACTCGACCCTGGATATTTCCGAACAGCTTGTTCACCAGGCTTTGGTGGCCAACCTGTCCGGACCCTTGCCCGCCATCACACACCTCCAGGTCCAGGCCCGGCGTGGGATCCCACTGCCTGCCATGCGCAATCTGGCAGAACACTACCATGAGCGTTGGCCAAATTGTCTGCAATTTATGCTTATCCTGGCAGATTCATTAATGGATGGCGGAGAATCGGACAGGGCTGTGGCCTTGCTACACCAAGCTGCTGCAAAGGATATCAGCGGACAGGTCCCCAGTCGCTTGTGGGGAAAAGAACATCCTTACAAAAACCTGTGGCCTGAACGCCTGCAGATCCCATGGGATATGGCTCTACCTGCAGCCGTCGCGGCTGCTTTGGGATGGAATCAGCTCCCAGCAGAAACACATCAAACCAGTATCCCTGTTCAGCCTGAGATCTTGCTGTCGGAAGAAGCTGTGCATCCGCTCCCACCAATCACTCACCTGGAACAGGTGCAGGATTCAGACTTTTTTGTCGAGGGACCCTCTCAGAAAACTCCTTCCAAGAAAACATCCATCCCCCTGGCTCGCCCAGCTGAGAATGATGACCCAGAACGCTTCTCTGAGACAGAAACTCGCGAAATTGTTGCTGAAGCACTTTTATCCGTCCAAAATGAATTGGACCGCGTTGCTAAAAACCTGAAACAAAACCAGCTTTCACGCTTGGATGGCCGATTCCCAGCATATGTAATTTTCACCAGTCGGAAAGGGCTGGAAGCCCAGTATGGCCCACAAAGCATGGTCCTGATCAATGAAGCCATCAAAGACTTGTCCGAAGCAGTCCAATCGCGTAAGGGATGGAATGCACTTGTTTATTATGCTGACGATGGTTTTGCCAACCGTGGCAGCTCGGGAATGCCTTCATTGAAGCTCAATCCTGCCAAGCACGATGATCCCTGGTCGCTCAAATTAGCGCTGACCGACCTGGATGAAGCTCTCGGCAAACAAGGTGAAATGATCGGCGCTGTATTAATCCTGGGAGGACCAGAGGTCATCCCCTTCCACAAGCTGCCCAACCCTGTCGATGATGAAGACATTGACATACCATCCGATAATCCTTATGGTACCCGCGATGAGAACTACTTTATCCCCGAATGGCCGGTTGGTCGCCTGCCAGGTGGCAGTGGGTCTGATCCGGCTGCGCTTGTGAACGCTTTAAGAGAGATAACCAAACGCCAAAAAGAAATGGCCAAACGAAAACCCTGGTATTCCTACCTGTGGCAATCTTTGCTAAATCGTTTCTGGTTGAGCCCGGTGCGTGTCCGGCCTAGCATGGGCTATACCGCTGCAATTTGGAAGCGCGCCTCTCTCTCCGTCTACCGGCCGATTGGAGAAGCTCGAACTATGTTGGTATCACCCCCGGTCCAGGTATCCAACGGATCAAACGGCAGCGTGACCAACCAGAGCGCTCCAGAAAATAAGGAAAAAACCAAAGTCCCAGCCATGTCGTTGTCAACTAGCCTGCACCCGGCAAAGTTGGGTTATTTCAATCTACACGGCCTGGCGGACGCAGTTGAATGGTATGGACAAACTGATCCTACCGAACCCACTGATGGTCCGGATTATCCGATAGCCCTACGCCCCCAAGATGTGGGTGAGCACTTGAACGATGGAAAATCCCCCCATGTTGTCTTCAGCGAAGCTTGCTTCGGCGCTCATATTCAAGGACGTTCAGTCGATGATTCCATGATGCTCAAGTTCCTTGCTTCAGGCAGTCACGCGGTGGTTGGCTCAACCTGTACCGCCTATGGAGCGATTGCATCGCCGCTCACTGCCGCCGACCTGCTAGGCTATGCTTTTTGGAACTACCTGGGAGAAAACCTTCCTGCCGGCGAAGCTCTCCGGCGGGCCAAAATCCAATTGGCAAAAGAAATGCATCGCCGCCAGGGGTATCTGGATGGGGAGGATCAAAAAACTTTGATTTCCTTTGTTCTGTACGGCGATCCACTGGCAGAAATTGAAGGAAGAGGACGCAGCGCAAAGAAAGTCATCCGGTCGTTGAAGTCTCCGGCTCAGGTCAAAACAGTTTGTGACAGGTCGGAAGAGGTGGAATTTCCTGAACCCATCCCGCCGGAGGTATTAAACTACGTCAAGCACGTGGTATCCCAATACCTGCCGGGTATGTCGGACGCCCAGGTCAAGATTTCGCACGAACATGCCGAATGCACCGGCCAAGGACATACCTGCCCGACAGCAAACATGGGCGCAAAAGCCAGACCATCGCTCAATCCCTCCCGGCAGGTCGTTACACTGAGCAAGACGATCCAACAGTCTGCCTTTGTCCACCGGCATTATGCCCGTCTGACCCTCGATTCAAAAGGAAAACTGGTCAAGCTGGTCGTTTCTCGTTAAGCATAGCGCCAGCAATGAGAATCACCTAAATTTTGGTTAATAGCCAGTTTTTTCATGGTATCATAGCCTCAGTCAGCTACTACAATCAATTAACCCATTGACCCTCTCGTTTGGGAGGGTCCTTTGACGATCTGTTACTGCATAAAAACTGCTAGCTGGGAGTAGATTTGAGAAACCGAGGTTCCTTTTCCGCGCTGCGATGGTTATCCTTATTATTTGTACTCGGCGCGGTGATCTTGTTTATTCTACAACTGGTGCAATTCAGCCGAGTTTGGGCAAACCTACCAAACGGTCTTTCAATCGCCGGAATTCCAGTCGGGCAATTAGATCGCCAACAAGCCGCGCAACGTTTATTATCAGCCTATTCCTTACCTGTTGAGCTTCATTACAATGATGCTGTTATTCAAATCAGTCCTTCGGTGGTCGGTTTTGAACTCGACCTGGAGAGTATGCTGGCAGCAGCCGATCTGGAACGTACCCGCAACCCTTTCTGGAATGCCTTTTGGGACTATTTGTGGGGTAGCACCGAAAACCGGATTAATATTCCCCTGCGCGTCTCCATCTCTGAAGAGAGGTTGCGCAGCTTCCTGATCGAAGAGGTTGCCAACCGGTATGATCGTCCTCCAACTTCTGCTGTCCCCATCCCAGGTACGATCAACTTTCAATCAGGTGCTGAAGGCCTTTCCCTGGATATCGACCGCTCTATCCTCTTAATTGACGCAGCATTGCGCTCTTCTACCAACCGGGTGGTAGACCTGCCGTTACAGCGCACATCCTCCACCCGCCCGTCGATGCAGAACCTGGAAATCCTGCTCAAGCAAACCATTGACCTGGCAGATTTCGATGGTTTGGTCGGTTTGTACTTGCTCGACTTGCAATCAGCCCAGGAAATCCACTTTGTATACCAACAGGGCCGCGATCTACCCACCCAACCGGATGCCGCTTTTACAGCCAGCAGCACGATCAAAATCCCAATCATGGTCTCGGCTTTCCGGCGCATCGGCGAACAGGCACAGAATTTACCGCTGCCTGAAGAAGAAATTCGCCGGCTGATGGAAGACATGATCGTCTTGTCAGGAAACCCACCTGCAGATCGATTGATGGAGCGAGTCATCGATCAAGCCCGCGGTCCATTATTGGTGACAGAGGACATGCAGGCCCTGGGCTTGGAGAACACCTTTTTATCCGGTTATTTCTACACAGGTGCCCCCTTACTGGTGCGCAAGCAAACTCCCGCCAACCAAAGGACAGATGTACTGACCCAGCCTGACCCCTATAGCCAGACCACGCCATCCGAGATCGGTGGCTTATTGGCCGATATCTACCATTGCGCTCATAACGGTGGCGGCGCCTTATTAGCCGTCTTTCCGGGTGAAGTTACCCAGGCCGAGTGCCAGGATATGATCAACTATCTGGTGGCCAACCATATTGCTGTGTTGGTCCAGGCCGGCGTCCCTGATGGGACTCGAGTCGCACACAAGCATGGCTGGGTGCTGGATGCGCAATTTGTGATGCACGATATCAGCGACGCGGCCATCGTCTACACCCCAGGGGGCAACTATGTGCTAACGATTTTTCTCTACCATCCGGTCCAGATGATCTGGGAACCCTCCTCAGCGTTGGTAACCGATCTATCTCGAGCGATCTACAATTTCTATAATATCCCCTGACACCTTTCTACAATTCTGGTAGCTAGATTGTGCGCCATTGACACTGTTTAATGCCAAGAGATATAATACATCTCAGCCACTGCCCCCGTAGCTCAATGGACAGAGCGCCTGACTTCGAATCAGTAGGTTGTGAGTTCGAATCTCGCCGGGGGCGCCTGATGCACGGGCAAATAATCGCATTTGCCCGTATATCTATTAACCTCGTCCCCTCTGGGAGCAGGTTATTGCCAGTTCAACACCTCTAGAAAGAATTCGAGTATATTTGAATAAAAAACGGCATAGAAAATCACTTCATGCCTTTACCTTTGGTATTAAAGTGTTGTGCTATCAGTTCTTGAGAGCCACAAA
>JAWOHN010000246.1:0-5258 GCA_046485135.1 Anaerolineales bacterium | reverse complement strand
TTACCACAAGGAGCACAAAGAGGGCACGGAGAACACACAGCTTTGCGCCAATAACGCCATTTAGGATTTCACTTCTATTTGATCTCCGTGATCCACCCCATAGATAACCCTTCGCTCTCAAATTGGAGTACAATAACATTGTATTTAGACGATTGGAGGTAAGAATGAAGCGGCGTTGGCAAGATCGAATTACCATTGATCCTGAGATCCACCATGGTGATCCTTGTATAAAGGGAACTCGCATTCCAGCAGGGAACATCATCGGTAGCCTGGCAGATGGGATGACTTTCGATGAGATCCGGGAGGCTTATCCCCAGCTGACTCATGATGACATCTATGCCGCCCTGGCATACGCTGCGGAAGTCTTACGCCAGGAGATCGTCTACCCATTTAACGCTTAACATGATCCAGGTCAAAAAACCTGCTGTGCAGATCAAAGTTGACGAAGACCTCCCCAAGCAAGTTGTTGCCATGTTGCGCGAGAATGGCTATCAAGCTGAGTCTGTAGTGGAACAGGGTATGTCGGGTTGGAAGGACGATCAGCTTTGGCGCAAGATTCAAGCCGAAAAACGATTCCTGGTTACAGCCGATAAAGGTTTTGCTGACATTCGCAGCTATCCACCTGGTACTCATGCGGGAGTCATACTGATTCGTCCTGACCAGGATGGCATTCGACCTACAGTAAATCTTATAGCGAAATTGCTGCACAGTTATGACCTTGGCGCCTTAGTGGGAAAAACAACGGTTGTGACACCGCGTGGCATTCGTGTGCGTAAAAGCGCTTAAAGGATATTTTACAATTGGGTTCAAAATCTGTTGTCCCGCGACGGCCAGGGCGGGCAGGTATTGGTGTGCAAATAAGCCCCAACCCTACTTCAACCCAAACTGCGCCCGCTCGGCCTCGGTCAGGTCTCGAATGTCGCAGCACTCTTTAGCGTAGTCAACCAGCTCATGGAAATACGGACTAAACCAGCGGGAGATTATGCCCCGCCTGTGGGGTCCTGCGGGGTGTGTCTTAACACGCTGATATTTATGTTTCGGTAAAAATTTGGAGTACAATAGGTTTGTGATTATGTGGAGGTCCTGTGGAATACCAATATAAAGCTCAGGTCATCGACTCGCGGCATCTAAAGTTGATGAAACCGATAAAAATTGCGCCAGGGTCAACGGTGCTGATCACCATCGAGCCCGCCGAAGGCGTGTCTGAGGCGTAAGAATGGTATTGGCTCTCTTCTCAGGGCTTAGAAAATGCTTACGGCGAGGATGAGCCGGAGTACTCCATAAAAGAGATCAAGGTCCCCAATCCGGAATACCAGCCGTGAAAGAGGGAGATATCATCCTGACACCAATGCCGCAAGCAGATGGCAAGATTAAAAACCGCCCGGCGATCTACTTGCGTGAGATGCCACCCTTCAGAGACGCATTGGTGTGCGGGGTCAGCACCCAAATTCACCATCTTGCCGCTGATTTTGACGAGTTGATCACCCGCCAAGACAGCGATTTTTCCGCAAGCGGGTTGGCCAGCGACTCTCTCATCCGCTTGGGTTTTCTAGCCGTGTTGCTACGCAGAAAAATTCTTGGCAGCATCGGATCGATATCTCCCCAAAAATACCTGGCGACCAGGACCCGGGCCAGGGGTTTCGTGGTCAGCACCGGCGGCCACTTCCCGCTAGACACCACCCCGCGCTTGCTAGACATTCTGGTGAAGACCGCCCATTCACTGCCTGGCTAACTGCTTGGCTCAATAATGGTACCTGGCTTGCAGGAAATCGATGCGGTCGTTGAGCACGCGGTAGACCAGGCGGTGTTCTTTTGTCAACCGCCGCGACCAGGTATCGGGGCTAAGATAGCGCAAAGGCTCAGGCTTGCCAATGCCAGTAAAGGGATTCCGCAATGTCACCTCAATTAAATCCATCAACCGCAAGGCGATCTTGCGGTCTGTTTGCACCCAATAGCGCATGTCTTCCAGGAAAGCGCTGTCGAATACAGCTTTACGGGTTATCCTGCTCAAGACCCACCTCTGCCCGCAGCTGGTCAATGGTCATCGATTGACCTTCCCCTCGAATTGAGCGTCCTAATGCATCCAGCAGGCGCTCAGCGTTCTTGGGTGAGCTGAGCAGGTGAATTGTCTCCAGTAAGCTTTCCATTTCACCAGCATCGATCATGGCCACGTCTTTACCACTGCGTCGCCGGATAATTACGATCTCCCGGTCGTCCGTGACTGCATCCATCAGCTTGGCCAGACTGGCCCTGGCCTGGGTATAAGTGGTTTGAATCGTCATGTCCAACCTCCTGACAAGTACAGTAATACTGTACAGCATATCAGGGAAATTGTCAAGCATAATTCAGTTGATGTGAACAAAACTTGAATAGTGAACGCGATGGAGCCAACACCGGATATTGATCAAGCAGCGAAACTTGTTCTTCTTACAACTGGCTAGATGAACTTGTTCTCCACCACCACCAAACCTTTACTTCAACCCGAACTGCGCCCGCTCGGCGTCCGTCAGCTCGCGGAACACGCAGCACTCCTTGGCGTAGTCGACCAGCTCCTGGGTGGTCTGCCACACGCGCCAGACGCTGATTAAGGTTTCAACTCCCACAATGGAAAGATGTTGGCCATCCGGAGACCACTGAGTTAACCCCCAAGCGAGTACAGGCACAGATATTGTCAGAAGTTCATCCCCGGTGAAAGAGTCCCAAACCCTGACTGTTCCTTCGGCACCAAAGGTAGCGATACGACCGCCGTCCGGCGACCAATCTCCAGTACAGGTGGCCTTGGTATGGCTGTTGAAAACCAAAAGCTCTTCCCCGGTAGCGACATCCCAAACCCGCGCTGTATGATCCTTAGCTCCAATCTCCTCGAAGCCAGCCGTCGTTAGCAGACGGGTGCTGTCCGGTGACCAGGCGAGGCCAATAACGCCTGTGGGTGGCTCATGCTGAAGGGTATAGATCGGTTCCCAGGTTTGCACATCCCAGACACGAACGGTGCTGTCATCACTGGCGGAGGCAAACTTAGAACCATCTGGAGACCATTCCACCCAATTGATCCCTGCATTCTGTATCTCGCTGTGGACCAACCTGATAATCTGCTCGCCTGTGTAATAATCCCAGATGACGATTTGGTTAGCCAGGGGGCCGAAGTTTAACATACCGGTTGCAACCTGGGAACCATCCGGCGACCAAGCTACACTGCGAGTGAGGGTTTCGCCGTCAGGCGTAAAGGTACGGATGATTTCGCCGCTATAGGCATCGAATACATAGGCAGTGACGAAGGCGGAAAAATCCGGGAATGTTCCTAGACCTACATACAAGATGGCCCGGTCGTCCGGTGAGAAATAAGCATCACGCCCATTAAGACGGAGCGAGTCGCCCAGATTTTCCATCATCAAATGATTGTTCTGCACATCCCAGATGGCAAAGGAGGGTGGCTCGGTGACGTCGCCAAACAGGTCACCGCCTGCTATGGTGAGGTAACGTCCGTCGCTGGACCAGCTGGCACCCTGGGCTGTCCAATCTCCACCTCTCTTCGCTTGGGGCGGATACAGGCGCCAGGCCGTGCTGGGCTCCGCGTTCCACACCCGCACAGTCCCACTGTTATCCGCACTTGCCAAGCGGTTGCCTTCTGGCGACCATTTTAAGTCGGAAATCATACCCTGGTGACCGCGCAAGGTCTCCAACAGCTTCCCGCTGAAGGTCTCCCAGATGCGCAATCCTCCGTCCGCATGGCCGCTGATCAGGCGCACCCCATTAGGCGCCCAAGCCAGGCTGCTGACAAACCCAGCATTTGTTTCGATGCTGCGCAGCAAGTCGCCGTTCTCCGTGTTCCACAAGCGGATCGTGCCATCCTCGCCAGTTGTGGCCAGGGAGGCCCCATCCGGCGACCACAGTGCCAGGTTGACCCGCCCCTCATGACCTACAAGAATATGAAGAGTCTTTCCGCTCAGGGCATCCCAGATGATAGCCGTTCCGTCCAGGCTGGCGGTGGCCAGTTTGGTCTCATCCGGCGACCAGTTCACGCTATTGATGCCCTGGGTGTGACTGTTTAAGGATATTTCTGGAATCTGCCAAGATGAATCCCAGACCAGGGCAATATTATCGCCTCCCAGGGTCGCCAACCGCCTGTTACGCGGGGCAATCTGCGCCACTGCCCCTGTTGGATAGTTCAGAAAGCTTCCTGCTAGCTCCCCGCTCTCTGGCTCGGCCTGGTTAGCGATCTCCACGCTTGAGATCAGCTCGCCGGTAAGGGTGTCCCACAACAGCAGGTCATAATCCTGGCTCCCAGTGCTATATCGATCGCCGTTGAGGGTTAGCAGGCGCCGTCCGTCCGGGGTCCACTGCACGTGCAGCGCCATATCGACTATATTACCAGTAATACCCTTAGGCATTTCGATGGTTAAAACCGTCTTCCCCGTGTTGGGATCCCAGATATCGACCCGGTTTTCAGAGCTGCTGGAAGAAGCTACCTTGGCGCCGTCCGGCGACCAGGCCACGCTGGTCACGGCGCTGGTGTGGCTTTTGTATTGTTGTAGTGCCCGGTTGTATGATACGGCCTGCCCCAGGGCATGCTCAGCTTGATTGGTATAGGGATAATTCTCAAGAGCGGCCAAAGCCAGCAGTACCGCCCGGTCGTGATAGCCATCCGCCAGCTCGACCTCGGCTTGCCCGGCGAGAAGAATGGCGGTCTGGCGCATAGAGTTTTCACGTTGCGTCATCGCCTCCTGGCGCTGTTGGAAAGCGATCATGGATAAGATCAGGGTGATGAGCAGACCAGCTGCCAGCCCGGTGATCGTCAATCGCCGCCGGCGCTCACGCTCGACCTGCTGTTGCTCGCGTTCGGCCTGCCGTCGCTCCTGAAGGGATACGCTCTCCTGGATATATGTCACCTCGGCGGTGCTCAGCCCTTGCGCACTATTCGCCAGCCACCCCTGCGCGACCGCCAGCGGCGCCCCGGCCAGCAAGGCACCTTCATCGCGCTCGCTCTCCTGCCACTGGCGCAGGTTAGAGCGCAGGCGCTCCTGCCAGGCGCGGAACGAACGATCAGCCCCCATCCACTCCTGGAAGCGGCCCCACTTCTGGATCAGCGCCTCGTGCACTACCTCGGCCGTCTCCCTACCCTGGGCGTCGCGTCCGGTCACCACCAGCCTTTTGTCCGCCAGGCGCTGGATCAGGCTCCAGCTCTCGTCACCCAGCTCCTGCTTTGTGGCGATGCGGCGGGTGTCCTCCGTGCCTTCACCGGGCTGCACCAGCTGCACCAG
>JAWOHN010000184.1:0-8030 GCA_046485135.1 Anaerolineales bacterium | reverse complement strand
GGGACAACCTGCGGGACGTTTAGGAAAGAAGGAGGTAAAGTCTTGGATCTAACGCAAACGAATGCACTCACCCCCCAAGAGATCATCGATCTCAACCGCCGTTATGTATTTTTTTCTTGGTCCGTACAAAAAGCCGTCCAGCCCATCCCGGTGACTGGCGGCGAAGGCATCACTTACTGGGACGCCGCCGGAAGGCGCTTCAAGGACTTCTCCGCCCAGCTGATGAATCTGAATATCGGCTACCAGCACCCCAAGGTGATCGCAGCCATCCAGGAGCAGGCCACCAAGTTGTGCGCCGCACACCCCTCCATGGCTACGGAACCCAAGGGCTTGCTGGGGCGTATGATCGCCGAGCTGACCCCAGGTTCACTCAACAAGACCTTCTTCACCCTGGGCGGCGCGGAAGCCAACGAGAACGCGATCAAGTTCGCCCGTTTGTACAGCGGCAGGCATAAGATTATCACCCGCTACCGCTCCTACCACGGCGCTACTTACGGCGCCATCACCCTCAGCGGCGATTACCGCCGCCCACCGGTGGAGCCGGGCATCCCGGGGGTGGTGCATGTGTTCGACCCGTACTGTTACCGCTGTGTGTTTGGCCAGGAGCCCGCAACCTGCCACCGCGAGTGCATCAGCCATATCGAAGAGGTCATCCGCTTCGAAGGACCTGATACCGTGGCGGCTTTACTGATGGAGGGCGTGACCGGCTCCAACGGCATCATCGTCCCGCCGGACGATTACTGGCCGCGCCTGCGCGAGATCACCCGCAAATACGGCGTCTTGCTGATCTCCGATGAAGTGATGAGCGGTTTTGGGCGCACCGGCGAATGGTTCGCGGTGGACAACTGGGAGGTCGAGCCCGATATCATGACCATTGCCAAAGGGCTGACCTCCGGTTATATGCCGCTGGGCGGTGTGGTGGTGTCCGATGCGATCGCCAGCCACTTTGACGAGCGCATGCTGTACATGGGTCTGACCTACTTCGGGCATCCCCTCTCGGCTGCCGCAGCCGTCGCCACCTTACAGGTCTACCAGGAAGAAGGACTGGTGGCGAACAGCAAACGACTGGGACAGGTGCTGGCTGCCCGCCTGCAGGAACTCAAAGAGAAGTACCCCAGCGTGGGAGACGTGCGCTCGATCGGCCTGTTCTCTGTGATCGAGATGGTCAGCGATCCGATCAGCCGGGAGCCTATGGGTGCGGCCGTGATGGATGCCATCCGCGGGCGCCTGTTTGCCGACGGCCTGACGACTTTCATTAATAAGAACATGCTCTTTGTCTGCCCGCCTTTGGTGATCAACGAAACAGAGCTGCTGGATGGGTTGGAGATCATCGAGAGAGCGATTGCAGCAGATGTGCCAGCGACTTGAGCGAAGACAGACTAGAAACGTCCTGCAGGTCCATGGAATTTGCAGAATAAGAACCAACCTGCGGGACGATCATGAGCGTAATTGAGGAGAGATTATGGCAAAGAAACAGAAAGGGAACAAGACAGAATACCAGCGCGCCTGCCAGGTAATGCCCTGGGGGGTATCTTCGAATTTCCGCTATTGGGGCGAGGATACGCCCGTCATCGAACGAGCCCAGGGCGCATACATCTGGGATGCCGATGGGCACAAGATGATCGACTACCGGCTGGCCTTTGGTCCGATCATCCTGGGGCATGCCGACCCGCGAGTCAACCAGCGCGTGGCGCAGGCCATCGATAATGGAGTCCTGTTTGCCCACACCCACACCCTCGAGATCGATGTGGCAGAGCGCATCGTGCGCATGTGCCCGGGGGTGGAGAAAGTGCGCTTTGCCAATTCGGGCACTGAAGCCACCATGCACGCCTTGCGTATTGCCCGGGCCTATACCAACCGGGAGGTGATCGTCAAGTTTGAAGGCCAGTACCACGGCTTCCATGATTATGTGTTGTTCTCCACCGCCTACACCGCCTACGGATCGACCGGCTCGTCGCGCAGCCCGATCCCTGTGCAAAACTCATCCGGTATCCCAGCTGCATTGCGCGATCTGGTAATCGTTTTGCCCTACAATGACTTCGAGGCTCTGGACAAGACCTTGCGAGCACGCTGGGGTGAAATCGCTGCCATCATTGTCGAGCCAGTAGCCGGCAATATGACCAGCATTCCACCCGTCCCGGGCTGGCTTGAGCATATCCGCAATCTGTGCGATGCCTATGGCATTGTGATGATCATGGACGAAGTCAAGACCGGCTTCCGCATCGCCCGCGGGGGCGCCACAGAACACTTCGGAGTCAAGGGCGACCTGATGACCTACGCCAAATCGCTGGCCAACGGCTATCCCCTGGCTGCCATCGGCGGGAAGAACGAGGTGATGTCTGTGATCGAGCCGGGGCGCATGGCGCAGGGCGGCACCTATTGCGGAAATGCCGTCGGGGCGGCAGCTGCGGCAGCCACGCTGGAGATCATTGAAACTACTTCCGCTCTCGAAACTGTGGCTAAGCGCGGGCAGCGCTTGATAGATGGCTTGCACGTCGAACTGGAGGAAGCCGGCATGGAGCATGTCATGACCGGCATCCCGGGAATGTTCACCTTTGTCCTGGGTATCTCCAAACAGCCTGTGAACTACCGCGACTTGATCCCGGCTGACGCGCACCTGTACGAAAAGCTGGCCCTGGCCATGCGCCGGAAAGGCGTGGAGTATGAGCTGGACCACAAAGAACCCTGGTTCATGTGCGAAGCCCATTCTGAAGCGGATATCGACCACACCCTGGAAGTTTTCCGCGAATGCCTCAAGGAGCTATAAGTATCAACGTCCCGCAGGTTCAACAAGATCAGGCCTGCAATCAGACCAAACTGTGGGACGGTCATATCCATTTCGTGTAAAACGTCCCGCAGGCCCAGCAATTTTAAGCCATTGTGGTAACCAATCTGCGGGACGTTCAAAAATAATCAATGCGGAGGGAAACATATGAAAATACTTGTCATTGGAACAGGTGGGGTAGGCGAAGCTCTGGCGGCCATCGGCCAGCATCGCCCGTGGATCGAACAGATGGTGCTGGCGGATTACAACCTGGCTCGCGCTCACGAAGTACAGGGAAAGTTGGGCAACCCACAACGGTTCCCGGTGGAATTTGTGGACGCATCTGACCAGGCGCAGGTGGAGGCGTTGGCCCGCAAGTACCATGTAGACCTGGTCATGAACGCCTGCGATCCCGTGTACAACGTGCCTATCTTCGAAGCGGCTTTTGCGTATGGCTGCACCTACATGGATATGGCCATGTCGCTCTCCGAACCCCACCCAGAAGATCCCTACCACCTGCCGGGGATCAAGCTGGGGGATTACCAGTTTGAACGGGCTGCGGATTGGGAGAAACGAGGCTTGCTAGCTTTCGTAGGCATGGGGGTCGAGCCAGGCATGGCCGATGTTTTTGCTCGCTATGCGCAAGATCACCTCTTTGATGAAATCGATGAGATCGGCGTGCGCGACGGCGCCAACCTGGAGGTCAAGGGCTACGAGTTCGCGCCTAACTTCTCGATCTGGACTACCATCGAAGAGTGCCTGAATCCCCCGGTTGTTTGGGAGAAGGACAAGGGCTGGTACACCACCGAACCCTTCTCAGAGCCCGAGATATTCGAATTTCCGGAGGGCATCGGCCCGGTCGAGTGCGTCAACGTGGAGCACGAAGAGGTCCTGCTGGTCCCACGCTGGATCAAAGCCAAGCGGGTGACCTTCAAATACGGCCTGGGCGACCAGTTCATCGGGGTATTGAAGACCATCAAGATGCTCGGCTTGGACCAAAAAGAGCCCATCAAAGTAAAGGACGTCATGGTCGCCCCTAGGGATGTGGTGGCAGCCTGCCTGCCCGACCCTGCTCATTTGGGCCACCTGATGTCCGGGAAAACCTGTGCGGGGACCTGGGTCAAAGGTCACAAAGACGGAAAGGAGCGCCAAGTCTATATCTACCAGGTAGCCGACAACGAGACCTGCATGCAGGAGTTCGGGGTGCAGGCCGTGGTTGCCCAAACAGCCTTCAACCCGCTCATTGCCTGGGATTTGCTCAACCAGGGCATCTGGAAGGGCGCCGGTGTGTTGGGGCCAGAGGCTTTCGCTGCGCAGCCATTTTTGGACAAGATGGCCGATTACGGCTTCCCCTACGGGATCAAGGAAATGTAAGGTAGCCTACATGGCAACTGCCATTGTGAGGAACGCAGCGCCAAGCGGAGCGGCGCAACAAGCGAAGCGACGCAATCTGCCTGTTGGGGGCTCATGGGGGAGATTGCTTCGGCAAAGATCGCCTCGCAATGACGGTGGGGTGGAACATCACAATAGAACGAATAGGGTCTGGACATTGAATATGCCAATGACAGCATAAACGAAATAAGGAGGACGAGATGGATTTCCAAGCATATGAGTATGCAGGATTGATCATTGGTGGGATCGTGGTGATCCTGATTATCCGCTTGATCGTCGGTTACTGGGCATCCAGGAGGGTCGAAAACAACGTGGACTTCGTCTTGGCCGGACGCCGCCTACCGCTGTGGATGGCTGCGCCTTCGATCATGGCCACCTGGTTTGCCGCCGAAACCCTGATGGGCTCCAGCTCTGAGGCCTACTCCTATGGCTTTCAGGGCGTGGTTTTCGATCCCTTTGGGGCGACGATGTGCCTGATCATTGCGGGTATCTTCGTCGTGCGCCTGGCGCGCCGCGCCCAGTACGTCACCATTATGGATTTCTTCCAGCGCCGCTTCGGCACCAATATGTCCGTGATCGGCACGGTCACTCAGATCATCACCTATTTCGGCTGGACAGCCGCCCAGATCGTAGCCGGCGGCGCCATCCTGCAGGCGTTGTTGGGTTGGCCGATATCCTGGGGTATGATCCTGGTGACTGTTGTCGTGACCTTCTATACCATGCTGGGCGGCCTGTGGGCGGATACTGCTCTGGACTTCATGCAAATGTTCCTGACCTCCATCGGCCTGGTCATTATCACCGCGGGGATCCTCTTTGCGGTGGGCGGGGTCCAAAACATGCTGGACCTGGCAGGCGCTCAATTTACCGAGAGCACCTTCGCCATCTGGCCGACGGCTGAGGACGGCTATTACGGCTACTTTGGGATCCATGGCTGGTTCTATTACATCGCGGCCTGGCTGGCGTTGGGGCTAGGCGCCATACCCGCTCAAGACTACCTGCAACGCACCTGCGCCGCCAAATCTGAGAAGGTCGCCGTCCAGTCAACTTTCCTGGCTGCTGCTCTCTACCTCAGTTTTGGCGTCCTCTCCCCCTTGATCGGAGTCGTGGCTTATGGCGCTTTGGGCCCAGATCTAACGGGTGCTGAGACCGAATTCATCCTGATCTCCATGGCGATGAAATTCTTGCCTCCCTTCTTAGTGGCCGTCTTTGTCGCTGCGTTGGCCTCCGCCCTGATGAGCACCTCCGATAGCTCATTGCTGGCAGGCGCCACAATGTTCACCGAGAACATCGTCAAGGTCTACAAACCCGATCTGACCGACAAACAGACCCTGTTCCTGACGCGTATGGCCTTGCTGGTGAGCGGCGCGATGAGCCTGGCCATCGCATTGTTCGCCTCAACCATCTATAAACTGGCGGTCCTGGCAAACACCTCCATCCTGGTCGGTCTGGCAGCGCCCTACTTGATCGGCATGTACTGGAAAAAAGCCAACCATGCCGGGGCGATGTGGTCCTTCTTCAGCGGGGTGATTTCCTGGCTTATCCTGACCCTGTTATGGATGTACACCTATGTCCTGCCGGTGGTTTACGAAGGGGAAATGATGGATGACGTGGTATGGGACTCCATCTATATCGCCTCCTTCCCGGCCTTCGTCATCTCGGTGATTGCCCTGATCGTGGTCTCCCTGTGGACCCAGAAGTCGGATCCGCCTAAGACTCTGACCGATATCTACGGCAAACCGGTCAATACCAAGGATATCTTTGCCTGGAGCAAGTCCGAGGACGAGTAATTCTACCGGCAAGCGCCCCGCAGGTTCTGTAAACTTCCAGGCGAAAGGATCATAACCCGCGGGACATTAAGCGCCAGAAATGGTGATTAACATCCCGTAAGGTTCTGCAAACTTCCGGGCTACAATTAGTATACCTGTGGCAGGTTTTGCCTGACCAACGGGAAAAGGACATTCAAAATCTGAATATTACTGTATATCAAGCATTTCACACTTAACGGGCCACGTTCATGTGATTCACCGCCAAGACGCCAAGAGCGCAAAGGATGGCTTCAATAATCTTTAGCGGGCTTAGCGTTTTGGCGGTACAAATCAAAAAGGAGGTATCCATGCCTTACGGTTATACTGGAAAAATCCTGCACGTCAACCTGAGCACCGGCAGCCTGGAGATCGAAGAGCCGCCAGAGGCTTTCTACCGCAAATACATGGGCGGCAGTGCCATGGGGTTGTACTATATCCTGCGCGATACGCCCACCGGGGCAGACCCATTGGCGCCTGAAAACACGCTCACCTTTATGACCGGCGTGACCACCGGCGCACCGATTTCCGGGCAAAGCCGCATTAACATCAACGCCCGCTCGCCGATGAGCGGTGCGATTGGCGACTCGCAAGGTGGGGGCTTTTTCCCTGCAGAAATGAAGTTCGCTGGCTTTGATGGCGTGGTGGTCAAAGGACGGGCTGAGCAGCCTGTTTATCTGACCATCATGCACGGAGAAGCTGCCTTGCATGACGCCTCGCACCTGGCTGGCAAGCTGACCGGTGAAGCGGAGGCCATCTTAAAGCAGGAGCTGGGTGATAATAAGGTTGAGGTCTTGCAGTACGGGCCAGGAGCTGAAAATGGCGTGCGCTACGCCAGCATACTGAGTATGGCCAACCGCAACAACGGGCGTACTGGTATGGGTTTGGTGATGGCCAGCAAGAATCTGCGCGCCATTGTCGCGCGCGGCAAGGAAAAGATCCAACTGGCAGATCCCGAGGCCCTGACCGCCCTGAACCGCACCGGCGCTAAATTGATGCCGGACAACCCGGACGTTGACGATTTAGGCAAATATGGCACCGCTGGCGTAGTGTCGTTCCAAAACACGATCGGCTCTCTGCCTACCCGCAACTACAACGAAGGCCAGTTTGAAGACTGCGATCCGATCAGCGGCGAAGTGATGTATGACACCGTTTTGAAGGAGCGCGATACCTGTTACGCTTGCGTGGTGCGCTGCAAACGAGTGGTGGAGATCAAAGAAGGACCTTATCTGGTAGACCCGCTGTACGGTGGGCCGGAATACGAAACTTTGGGCACCTTTGGCTCCTACTGTGGCATCGGCGATCTGGCGGCGATCTCCAAAGCCAACCAGATCTGCAACGAGTACGCCGTGGACAGTATCTCCTGCGGAGCCACTATCGCCTTTGCCATGGAATGCTTTGAGAAGGGCATCATCACCACAGTGCAGACCGGCGGATTGGAGTTACGGTTCGGCAACGCCGATGCCATGCTGGAAGTGCTGCAGCAGATTGTAAACGGCAGCGGTCCGCTGGGGCCCATCCTGGCTGAAGGCTCAGCTCGGGCAGCCAAAGTGTGGGGACCAGAGGCAGAGGCCTGTTTGATTACAGTCAAGAATGAAGAAGCCCCCGCCCACATGCCGCAAGCCAAGAAAACCCTGGCAGTGATCTACGCCGCCAACCCCTTTGGCGCGGACCACCAATCCAGCGAGCACGACCCGATGTACGAGGAAGAGACCTCAGAGCTATATTTGACACGTTTGGCAGAGCTAGACCTGAAAGACCCGCCCCCGCCTGGCAGCCTGAACGCGGAAAAAGTACGCTTCGCCGCCTACGGACAACGCTTCTATTCGCTGCTGGACACCCTGGAGCTATGCCAGTTCGTGTGGGGTCCGGCCTGGACCCTGTACGGTCCAACCGAAACGGTTGAGCTGGTGCGAGCGGTGACCGGCTGGCCTGTCAGCCTTTTCGAGCTGATGAAGGTGGGTGAGCGCCGCCTGAACCTCCTGCGCATTTTCAACGCCCGCGAGGGTTTCTCGCGCAAAGACGACTGTCTGCCGCCCAAGTTCTTTAAGCCCTTAGGTGGAACAGGACCA
>JAWOHN010000169.1:0-4143 GCA_046485135.1 Anaerolineales bacterium | reverse complement strand
GATGGAATATTTGCACCTTACACCCTGGGAAGCACAAATTTCAGCTCTCCGATTATTACTCCGACATTTTAAGGATGAAGCGTTTCACCCTCTCAAAAAAATTTGAGGGTGGGTCAGTTTGGACCTCATAGGTAACCAAAAAATAGCTCTTGGTCGGAATACCCTCCAAAACTTCATATGGACAACCTCGGCAATCCTGCGCCATCATAATGTTAATATCAGATTCTCCACCTGCCAAGACTGGGTAGATTGGGATTTGATTGGGATAATCTCCTGCATGCGTATTCCGGTGAAATCGATCAGTGAATCCGGGCGATGTCGATCACCTAGACCGGTCATGCCGATCACCTGTTCCGGAGCATGGCGATCACCAGTCAGGGGAGAGATGGCTGGATAAACAATCATAACGCTAGTTGTCATCTTTGTTCAAGGGGGAATGGGTTTTTCGCATAGAATCTCCTGATAAATTGAGCCGGTAGGCATTGTGGATAAGACGATCGAGAACCGAATCGGCGATGGTGGGATCGGGAATGCGTGCGTGCCATTCGTTCACCGGGACCTGGGTGGCGACCAGGGTGGCGGAGCGGCCATAGCGGTCATCGAGGATTTCGAGCAGGTCTTTGGCCTGGGAGCGAGAGAGCGGGTCCCGCAGCCAGTCATCGAAGATAAGCAAGTTCGTGCGGGCCAGGGAACGCAACAATTGGGGATAAGAGCCATCCGCCTGAGCGAGTTCTAGCGATTGCAGTAGGCGGGAGGTGCGCACGTAGCGCACGGTGAATTCTGCCTCACAGGCTGTCCGGCCCAGCGCGCAAGACAAGTAAGTCTTGCCTGTCCCCGTGGCGCCCAGAACCAGCACATTGAGATGACGACGGACCCACTCCCCTTGAGCGAGTTCGAGGATTTGGGCTCGTTTGAGGCCGCGCCCGGCAGATAGATCAAGGTCCTCCAGGGTAGCCTGGAGGGGGAAACTGGCAGATTTGATGCGACGGTGCACGCGGTCGTTGGTCCTGCGGGTGATCTCGACATCGACAAGTAAGCCGAGCCGCTCCTCGAACGACAGGTCTGCATAGCGCGGATTTTGCAGTTGGTCTTCGAAGGCGGCGCGGAAAGCGAGCAAGTGGAGCTGGGAGAGTTTTTCGAGTAAGGGTTGGGTGAGCATGGGCAGTCCCTCAGTTGTAGTAGTTCTCGCCGCGGATGTTTTCATGCGGCGGCAAAAGAGTTTCGGAGACAGGGTCCAAGCGGCGTTGGTCGAGTTTGTTTTTGAGAATGTTGTGAACCCCTTTGTAGGAACGAATACCGGCCGCATTCGCCCGCTGGCAAGCGGCTTCCAGGCGTTCCGAGGAGTAGCGATTGGCCAGGCCCAGGATGCCTAAGCAGGTCCGGTAAGCCTGCTCAGGGTGCTTACGGGCATCTAGAGCTCGGCTGATTAGTTCGCTCGTCTGTTCCCCGATTTCTCTCGCCCAATGTAGAAAACGTTCCGGGGACCACTGACTGTAGAACTGGTGCTCCGGTGGCATGTGCACCCTGTGGGTTGAAAAACGCCCTTTGGTACTCGAGCGGGGGTGGGAGGCCACCCGTTTGCGCTGGTAGAAGATTTCCACCGTCTGTTCAGTCGCCCGGATGGACACTTCCTTGCCGGTCAAGGTGTAGGGAACACTGTAAAAATGATGATCGAAAGAGACGTGATAATCGATATGGACGCGTGCCATTTTCCAGACTGCAAACTCATAGAGTGTCTTGGGCAGGGGTGAAAGAGCCGGTTGATCCACTTCTTCAAACAATTGCTGTCGAGATTGGCCCAGATGCTTCATCTCGCGCCGGTTGAGTTCAGCCAGCAGTTCGGCAATCGCCTGGTTCAGCTCAGCCAGACTGAAGAAGGTCCGATCCCGCAGCCTGGCCAGGATCCAGCGCTCGACCACCTGGACGCCTACCTCGACCTTGGCCTTGTCACGCGGCTTGCGCACTCTGGCCGGGACCACCGCGATACCGTAGTGCTGGGCAAAGTCCTGGTAAGTGGGGTTCAGATCCGGCTCATACAGGTTCGGACTGGTTACACCCGCTTTGAGGTTATCTGGAACTACCATTTCCGGCACACCACCCAGGAATTCCAGCGCCCTAGCATGGGCTCCAATCCAGTTGGGCAGGCTCTGGGTCCAGTGCGCTTCCGCATAGGTGTAGTTGCTGGCTCCCAGGGTTGCCACGAAGATTTGCGCTTCCCGGATCTCACCCGTTTCCGGATCTACCACCTTGACCGTTTGCCCGGCGTAATCCACAAACAGCTTCTCCCCGGCCTTGTGTTTCTGCCGCATGGTGGGGTTGAGCTGTTTCTTCCACTCTCCGTAGTGGTGACAAAACTGACTGTATCCATATCCATCTGGGTGCTGCTGGCGATACTCCACCCACAACAGGCTCAGGGTGACTCCTTTGCGCTTCAACTCCTTGTGGATGCACTTCCAGTCCGGTTGCGGTACTTTCCGATTGGATGGGCCTCTCTCGGGATACAGCTGGGCTTCCAACTGTTCCCCCGTCATCCCTTCCGGCAGCGGCCAACTCAGCCCGGCTGCTTTAGCATGCGTGACATACTCGCTCACCGTGCTGCAAGATACCCGGCAGCTTTTGGCGATCACTCGGTGCGAAAGCCCAACTTCGAATTTCAATCGCAGAATTTCTTCAATTTTTCTCATGGATAAACTCGCTTGTGCCATCTCTGCCTCCTCAGGTGTATTCCTGAGGAGGATGCCCGATTTGTTCGAGTTTATCCAGCGATCTGCCCCTTTTATTTTCGGGTGGCCTGATCGGCATCACCGGAATCGGTGATCGGCATGGCCGAAATTACTGATCGACATGAAACGGAATCGCTGATCGGCATACACCGGAATCCCTGATCGGCATGGCCCGGATTATGCACGCCCTTCATAGCGATGCAGTTCACCGATGATGTAGCCTGGAGTCCCTTTGATTTTACTTTCGCCGGCGCACTCCTGTTCGGCGCGGGGCTGGCGTTTGAGCTGCTTACGCGCAAGGCGCAAGACCTCGCCTACCGGGTCGCGCTGGGTCTTGCAATCATGGCAGCAGTGCTGCTGGTGTGGATTAACCTCGCTGTTGGCATCATCGGGTCTGAGGACAACCCCGCCAACATGATATATATCGGGGTGCTCGCCATCTTGGTTTTCGGCGCCTTGACGGCGCGTTTCCGGTCCCAAGGAATGGCACGCGCCTTATTCGCGACGGCGCTCGCTCAGGTGGCGGCCCCCGTGATTGCACTGATGATCTGGAAGCCCGATATTACTTCAGCGGAAGCGCTCCTGGACCTGTTGAAGGTGGTAGGTGTGAATGCACTCTTCGTCGCGCTGTGGGCAGGATCGGGGTTGCTTTTTCAACATACAATGCAGCCTAAACCGACCTCATAACAAATAAACTCGTAGCCCGCAGATCGATCTGCGGGCAATTGCATCGCTGACTCTTCGACAACTGCGGTTTTTAGCAAATTCCTCCCTTGGCCCGCCAACGTCCCGCAGGTTCTCTCCTGATCCTTCAGATCTCCCCCATCAAACCTGCGGGACCTTCCGCTTCCCCTATCTGTGTTTATCTGTGTCCATCTGTGGCTCATCCTCTCCAGCGCCCTTATTTGAGATTAATCACGAAAATTGATGTTAAAATCATGTAAATTATCCTGAAATTAATGCCGAGCTCGGTGTGGCCGAAGCCCAGCGCCGGCCACACGGTGGCCGCCAGGCCGTCCTTGTCGAAGCCGGCCCCCAGGCCGAAGGGGTTGGGGAAGTCGAGGCCGAAGGCCCGCACGCGCAGCCGCGGGTCGTCGACGCCGGTCGTCCAGTGCAGCAGCCGAAGGGCGCCGGGGTGCTGCGCGGCGAAGGCGAGCAGCGCGAACACCCGCGCGTGGATCACCTCGGGATCGAGGCGGAACATGACGCTGCGAAGCAGGGGGTAGAGGTCCATCAACCGCCTCCCGTCGGGCGCCTGTGCGCCGGACGCAGTTCGATGCGCGACGGTAGCGCCCGAGCCGGGCTGCCCAGCACGAACGCCACCGCCGCGGCAACGTCGTCGGCCTGCAGCTTCCAGGAGTCGTCCCCCCCGACGCGGCGCGAGAACCCGGTGGCGACCGAGCCCGGCATCACCGTGGCG
>JAWOHN010000096.1:0-9653 GCA_046485135.1 Anaerolineales bacterium | reverse complement strand
CTGGTCAACTCTGGTGGGGTAATCTTTGCTGCCCAAGAACACCTGATCAAAACACCTGCTCCTTTGCGAATCCCCATGGAGATGCTGGGCAACCAGCAAGCAGTCGAGGATTGGCTGGAAACGCATGCCGGTGCATTGAAAGAATTAGCAGACCGTCGACTAGAAGCGGCAGAAAGCTACCGCGAAAACGTCATCCGCCGCAATATGCACGAGCTGGTCGACTTGCTGATATCGGACGCTGACATGTTGCCTGGAGAAGCCGCCGAACAAATCAGCGTGCGCAGGATCGCATCCCGCGAAAGCGACCGCACAGCCGCTGAGATCATGGAACCAATCCCGACCATACCGGTCCATCACTGCGTCAAAGATGCAGCCGTCATGCTGGTGCAGGCTGGTTGCCCAATCCTGGCTGTGGTCAACTCAAGTGGAGTCATGGAAGGTGTGGTGAGCGAGTGGGATATCACCCGCGCTACTGCCCTGGGCTCCCCCGATGACCAACCTCTGGGCGAGATCATGACCCGCAGCGTCATCAGCGCCAGCCCTACCGAGGGTATCCTGGATATGATCCGCAAGCTGGAGTACCATGAGATCTCAGCCATGCCGGTGGTGGAGGGCGGCGCTGTATTGGGCATGGTAAGCGCTGACCTGCTGGCCAGGCGCTCTCTGCTGCGACTGTTACAATCGCAGATCAATTAGGCCTATTCCTGGGCAAACTGTATAAGACCTAATCTTTCAAATCTCTCTGATCAAAGACTGCGGCGCACTTCTGAAAGTGCGCCGCAGATGGTTTCGACGAATTTGTACTCGGAATTACGCCCATTGGGGTTGCATAACAACCCACCTTCCTGCACCAGAACTACAGTATAGGCAGAAGGTACTCGTATGCACTCAGGGCAGCTTTGGCTCCTTCCCCAACCGCGACGAGGACCTGCTCTGCATAGCCTGTGGTGGCATCTCCGGCAGCAAAGACACCTGGTACGCTGGTTTGGTTTTTACTGTCAATCTTGATCCGCCCAATCTCATCCAGGTCAACCAACCCAGCCACCATCTGGCTGTTGGGATTCAGGCTCATTTCAATGAAGGTCCCATCCACTTCGTAATCCTTGATCTGTCCATCCGGGTCTTTGACCACCACAATTTTGGCAAACTCATCGCCCTTGACCTCAACCACCTCATGATTGAGCAAGATGGTCACTTTGGGCGATTGTTCCAGCTTGGTATACAGTGGTGAATCCAGTGGGTCGCTCACCGTTCGCACCAAAGTTACATGCGAAGAAACAGTCGCAAGCTCGGCGGCTGAACGCACTGCCAGCTCGCCATTCCCAACGACCAGGGTGGTCTTGTCCAGGAACAAGGGCGCATAGCTGAGAGCAGAATAGCATAGCCCGCGCATGATAAATTCCTTCTCGCCTGGCACGTTCAGCCGCTGCTGCCTGGTGCCGGTAGCTACAATCACCGCTTTGGTTTCCAGCTCGCCGCCGCCTCTTGTATGCACTGTAAAATAAGGCCCACCCTCGCCCTCCTGACGCTGGACAGTCTCAACCGGTTCCATATGGCGAGCAAATTGCAAATATTCCAACTCGCTCTTGAATTTGCCAACGATTTCCAAACCCCGGATTACCTGGTAATCCTGTATCCAGGGCAAAGCCAGGCGATAATTGGTCTTGCCGCCCAGGTCTTTTGATATGAGCAGGACATTCAAGCGTTTGCGAATGGCATAAACAGCTGCTGTCAGCCCAGCCGGACCTCCACCTACGACGATTAGATCATACATAAGTCACCTCTTTGTCTTAGATCCCGCGAGAGTCGTTATCCAGTTTCAATCCACCGGCGCTTCGGGGATGAATCCTTCCTTCATCATCATATGAGTCAGATCGCGCGACCGTTTGATGATATTCATCGCATTTTGGAACTCTTCTTCATAGCTCATCTGGATGCGAGCCAGACCTTGTTCCTGCGCTTTCATGGCAACCGCTGCGGCTTCGCGGGGGAAAACCTCCCAATCGTCCATATTCGGCAGAATATGCTCCTCATCGATGCTGCTTTCAACCTGCTTCGCCATGGCATCAGCTGCGGCAAAGCACATCTCATCAGTAATGGTACGGGCACGCACATCCAGAGCGCCGCGGAAGATGCCGGGGAAACCAAGCGAGTTATTGACCTGGTTGGGGAAGTCTGAACGCCCAGTAGCAACGACCCGCGCCCCGGCCTCTTTGGCCTCCCATGGCCAAATTTCAGGCACCGGGTTCGCACAGGCAAACACAATCGAGTCTTTATTCATGGTAGACACCCATTCCGGCAAGATCACACCCGGACCAGACTTTGAGAGGGCGATCACCACGTCGGCATTCCGCATTGCATCCGGAATATTACCCTGACGTCCTTCATGGTTGGTGGACTCGCAAAGTCGCCACTTGTCCACATATTCAGCCTTGCGCATTTCCAAATCTCGGCGATGCTTCCCGAGAATACCTTTGGAATCAACCATAAAGCATTTCCCCGGATCCGCTCCTGCACCAAAGATCAACCGGGAGCAAGCCACATTAGAGGCGCCTGTGCCAATGAAGGTAATACTCACTTCGTTAATTTTCTTCCCGACCACTTTAAGCGCGTTCATCAGCCCCGCCAATGTGACCGTTGCTGTGCCCTGTTGGTCATCGTGCCAGACCGGGATTTCAGCCTTTTCGCGCAAGGTGTCCAGGATATAGAAACATTTTGGATTAGAAATATCTTCCAGGTTTACTCCACCAAAACCCGGCTGCAGCATCAAGACTGTGCGAATGATGGCGTCTGGGTCTTTAGTATCCAACATAATGGGAATACCATCAACCCCACCCAAATACTTATATAGCAAGGCCTTGCCTTCCATCACCGGCAAGCCTGCTTTCGGGCCGATATCTCCCAGCCCCAATACCCGCGTTCCATCGCTCACGACGATGACGGTATTCCACTTGTTGGTATAATCGTAAACTTTTTCCGGGTCAGCCGCAATCTCCTTACAAGGGGCAGCCACACCTGGAGTGTACCAGATGGCAAAATCGTTGAAATCCCTGACAGTGCATTTCAGGGCCGTCTCCACCTTTCCCTTGTAGAAGGGATGCAACTTCATTGCGTCGGCAGAAGGTTTGGTCGCCTTTGCCAACAGTTCCTCAACATTTATGGATTTTTCATCTTTCAACATAAGGGGTTCTCCTGTCTGAGGTTAGGCATATAAAGGACCTTTTAAAACATCGTCAGCCTGAACGCAGCAGGAAAAACGGACACAATGCTGGTTGCCAGCTTTCCTGCTCTTTATCAAGCATGTTCACCTCCTCTTCGTCCTGGATCGTCTAAGAAACAGATAATTCCACCCTACGCGGATAATACCATCTTTTGATCGTCACCAGAAGGATAATGGGGGATTTTCGCATCAAGGTCGCTACGAGACTTAAAACAGCACTCCATACCCAAATGAACTGCTCACTGATAACGCAGATAGCATAATCACTATAAACGAACAACCAGGGCGATTCCAGTAATAGTCGTCATAAGAAACCTGAGATGTTTGTCACAATGCATTGTTCCTCTTTGGGATAAAATGCCCATCCGCACAACTCATATGGAATCGCTTCAACCAAAACCTAATTGACAAAAAGAAAATATGTTCTATAATTGCAGTATGGACCCAATCGATCGCTTAAAACTACTCAGCGCGCAAATGCACCTCGAGCCAACCGAAGATGCCCATTGTGTCTCTCTTATAGAAGACCCAAAAATCAGCAAAAAGCGTGAGGCGATCTTCATTAGCCATGGGGTGTTACCCAATGGACAGCGCATCCGCCTGCTGAAGACCCTGCTTACCTCTGTGTGTGAGCGCAACTGCTTCTATTGCCCCTTTCGGGCTGGACGTGACTTCCGCCGGGCAACCTTCAAGCCGGAGCAAATGGCCCATACCTTCATGGCGCTGTACAAAGCGGGCATTGCAGAAGGGATCTTTTTAAGCTCTGGAGTAGTAAACGGAGGGGTGAATACCCAGGAAAAAATGCTCGATACCGCAGAGATCCTGCGCAGACGCCTGGAATATCAGGGATACCTGCACATCAAGATCATGCCGGGGGCAGAACGCGGACAGGTGGAACGTGCCATGTTATTAGCCGACCGGGTTAGCATTAATTTGGAAGCGCCAAATTCGGAACGCCTGCACCGGCTCGCCCCCCACAAAGAGTTTACTCAGGAACTATTAGAGCCATTACGTTGGATCGATCAAATCCGGCGGAGGAGTACAGGTAAATTGGCTTGGAATGGCTACTGGCCTTCCTCTGTGAGCCAGTTTGTGGTTGGCGGGGCCGGTGAAAGCGACGTCGAACTGGTCCAAACATCGGAATTCTTGTTCAAACAATTGGGTGTGAAACGCGCATATTACTCTGCCTTCACCCCTATACCAGAAACGCCCTTGGAAAATTTACCGGCGACCTCTCCCAAACGCGAACTGCGCCTGTACCAGGTCTCCTTCCTGCTACGAGATTATCATTTTACGCTAGAAGACATACCCTTTGACACGAATGGAAACTTACCCCTCAACCAGGACCCAAAATCTGCCTGGGCGCAAACCCACCTGGAAGAGCGACCGATCGATATCAACCGAGCGGAGCGAGAGGAGTTGCTGCGCATCCCCGGCATCGGGCCGAAAAGCGCTCAGGCTATCCTGTCTGCCCGCCGACAAGGACAACGCATCCAGCTACACAACCTTGGAGATCTGCACTCCCTGGGGGTCAATACCAAGCGCGCCGCTCCGTTTATCCTGCTGGACGGCAAACGGCCAAGCTACCAGCTCAGCCTGTGGGCGAAAACCATTTGATTGCCCTGCGAATCTGAAAAAATAGCTTTCACCGATCTTTTGATTCGGTATAATAAACCCATTCCGGGAGATACCTTCAGGTAATCCCAGCTATCCCTACATCATCCAAATCAAAGTTTTTTTGGGATGCAACCTGGATGGGCGTCCACCACAGTTGCTCCCATCAACTCACACAAACAATTAAATTGGAGGGAAAATGCCAAAGCTTACTATCCAGGACCAGACCTTTGAGGTCGAAGCTGGAACCCGTCTGGTTCTGGCAATTGAACAAGCGGGAGTTAAAATTGGACACCGCTGCGGTGGCAATGCACGCTGCACAACCTGCCGGGTCACCTTTCAGGAAGGAGAGCCCGAGCAAATGACCGAGACCGAATACAACAAGCTCAAACAGGTCAACCTGTATGGCCAGGCCCGCCTGGCTTGCCAGATTGTGGTCGACCATGATATGAACGTCACACCGCTGGTTACCGCCGAAAACAATCCGGCCTGGAATGGGGACACCGGTCCGACCCCAGCCACTGAAGTTACCCCCGACCCAAACACCTATTCAATCCCTGAATTGGAAAAGAAAGCCGGCCAATAAAATAGACCCTTCAGACGTTGCTGGAAGAAGATCCCAGATATGAGGATGCGGGCATGCTTACACATACTCGCATCCCCAAAATCTGGAGTCTCACTGCGTTAATCTCCAAAGGGCCTAAAATATTCTCAGCGATCCTTGCTAACCGCGGATTTCTCCCTCTAGGCTGGCAATAATTCGCTTGAGCTCATCACCGAGCTTTTGGTCTAGGGGTTCGGGGTGGTATTCATGGAGCACCTGGCCAGCTTTTTCGCCAGCCCACTGTCGAGCCCCATCTCTTTTTCCCTCCCAGGTGCTATAAGGCCGCCTATCCATCAGCGTCGGCTGCCACAAGGCGTGCATGTTTTTTAAGGTGTGCCGGCTACCAAGGAAATTTCCACCCGGCCCAACCTGGCGGATTGCCTCTAATGCCAGGGTATCCTGGTTCACCGGGATACCCTTGAACATTGCCTGTAACAAGCTCCAAATTTCGCAGTCCATCAGCAATTGCTCAAAGGAAAAAATGCGCGAGCCATGCAAGAGTCCGGCGCCTAAGAGCATATCCGACAGGGTGGAAACCGCCATGAAAGCAGACAGGCTGTTGTCGACCGCAGCCTGCCAGTCAGGCTCTTTGGCTCCGGTAGCAAAGGCGCCCATCGAGAGCGGGACATTATAATAATTAGCCAGGACATTAGTAGCTGCTCCAAACAAGAAATCTGCCGGACCGCCACCAGTGTAAGCGCCTGTGCGCAGGTCTGTGGCCGTTTGAGCTGCTGCATAGTACACGGGACATCCGGGATAGGCTAATTCCATCAGGGCCAGCGCAGCCAACACTTCAGCATTGCCCACGACCAGGGTACCCGCCAGCGTGGCTGGACCAGTGGAGGCTGCCGAAGACATGGTCATGAAACCTACCGGCAAGCCCGCTTCAGCTGCCAACAAACCCGCATCCAGGCTGCCTCCATCCTGCCCCAGTGGGCTGGTGGTACATTGAGTGATGGACAGCAGCGGACGCTTGCGCAGCTCAGCTCTTCCCCCAGCCAATGCAGCTGCCATTTCGATAGCCGCTCGCATTTCGGGTTCGGTGACAATTGTCTCCGTTTGAACATGCTTGCGGCTGACATTCCAGATAGCCTCCAGCTCGTGCAGGCTGCGGCTCTCTGCAGGGCAGTCTTGAGCTGACAGCGCCACCCAATGAAACGAAATTTCCTCTAAGTAATCTGCCACCCGAGCTATATCGGCCACGTCTTGTTTGGTTGAGCGGCGCAGCTCTCCGCTGAAGGGATCGATGATCTCAACGCCACAGCCGTCGGTCGCTAGATAACTATGATTCCCATCCAAAGGAAGATCCAGGTCCGGATCAAGCGCGGCCAGGTCGTAGGTTGGTGGGGCTTTTGCCAGTGCACTCTCGATGACATGAGCAGGTATGCGGGCAATCTTTTTGGCGGGATCAATATGGGCCCCATGCGCAGAAAAGATCTCTAATGCTTTGAGAGAAGGGAAGCGAACACCAATTGTCTCAATCACTTCCAAAGTTGCTGCGTGAATCTGCTGGATATCTTCGTCCGATAAAATATCCAGACGAATCTTGGGATCAGAAATACTTTTAATTATTTTTGTCATGAGTAACCTCTTACTTCGTGCTAGCGCATGCTCTCAGGCAGTTACCAACCGGCTGGCAAGCTGTACAGCTTCAATGGCATCTTCTGCATAGCCGTCCGCGCCGATCTCAGCCGCCCAACTGCGAGTTACCGGGGCGCCGCCCACAATGACCTTGATGTGATCACGCAATCCAGCAGACGTAAGCGCCTCGATAATTTCTTTTTGCACAACCATCGTAGTGGTCAGCAGCGCCGACAGCCCTACCAGTTCCGCGCCAGTCTCTTTGATTTTAGCGATGAAAGCCTCAGCCGGGACATCCACCCCCAGATCGTATACCTGAAATCCCGCCGCCGAGAGCATGGTCCCGACCAATGATTTTCCAATTTCGTGAATATCTCCTTGCACAGTGCCAATGACGACCTTACCGCTGATCTTCATCTGTTGGGAACGGGCACGCAGCTCAGGCTCTAACAATTCCATGGCCTGTTGCATGCCACCTGCGGAAATGATCAAGTGCGGCAGGAAATATTCTCCTTTAGAAAATTTATCGCCCACAATATCCATTCCAGGCACCAAGCCACCTTCAATGATGATCAGCGGCTCCATTCCAGCCTGCATTGCCTGGCGGGTCAGGCTGACAGTGAGTTCAGGGTCTCCATCAACCAGACTGGCGGTAATCTGTGATAGCAGATCATTAGACATATATTTTCTCCTTGGTCAAGTATCGGTTTTATAGTGAGGATAAATTCAGTCTTCAGGAAGTGGAGGTAAATGATCCATCCCTGCCCGGCGGGCAGCGCTTTTTGTAATTTCTTTCAGCTCCATCTTTAGCTCAGCCAAAAGTGGAGAAGGCTGGTAGGTCACAAGCAATTTTTCCACCCGGTCTGCTGCCCGGTCTGCTGAGGATCGTGCGCCGGCCCGCTCCCAGGCGTCCACCGGCCCGCGGTCGATCACCTCTGAAGGGATATAAAATTCTTGCTGGAACCATTTTAGCGTATGCGGACGTGAAAGGTAATCCGCGCGATGCCCAGATCGGCGCACCAATTCAAGCGCCAGAGGTTCATCGCGCGCCTGCACGCCCGCCAACAATCTACGCGCCATTCCAATAATCTCAGCATCCAAGACCAGCTTTTCAAAGCTCTGGCAGCGCAAAAAATCGATCATTCCTGCCCCAGAAACCATATTGACCCCAGACAGGGCAGCCATGAAAACCCCGCCAGCCGATTCCATCCCAGATTGGGCATCCAGGGTCTTGGAGTCACTGGAACCCATATAGGTGTGGGTAGGAAGTCCCAACGACTTGCCAACCTGCACATAGGCGCTGTCGATCAACCAGGTGCCTACATCTCCCATGGCAGTGGTCCCAAAACGCATGTCAAATATCGCCGGCGCGCCTCCCCATACCAGGGGCGCGCCTGGCTGGGCTAGCTGCGAGATCACCAGACCACTCAGGCTTTCCGCGGTATGTTGAACCACCGCTGCTGCCAGGGTAACCGGGGAGGTAGCTCCTGCCAAAGGCATCGACACCAGCTCTGCCGGGACACCTTTCCTGGCGCAATCGATCAAATTCTGGCAGGTCAGATCACTCCACAACAGGGGAGGCGAGGGGCAGACATCGAAGACAGCCAGCGGACGCTTTGCCAGTTCAACCGCACCGCCTGCTACAGTCGTCAGTAACTCCCACATCACCCCCCAGGTTTCTTTTCCAAAAGCACCGGTGATTATCGGCTTACGCATATAGAGCAGCGCTAGATAAAGCCTGTACAGATCTCCAATCTCGCCAGGGACATCCCTGCAAACCATTGCTGTGCTTTGGGCGTCATATACCGGAAGGGTCTCCACCAATTTCACAAAGCGCACAAAGTCAGCCGTGGTGGGAGGGCGCTGGTGGCCGGTTTTGTAATCTAATATTGTGACCGCGGCGGAACCCGGATCGAAATGGACATCATCCCCACCGTAATGGACAGATGGCTGGCCTTCAATATTATACAGATAGAATTCACCTGGTGTCGTTTGTAGCGCATCCCACACGATCCGTTCGGGTATACGGGCTGTGCGGGCCTCAAAATCCACCTGCGCGCCAGCAGAAGCTAATAAATTCAATGCTTCCTGATTATGCACCCGCACACCGGGATCAAGCAGCAGGCCTAATCCCTCTGAAACAATCTGTTCTACCATTTCGGTTGAAAGAAAAGTCAACTTCGGCTGCATTCGGAAAGCTCCTTCGAATTGATTGGGAGAAATGCTGAGGCGAACAAACTAAAACATGATGGCCTTAATGAATTCATCTCTGAAACCGGGATGGGTAGTTAGTTCAATATATTCAGCACGCGCTACCAGTTCAATCGCTTTCTGGCGCTGCATTGATGAAACCAGTAATTGCCTGGCGCCTGCGCCGGCTGCGTTGCCAATCTGCTTGACCGTGTCGCACGTGCCGTACCTCGCCGCGGTGGCGCTGACGCACCTGGTCGCCGAGGCCGAGGAACGCGAGCTGCTGATGCTGCTGGCCGCCGGCGGCTTCCGCGACCTGACGCGGGTGGCGTCGGGCAGCCCGCGCATGAGCCGCGACATGGTGGTCGCGAACCGATAATTTTGAAACGAAGAAAATGTCGGCAACGGCAAACACCGATTCCATGATCATTTCAAGAACCATTG
>JAWOHN010000030.1:0-3100 GCA_046485135.1 Anaerolineales bacterium | reverse complement strand
CCCCGCGGCAGGACGCGCGCACGCCCGAGAAAGGCTACCCCGGGGATAACAGGCTAGTCAGGTCCAAGAGTTCATATCGACGACCTGGCTCGGCACCTCGATGTCGGCTCATCGCATCCTGGGGCTGGATAAGGTCCCAAGGGTTGGGCTGTTCGCCCATTAAAGCGGTACGCGAGCTGGGTTCAGACCGTCGTGAGACAGGTCGGTCTCTATCCACTGTGGGCGTAAGTGATTTGAAAGGATCTGTTCCTAGTACGAGAGGACCGGAATGGACAGACCTCTGGTTTGCCAGCTGTCGTGCCAACGGCATAGCTGGGTAGCTACGTCTGGCAAAGATAACCGCTGAAAGCATCTAAGTGGGAAACTTGCCTCAAGATAAGATCCCTCATCCCATTAAGGGAGTAAGGCCGCAGGCAGACTACCTGCTTTGATAGGCAGCATGTGTAAGCGCAGTAATGCGTTCAGCTAAGCTGTACTAATGGCCGAGGGCTTAATCACGTGGTGCGGAGAACTCGACACTTTTCGTAATCATCGCTATTCAATTTGGTAACTTAACAACTGTAGACTAAGCCTTTTGGTGATTGGAGCGACAGGGATACACCCGGACACATCTCGAACCCGATCGTTAAGCCTGTCAGCGCCGATGGTACTTGGTGGGTAACTGCCTGGGAGAGTAGGTCATTGCCAAAAGGCTTTTTCTATTAAACAAACCCCCCACCCGAAAAGGGCGGGGGTTTTGTTTTAATAGCAGTTTTGGAGCAAATTCGAGAAGAGTACCACCGCTGGAAAGCCGATGCTCAACCAGGATTTTAAAGAGTTTATTCAATCGTCAGAATCCAGACTGTACCTCGGTCGCTTCGGGTATATCTGGCTCGCGGGGGTGCTCCCAAAAGCGCCAGATTCCATCCTGCATATGCTGCCCGGCATACGCCAGAACGCTGTCCAGCTCTGCCTGGTTGCGAACCAGCCTCGGCTGGGGACCAGTTAGCTCAGGGTACTCACCCAGCAGGATGCCTTTCATTACCATCCCATAGGCGCGCGTACCCGGATGGGCGCTTATCCCTTTTGCCCGGAAAAAATCCTGGATGATCTGCCTGGCAGGGCGCACCTGGTAATGGGAGCAGGGTCGAATGCCACCCGCACTCATCAAATCATTCGTCCTGGTGTCCAGGATAACAAATACGCATCCGGCTGTGGGTTCACCGGGTGCAGCCTCTGGAACAGGCGGATCAATATACCACTGTCCTTCCAAGAGCACCAACCAGACTCTCAAATTTTGTGGCAGCGGCACCCGGTATGCGTTCATATCAACAAATTCGCCTGTGAGGGCGTGGGCTTCCGTAAAGCGAATGAGCTCGGCAGAATACGGCAGGATATCCCCCGCCGCCTGCAGGCGGGTGGTGCCCAGGTAGAATTGCGCTGCTACAAACGCCTGGGTGGGATTGGTGACGGGCTCCCCCGGCTGAAAGGCTGCCAGTGTTTCGGCAGGAATTGGGGTGCGCAAAGCTGCTGAATTGGGTTTGGTGTCAAGAAACAGGCTGATCGCAACCAGGATGACCAGCAAAACTGAGATCAAACCGAGCGGCAATAACCGGAGGCGGTTCATGCTTTTACTGTACATCGATTCCACACCTGAGTCAAGCAACCCTGAACGCATACTTACCTGGCTCTGGTGTTACAATTAGGTCATGACTGACCAATTATTTCAGGTTCCCGTAACGCTGCAGCCGTATTTCCAGGAATACGACCTGGCAGCATTGAGTTTGCGCCGGGATGCAAATTTGATCATCCAGCGCACGCTTGAGTACGGTACCTGGGATGAGCTTCGCTGGTTGTTCCGGGTTTACAGCCGCCGCCGTTTGGGAAAGTCGATATTATCCAATAACCGCCTTTGACAGATTTTAAGAATTCGGTTAAAATTCAGCCCGACGTTCAGAAAATCGCTCTGGCAAACTAGGACGGTGAACTGGAAAACTTGATGCTTGCACCCATATCGGCACGGAGACCATCCCCTGGCTCGGCTGGAGCATGAACGTCAGCCGGGTTTTTTTGTCTTCCCGGCCAGGATTTTGTAAACGTAAGGAGGTGAGAATATTGGCTACAGTTAATCTGCGCCCGAACGAGTCGCAGGATCAGTTGCTCAAGCGCTTTCGCAAGAAAGTTGCCAAGAGCGGCATCTTGAGCACCGTTCGTCGCAAGCGCTGGTTCGTCTCCAAGAGCGAGCTGCGCCGCATCCAGAAGAAGAAGTCGATCCGCCGCATCCGGCGGAAGCAGCGCCCTGAGTACGAATAGAATGGCCTTTGCTCCCCCTGGCGGGTGGAGCGGGCTGGTTGGAGGAATGTATGGCGAAAGATGATGATAAGATTATCGTCGAAGGCACGGTCATCGAGGCCCTGCCCGGCACGCAGTTTAAGGTGCGCCTGGAGACAGGTCACCAGGTTTTGGCGTACCTGTCTGGCAAGATGCGCAAGTATTACATCCGCATCCTGCTTGGCGACAGCGTGCGCGTGGAAATGTCGCCTTACGATCTGACCCGCGGCCGCATCGTCTACCGTCATAAGAAGTCAGGGGCTGAACCCTTCGAGATGCAATAAGCTCGTTGCGCTTACTCTCACCTTGATTTAAAATTAAACCAGCTGGTGCCTGGCACCAGCCGGTTTTTTTATTTAATCAGCTGATCTGTAAAAGTCTAGCGAAAATGCGGATCGAACGAGTTGAGCACCTTCATATAATTGGCGCGCTCAAACGCGGCTGGTTCAGCCACCGCACCCTGGCTCATGCTGCCCTTCATCTGTTGGATTGACTCGTATTCGTGTTCCACCATCCAGGACTGCATGCCATCCAGGATGGCACTGATGACTCCCGGTCCTTGCTTTAGCAGCGCCGAGGTCGTCATGGCCACGCTGGCCCCAGCCATAATTGCCTTCAACGCATCCTCAGCGGTGTGCACGCCGGTGGTCAAAGCCAGGTCAGCTTGCAGCTTGCCGTACAGGATGGCGATCCAGCGCAGCGGCAGGCGCAGCTCCTGCGAGGTGCTCAACACCAGGTGCGGGGTCACCTCCAGCGCATCCAGGTCAAAGTCGGGCTGGTAGAAGCGATT
>JAWOHN010000239.1:0-4158 GCA_046485135.1 Anaerolineales bacterium | reverse complement strand
CAGGATATTATCGCCCAGCAAGCCAGCAGCTTCCATCTCAGCGATCTGGCGGTCGAGCTGAGCAGCCAGTTGCCAAAACTCTCCGCGCAAGTAGATGTAGGCGGCATGTGCCTGGACGGCGTAGGCGGTGATGACCACGCCCTCCAGGAGCTGGAAGGGATTGCCTTCCATGATCTCGCGGTCCTTGAAGGTGCCCGGCTCGGACTCGTCGGCGTTGACCACCACGTAATGTGGCCAGCTCTTGTTGTCCATGAAGGCCCATTTCAGCCCGGTGGGGAAGCCGGCCCCGCCCCGCCCGCGCAATCCAGAGGCTTTGACCATCTCGGTCACTTCGGCCGGCTGCCTGCCTGTCAGTGCTTTGCGCATGCCCTCGAAGCCGCCGTTCTGCTGGTAGACCTCCAGCAGGTGCAGATCTGGGATCTGGCGATGGCGCAGAAGGATCAGCTCGTTCATCGCCCGCCTCCTTGCCCCTTCATGCGCAGCCGCTCGGCCTGATCGACGCTGGTGGTGCCACGCTCGGCCCGCTCTTTGATGCTGCCGTCCTCAGGCTCGGTTGGCGCGGGGATCGCGCTGGCAGCCGCTTGCTTGCGCCAGCCTTCCACCAGCTCCAGGGCGGACTCAACAGTCTGGTTCTCGTGGTATTCCAGTCCTTCCCCGGTCTGCACCTGGAACATGGGGGCTTTATCGCAGCCTGCCAGGCACATGACCGCTTCTACTGTAACCAATCCATCTGCGGTGGTCTGTCCCACCTGGATGCCCAGGTTGTCGCATAATTTTGCCAGGAACTCGTCCGCGCCGCGCAAGGCGCAGGGCAGATCATTGCACACCTGGATGCGAATGGCGCCGCCGGGCTGCTCGTGGTAGAGGGTATAGAAACCGACAATAGAGGCCACGTCGGTGGGGGTAATGTCCAGTAAACCGGCGATATCGCTCAGAGCTGCCTTAGTGACGTAGCCATGTTCGCGTTGAGCCAGATACAACAAAGGCATCACCGCCGAGCGCTTTTGCTCAGGCGGGTACTTGGAGAGGATCTCTTCAATCTCCTGGGGATATTTTTCTGCTAATCCATTCATCGGTCCACATCTCCTAAGACAACATCAATGGTACCGATCAGGGCGACCAGGTCGGCTACCAGGTGACCTTTGGCAAGCAGGGGTAGGATCTGCAGGTTGACTAAAGAGGGTGTGCGCCAGTAGACACGGTAGGGCTTGGGGCCGCCGTCGCCTTCCAGGAAGACGCCCAGTTCACCGCGCGGTGATTCGACTGCCGAATAGACCGAGGCTGCCGGGGCGTTGAACCCCTCCGTCCACAGCTTGAAGTGGTGGATGACAGCCTCCATGCTGTGCGCCAGCTCAGAGCGGGGCGGGGGGACGAATTTACGGTTGTTACTGCGCACCGGCCCGGAGGGCATCTTATCCAGCGCCTGGCGGATGATGCGTACGGTCTGGCGCAGTTCCTCCATCCGCACCAGGTAGCGGGCGTAGGTGTCGCCGTCGGTGTGCGTGGGCACCTCGAAATCATATTGCTCGTAACCGCAGTAAGGCTGGTCTTTGCGCAGGTCGGCTCCTATCCCTGAGGCGCGCAAGATCGGCCCGGTCACGCCCCACTGCAAGGCTTGTTCGGCGGAGAGCAGGCCGATATTGCGAGTGCGGTCGATGAAGATCGGGTTGCGGGTCAACAGCGCTTCGTATTCATCGATCCGCTGGGGAAAATCGTCCAGGAACCCGCGCACGGTGGGGAAGAATTCTTCGGGTACGTCGCGCCAGACACCTCCCGGACGGAAATAGGTGGGCATCATGCGCTGCCCACCGACCATCTCCTTGATATCCAGGATACGTTCGCGCTCCCGGAAGCAATACAGGAAGACCGACATGGCAGCCAGGTCCAGGGCGTGGGTAGCCAGCCAGACCAGGTGCGAAGAGATGCGCTCCAGCTCGGTCATCACCACGCGGATGGCCTGGGCGCGTGGCGGCACATCCAGATCCACCAACTCCTCGATGGCCATGCAGTAGGCCAGGTTATTGCCCAGGTTATTCAGGTAGTCCAGCCGGTCGGTCATGACGGCGGCTTTTTCGTAGGTCTTAGCCTCCATGTTCTTCTCGATGCCAGTGTGCAAAAATCCGACATCGGGGATGCAGTTGATCACGACCTCGCCATCAAGCTCGAGCAGCAGGCGCAAGACGCCGTGGGTGCTGGGGTGCTGCGGGCCCATGTTGAGAAGCACGGTGTCGCCGGTCAGGGCCCGGTCCGAGACCAGATGCTTCAGCTCATCCAGGGAAACTTCCATTCTTTCTAACATAGCTAAATAAAGTCAATCCTTGATCGGCCGGCAGCTTCAGACAGCCGGTTTGGGCTTGCGGGCAGCGATCTCCTCTTTGTTGAAGGAGAATTGAACCTCTTCATATCCGAGAGGGTAATCTTTGCGCAGAGGGTGGCCTTCCCAGTCGGCGGGCATGAGAATGCGGCGCAGGTCCGGGTGACCTTCGAAGTGGATGCCAAACATATCCCAGACCTCACGCTCATGCCAGTCCGCGTTGGGATAAACGCTGGTCAGGCTGGGCAGACTGGGTTGCATACCCGGGACCAGAGCACGCAGGCTCAGGCGGCTGTTGTGTTGCAGTGAGCGCAATTGGTACACCACGTGGAAGCGCGGGTCCTGCTGGGGCCAGTAGTCCACTGCAGTTTGTCCGGCCAGGATTTCAAAACCAAAGCGATCACGCAGCGCCTGGCAGACCGGCAGCAGCTTGTCGCCTGAGAGAGTCAGGCTATACTGGCCACGGAATTCAGAGCTGGACAGGCCAAACTCTTCTTGAAAGGCTTGAATGGCTGACGAAAGCGATTCATTCATGCACCGAACTCCTACCTGTACTTACCGAAGGATTTGTGTCCCAAAATTGTGTATGCTCCCTATGCACGCAAATGATTGGGTAGGTAATCTACTGGTCTAAGGTGATTGGCCGGAAATTTTCAATCGCAATTCTCAGATACGCGCAGGAAGGCGCACCTGCGAATACATATCCTCTCGACAAAATAAATTGGTGGTCTGGTAGATCAAGACCAGTCGACCATCTTTTCCCCACGCACTTTTTCGTGCAGGGTGATAATACCGTGAATCAAGGCCTCCGGGCGAGGGGGGCAGCCAGCCACGTAAACGTCTACCGGTACGATTTCATCAACGCCTTGCACGATAGCATAGTTATTAAAGACACCCCCACAGGAGGCGCAGTCACCCATAGCGATCACCCACTTGGGCGATGGCATCTGGTCATACAGGCGGCGCAGCACAGGGGCCATTTTACGCGATACCCGCCCGGCTACGATCATCAGGTCGGCCTGGCGCGGGCTTGGGCGCATCAGTTCCATGCCAAAGCGACTCATATCATATTTGGAGGCCTGGGCAGACATCATCTCGATGGCGCAACAAGCCAAACCGAACAACATCGGCCACATGGCATTGGTGCGGGCCCAGTTGACGGCTTTTTCCAAGGTGGTGGTGATAACCCCCATATTGGCGGTTTTCTGTTCTATTCCCATTCTAAAGCTCCCATTTTCCATTCATAAATAAAACCTACCGTTAAGATCAAAAGAAAGATACCCATGACAACCAGGCTGGAAATTCCCAGGCCTTGCTCAACAAAACTACGCAACACCACCGCCCAGGAAAACAGGAAGATGACCTCGACATCGAACAAGATGAAAAGTACCGCGATCAGGTAGAAGCGCACCGGCATGCGGCGGGACCCAGGGCCAATCGGTTGCATGCCCGATTCGTAAGGCATCGATTTGCGCCCAGACGGCCGTTTGGGGCCGAACAGATGTCCCAGAACAACGACCAGCACAGCCAGGCCCGTGGACAGGATTAATATGACAGCGATGGGGAGGTATTCAGTTGGCAAGTCAGACCCTCTTTGATTTGTAAATTGCGACCCTATTTAGATAAGCTTGGTCATTTTATCACAAACTTACGGCAGGTGTCAAAATTTAAATACAATATTCACAAGAAACCTCACCTGCGGGCTTTTCCTATACCTCTTCCTGATTTTTCTTTTGTCTGGCCTTTCTGCCTCTATAAACTTTCCACCCCCATCCTGCCAATGGGACCAGCAGAGCCGTCCAGACCCATTCCCAGTGTTCGCTGATAAAGCCCTTCGTCACGCC
>JAWOHN010000055.1:0-4523 GCA_046485135.1 Anaerolineales bacterium | reverse complement strand
TTGCACCCCGTGCGACCAGCCACCTGCCCCCGCCTTTATGCGGGGGTCGAAGCGAAGCGAGAGGGAGCCCACCCGAAGGGTGCGCAGGGGGCAAGGGGATACTGTAGATACGGATAATACAAAGTCGAGAGGGTTACTCCTACAGCGATAATATCATCTTACTGGAATGCCTTTCGATTGCTGCATCGGAGTGTGACAGGCCGAGTTAGTTGATATCAGGGTTGCAATCTTTTGGATGGACAAACGAGTCCATTGGGAAATTAAGACCGCTGCGGCTGTTCACTGAGGGTAAGTCTCCAGTGGTAACTGGTGTTATGGAACCGCGAGTTGGTCTGTCACCTGTCCAGTGAATTCCAGCTTTTCATTTCCGCGTTCCACGCGGATAGTCTCGCCTTCATGGAACTCACCGCCCAGGATCTTGACTGCCAGCGGATCCTGCAATTCGCGCTGGATGGCCCGTTTGAGAGGGCGGGCACCGTAATCAGCATCGTAGCCAACTTCAGCTAGGTAGGTGCGCGCCTCCGGACTGATGACCAACTTATAGCCTCGCGCTGCCAGCAGTGCGGAGACATGCCGGAGTTGGATCTCCACGACCTGTACCAGATCTTCACGGCTGAGCGCACGGAAGATGATAATCTCGTCAATGCGGTTCAGGAACTCGGGGCGGAAATGCGCTTGCAGGGCATGCGTGATCGCATCTCGCATGATGTTGACTTCCCTCCCACCCATCCAGAGTTCACCGCCCAGGTTGGAGGTCATGATGACCAGCGTGTTGCGGAAATCCACCGTACGACCCTGACCATCCGTGAGGCGGCCATCGTCCAGCAATTGTAGTAATACGTTGAATACATCAGGGTGAGCCTTCTCGATTTCATCGAAGAGAACCACGCTGTACGGTCGGCGGCGAACCGATTCGGTCAACTGACCGCCTTCCTCATAACCAATGTATCCGGGCGGCGCCCCAATCAGGCGGCTGACGGTGTGTTTCTCCTGGTATTCGCTCATATCGATGCGGATCATGGCCCGTTCATCATCAAACATGAATTCAGCCAGGGCTCGTGCCAGTTCGGTCTTACCCACACCGGTCGGACCCAGGAAAATAAATGAGCCCAGCGGCCGGTTCGTGTCTTGCAGACCGGCTCGCGCCCGGCGCAGGGCGTTAGAGACGGCCTTCAGCGCATCCTCCTGCCCGACCACCCTTTCGCGCAGCCGGTCTTCCATGTGCAGGAGTTTCTGTGTCTCGCCCTCCAGGAGTTTCGAAATCGGGATGTGAGTCCAGCGAGAAACGATCTGGGCGATCTCCTCAGCGTCCACTTCCTCTTTGAGCAGGGCGCCTCCCTGGGCTTGCCGTTCCTTCATGTGACTTTCCCCATCGGCCAGTTGCTTTTCCAACTCTGGCAATGTCCCATAGCGCAGGCGCGCGACCTTCTCAAGGTCAGACTGCCGTTCAGCGCGTTCGATTTCCTGGCGCGCCTGTTCAATCTGTTCTTTGGTTGTGCGCAGTTCGGCGATGGCCTGTTTCTCGGTCTGCCAGCGCGCCTGGAGTTCGTGTGACTTCTCCTTCAGGTTAGCCAGTTCTTTTTCTATGGTCTCAAGCCGCTCCTTGGAGGCCTTGTCCTTCTCCTTTTTTAAGGCCTGACGCTCAATCTCGAGCTGCATCACTTGCCGGTCAACCTCGTCCAGCGCCTGGGGTTTGGAATCGATCTCGGTGCGCAGCCGCGCGGCTGCCTCGTCGATCAAGTCGATGGCTTTGTCGGGCAGGAAGCGATCGCTGATGTAACGCTGCGAAAGAGTTGCGGCAGCCAGCACCGCGGCATCGGTGATCCGCACGCCGTGGTGAACTTCGTAGCGTTCCTTGAGGCCGCGCAGGATGCTGACCGTGTCCTCCACGGACGGTTCTTCTACGATTACCGGCTGGAAACGTCGCTCCAAGGCAGGGTCTTTTTCTATGTACTTGTGGTACTCGTTCAGCGTGGTCGCGCCGATCAGATGCAGCTCTCCGCGTGCCAGCATGGGCTTGAGCATGTTACTGGCATCCATGGCACCTTCAGCCGCGCCAGCTCCTACAACCGTATGCATTTCATCCAGGAACAGGATGATTTCCCCTTCAGAGTCTGTGATCTCCTTCAATACGGCTTTCAAGCGTTCTTCAAACTCGCCGCGGTACTTGGCTCCTGCCACCAGGGCACCCATATCCAACTGGACTAGGCGTTTGCGCTTGAGCCCCTCGGGGACATCCCCGTTAACAATACGCTGAGCCAGCCCTTCGACGATGGCTGTCTTGCCGACGCCCGGTTCACCGATCAGGGCCGGGTTGTTCTTGGTGCGGCGGGACAGGATTTGTATCGTACGGCGGATCTCCTCATCACGTCCAATGACCGGGTCGAGCTTACCTTGGCGAGCCATGGCGGTCAGGTCGCGGCCGTATTTTTCCAGCGATTGGAAGGTGCCTTCGGGATTTTGTGAGGTTATCCGCTGGGAACCGCGCACCTGTTTTAAGGCAGCCAGGATAGCGTCCTTGGTCAGACCGAATTGGACCAGGCGCTTGCTTTCACTTCTGTCCGCCAGACCTAACAGCAAATGCTCGGTGGAAACATAATCATCCTGCATGCCTTTGGCGTAACGTTCAGCGGCAGAAAGAACTTCCCCGGTTTGGCTCGATAGGCTAACTTCCAGGTTAGCACCCTGTACCTTTGGTCTTTTCGTGAGCTCGTTGCTCAGTTCTTCCTGAATGGCTTGTGTCCCACCGGATACTTTGGTGATTATGGCCCGGACGATCCCATCCTCTTGTTGGACGAGAGCCAACAGCAAGTGGATGGGCTCGACAACCTGATGTTGATAATCTTGCGTCAGGTGCTGGGCAGCGAGTAAGGCCTCTTGGGATTTTTGGGTATACTTTTCGTGGTTCATGGAACCCTCCATAAGATCATTCCAGACTTTCCATTTCGATCCAGGTAGCTTCGGAATCTACTTCGCGGTAACGAGATAGACGAAATTGTCGGCTGGCAACCAGGGCGGTCAGCTCGGCTTCCAACAGGCGAATTTGAGACAGTAATTCAATCACCTGGCTGCGCAGGCACAGGATCGTTTCGGGCAGCAGCCTCATCCACTCCCAGATCGTCCTGTAACCGACGCTGGCAGCGCGATTCATAACTTGCGTATGGACACCATCCCAATATCTTTTTCTGGATGTGCTTTCGAAAATCGTAATTTGACCTCCTTTGTGACGAATTTACGAAAGTTTTTGCCGGGCAGAGGTCAACGCGCCGATACTGTTGACTTCCTGATCGCTCAACGTTTCAGGGAGCACCAGCCTGACCCGGGTAAACAGGTCTCCGCGTTTGGCGGGATTTACATCCGGGTGAACCTTGCGGACCAACTGGCGAAAGGTCTGCTGGATATCTTTTTTATCAGCGTTCAGCGCTACACCTAAGATTTCATAATTATCCTTGAAGTCCATTGGGCACAATCTTATTCGTCTTCTTGATCATCGTCCAACTCTTTGTCATCCCTGGACTGCCATCTTATATAAGCAGACTCAATTTCCCCAGCTGTGTGGGTATCGCAGGCGACCAGCGGTCGTCTTTCATCCGGAACGATACGGCCGCCGGGGCTGGTCACGGTACAAGCCAACAGCCTGCCGTCCGGGAAATACACAGCCAGAATATTGAAGAGTTTGGCGCATACGATGCAGCCATGAATCTCGACTACTTTTTTATTTTCAGAAGTGTTCATAACTATTCATCTTCCTTTTGGAGCCAGCCTTTGTTTTGCCAGGAATCCAAATACCTGGGCTCAGGCCAGAATTTCCCGGGAATAAAGTCGGAACATTCAACAGGATATATGCCCCCGCCACGATTGGATCGCGACCAGCCAAACTCGATCTCACGATCACAGCTTGCGCAATTCACATAAAACTTGTCGTTTCCGGGGTTGTTAAGTGGCTCGAATATTTCATAATCTTCTGGTTTAGAAGAGGAATTATCTTTTGTATACTCACCGAAGTCCCATCCATCAGATTCATCTTCTTTAGCTTTCTCCATCTTTTCCTTAAATTCAAAGTGCCAATGATGGTCAGCCTCGAGCGGTCCCCATTCCTGCCAGGTTTCACTATCTGGCCCGGCGAGGATGTTCCAAACTCGATAAACGGTCAATTTCTGTCCGTCGCATGTTTTACAGGTAAATGCCCAGGATTGGGCTTCATTCATAGCCATAATCCTTTCATAACGATGTCAATCACGCGAGTTTAATAGTTTCGTTGTTGTTTACGGCGTTCACGAACCTGCCGCTCAACAGCACCCAAAGCGCCATCCAGAGTGGACCGGCGTCTTCGGTTTCGATGTTCAGGTCATACAGGCGGTTGAGGTCGTTGACCGGCATGGAGCCCTTGAGGATGACCTCATGGTCGTCAATCACCCGGTAGTCGTCGGGGTCGTCATCATATTCATCGCGGATCTCACCGATGATCTCGCCCAGGAGGTCGGCCAGGGTCACGATGCCCACCACGCCGCCACACTCATCCA
>JAWOHN010000143.1:0-5757 GCA_046485135.1 Anaerolineales bacterium | reverse complement strand
ATTCTTAACAATTCTGTCATTGCGATGAGGGCGTTAGCCCGAAGAAGCAATCTGAAAACAATAGCTGGACTGCGTCGCTTCGCTTAGACGCTTCGCTCACAATTACGCGTATTTATTGTTAAAAACTTTGTTTGATTTACCGGAGGTATCAAGAAAACGGACATTACAAGTCCTATTCAGCGAAAGAAGTGATAGAATCTCATTGTTCTCTAAATTGCGGGGAATTGTTGGTTCCAAATCTGCTCGCCAGCCAGTTCGAATAGGAGGATCATGATGTTACCCCAACAGCAGGTCGCACAGGTGAAAGAGCAAGCCAAGGAAGAGCTGCTTTCCCTGCCGAACGTGGTGGGCGTGGGGGTGGGCTACAAAACCGTCGGGCAGGTGCGGACGGGGGAGATGAGCATCGTGGTCATGGTCAGGCGCAAGCTGCCCGTCGCGGCGCTGCCGCCGGAAGCTCTGGCGCCCAAACAGGTGGGAGAGGTGAATGTGGATGTGCTGCAGGTGGGAGATATCCGCGCTCAGCAGAGTCGCACTGACCGGGTGCGCCCGGCGCCGGGAGGGGTCAGCATCGGGCATTACCTGATCACCGCCGGCACCCTGGGCTGCGTGGTGCGCGACCAGGCCACCAATACGCGCCTGATCCTGTCCAACAACCATGTCCTGGCCAACAGCAACGCTGCCACGGTGGGCGATGCCATCCTGCAGCCCGGCCCGGTGGACGGCGGGCGCCCGGCCAACGATACCATCGCCACGCTGGAGCGCTTTTGCCCGATCGATTTCGGCTCTCAGCCTGGGGTATGCAGCCTGGCCCAGGCTTACGCCCGCCTGGGGAATGCCATCGCCGCCTTGCTCGGCTCGCAGCACCGCCTGGATGTCTCGCGCTACAACCCGCAAGCCACCAACCTGGTGGACGCGGCGGTGGCCCGCCCGCTCAACGACGGGGATGTCTTGAACGAGATTATGGATATCGGGGTCGTGCAGGGCACGCTGGAAGCCGCCTTAGGCATGCCGCTGCGCAAATCGGGGCGCACCACCGGCTTCACTACCGGGGAAGTGATCCTGTTAAATGCAACCGTCGATGTCAGCTACGGGGTGGGCAAGACGGCCCGCTTCGAGAACCAGATCGTGGCGGGGGCCATGTCACAGGGCGGCGATTCAGGGTCTCTGGTGGTACACGGATCGGAGCTGAAGGCGGTGGGCTTGCTCTTCGCCGGCTCGGACCAATCCACGATCATCAACCCCATCCAAGCCGTATTGAACTGCTTGCAGGTGAGCGTGTGAGCGGCCTGAGCGACGAGCCGTCTGATTTTCAGGCCCTCTCTGAGCGCATCATGGCGGTCAAGCGCCTGCATGAAGATGAGCTGCTGCGCAAGCCGAACGTGGTCGGCGTGGGGGTTGGCTACCGGCGCACGGGTGGTCAAGCGACCCGCGACCTGGCCCTGGTGGTGATGGTGTCCAGCAAATTGCCGGCGGCGCTGCTGGGGGAGCGGGATTTAATCCCCAGCTCGATCGAGGGCGTTCTCGTCGATGTTCAGGAGGTGGGCAAGCTGGCGGCGCAGTGAGGGGGCTTACGGTTTTTTTAGAGCTTCATCATGCTTGCCAACCACCCGCAGTACCAATGTATCATCTGATTCACGCTCGTAAGTCATGCGGTAGTCAATATCTATCCGAGCTTCATAGATTCCCTTGATCCCTTGGATAGGTTTGGTTTGCAGCGACGGGTGGCGCGGATTTTCTGCCAACCAGGTAATTTGCTTTTTGACCTTCTCCTGCACCGGTATTGGTAACCGTGCAAAGCTCTTCAGAAAACGCCGGGTGAACCTAATTTTCGGCATCTTCTTCGGCTTCGATCTGACCTAACGCGCTGATTGCATCATGAGCTGTCTCGTATTCCACCACATGGCCGGATTCTATGTCGGCTTGGGCTGCCTTTTCCATGCGCTGCCAGCGCTCGCTCCAAAACCAGGCCTGATCAGGGGGAATAACTTGGGCACGGGTGACCACAATTCGTCCATATTCATCGACGGAGAACAGCAAGTCGTCCCCTTCATCGGCGCCCAGCGCAGCGCGCACTTCCGAAGGCACGGTAATCTGACCCTTCTGTCGCAGGCGGGTTTTGTAATGATTCTTATCCATTATGTAACTCCTGGTTAGATATTCTTACTTTCTAACTATTATACTGTATTTAGCGGAATATTGGAGAAACCCATCCGTGTCCGTGCAATGGCTGGATGGGTCACGCAAGCAGCAATCACCCGCTTTTATGATTGACGCTTAACCGGATGTTCAGCTATAGTTAATGTGGAGTCTGCATGGCAGCCTGGACTATCGACCCTGAGGGAGGTATAGAATGAGCATCCATATCGGCGCACAGAAAGGACAAATCGCAGCTACGGTGCTGCTGCCGGGAGACCCGCTGCGGGCTAAATTCATTGCGGAGACGATGTTGGAAGAGGCAGTCTGCTTCAACCAGGTGCGCGGCATGTTGGGGTACACCGGTCGCTATAACGGCAAGAGCGTCTCGGTTATGGGCACCGGCATGGGCATTCCAACCCTGTCCATCTACGTCAACGAGCTGGTGAGTGAATATGAGGTCAAAACCTTGATCCGGGTGGGGACCTGCGGGGCCTTCCAGCCGTATCTGAAGGTTGGCGACGTCGTGCTGGCTATGACCGCCTCCACCGATTCGCATATCAACCGGCTGCGTTTCGGGGGAATGGATTATGCGCCTGCGGCCAGCTTTGAGCTCTTGCTCAAGGCTTATGAATTTGCCAGAGAACGCGGCATCCAGGTGTATGTCGGCGGTATGTTCTCCGGCGACACGTTCTATAAAGACGACCCCGATTGGTGGAAGATCTGGGCCGCGTACGGCGCACTGGTGTGCGAGATGGAGACGAACGGCCTGTACACACTGGCAGCAAAGTTCAACGTGCAGGCTCTCTCCATCCTGACCGTCAGCGACAGCCTGGTGACGGGGGAATTCGCCACAGCCGAGCAGCGCGAACGGGATTTCCCGCAGATGGCCGAAATCGCCCTGGAGATCGCGCAGCCAACGCCAGCTCAAGCAGGCTGACCAACCAGCCGGATTCATCCGGCGTTGCTTCGTAGCCCGCAGATTAATCTGCGGGCGTCTTGTACATTGCCATCATCGCTTGCGCTGCTTTCCCCCCTTACCAAGGGGGGCCGCCCAAGGGGAACCCATACCATGGTGTAAGGGCGACCCATCTCCTGCCAACCATAACCCCGCTTGACAATTGACCTGCGCGAATCAAATCGATGGAAACGTCCCGCAATCCGGCCAGGAAGAAAATCTAGATCTGATCCTGGCGAAAATCAGATAAAATTGGTGTAATATAATAGAAGGAGATACTCATGAACCGAGATAAGAGCACTGCCAAAAAGGCCACGCAAAAGTCCGCTAGGAGCACCACCGCGAGCGACAAGACGTCCAAGGGATTCACGGACGAAGAACGAGCCGCGATGAAGGAGCGCGCCAAAGAACTGAAGGCGGAAGCGCGCGCGGAAAAGGACAGGGCGGCAGGGGAAAGCGCCCTGCTGGAGAAGGTCGCCGAGATGCCGGAAGCGGAGCGCGCCATGGCCGAGCGGCTGCATGCCATCATCACTGCCAGCGCGCCGGCCCTCTCGCCGAAAACCTGGTACGGGATGCCCGCCTATGCCAAGGACGGCAAGGTCGTCTGCTTCTTCCAAAGCGCGCAGAAATTCAACACGAGGTACGCGACCTTAGGCTTCAGCGATGCGGCCAACCTCGACGAAGGCGACCTGTGGCCGACGGCCTACGCGCTGAAGGAATTGACCACCGCCGGAGAGGCCAAGATCAGCGCGCTGGTGAAGAAAGCGGTGAGCTGAGGACGGATCTGCCCCCTGTCCCCCGCCCCAGGCGGGAGGCTTTTTGGTTGTAAAATCCATACAGACCTACCCATTGGATGGCAGATTGGCCCTGACAGCATCTCTTTAATCTCGAATGGCCAGGTGCAATTACTAAGACTGCCTAGACGGGCCAGGGCGGGCACAGACCGCCCGAACGCCCGTTCAAGACAAACTGGTTTAGTTAATGAAGATATTAGAAACTAACAGACTCATCCTAAGACATCAGGTATTGGATGACCTTGATAACCTGTTCGCACTCTATTGCGATGTAGATGTGAGCAGGTATATACCAGACGTCCCTCATACTTATGAAGAGGCACGAGAAGAACTTGAGTGGCATATGAATGGGCATCCCAAATATCCTAAGTTAGGACTCTGGGCGACTATTCACAAAGAAACTAACAAATTTATTGGACGCTGTGGTTTGCTTCCTTGGACGATTGACGGGCAAGACGAAGTAGAAGTGGCTTATTTGATAAGCAAAGTATATTGGGGACAAGGATTAGGAACTGAAGTAGCACAAGCCATATTAGATTATGGTTTTGAAAAATTAAACCTATCACGCTTGATTTGCCTGATTGATAAGGAGAATGTGGCTTCGCAAAAGGTAGCAGAGAAAATTGGAATGGCTTTTGAAAAAGTGGGTGAAGATGAAATGGGACCGTTTTTGTTATACTCAATAAATAAATCGTCTGTCGCAATAAAAATGCAACGTAATAACATGAAAAGCGGCTAAAGAAGTAAATGCCTTCTTCTCTGGCTTGTTCCGAAAAATATGGCGCACTAGCTTTGAAAGCAGCCTGTTTCGGTTTTTCTTCTTGTAAGAATCTTCCCATATAACCCGCCTGTGCCTGCGACCATTGCTGTGGAACCTGTAAATAACTATAGCATTATTTCCATGGCCCATGGCTGAGATAGGTGGAATGATCGTCACCCAGAACGGGCAATTCATTTTTCGCCAAGCTTTCACTCGATTGGCTATCGAAACGCGCAAATCAAATCGATGGAAACGTCCCGCAGGTTCTTACCCGACTCTCAGACCTCCCCCAAAAACCTGCGGGACGTTTTCTTCCTATCCGTGTTTCGCGCCTTCATTCGCATTAGACGGAACACCCGTTGACCGCAGATTCATCTGCGGCCCCCCGGCTTGCAGCCCGCGCTACCCATCCTTTGCCAATCATGATCTCGCCAGGCGCTTGACCTACGCTCGCCGCCCAAGGGAAACCCGCGCCGGGTCGCCCCTACCATACGCTTATTCGTTCTCCCATTCGGTGACGGTTCTTTCCCCCCACGCTCCTCGCCCCTCGCTATGCCCCTACTTACACAAAAGCCATCGATCCGGCCAAATTTCCTATTGACAGAACATACGTTCTTTTATACAATTCAGATATAATAACTCTAATTACTGACCACGCAGGAGGAAATTTTGTGCAGGAATATCCGCCCACTGTTCAACTTTGACCCACCCGCCACCCAGCAGGAGGTCCAACAGGCCGCCCTGCAATTCGTGCGCAAGATCAGCGGCTACCGGCAGCCCTCCAAAGCCAACCAGGCTGCCTTCGAGGCGGCCGTAGATGACATCGCCAAGTCAACCGAGCGCCTGCTGGCAGCCCTCGAAACCAGCGCTGCGCCCAAAAACCGGCCGGTCGAAGCGGCCAAAGCGCAGGCCCGCCGAACCTACCAATCTCTGAAGAGGACATAATCATGGATACCTTCCAGCTTGAGCAGCTGCAACAAGACCTTTCCGGCCGCATCATCTGGCCGGGGGATGAGCTCTACCAGCAGGCCAGCCATACCTTCCTGCACAAAGGCGCGCCGGCCCTGGTAGTGCGCCCCACCACCAACGCGGACGTCGCGGCAGCCATCCGT
>JAWOHN010000083.1:0-3221 GCA_046485135.1 Anaerolineales bacterium | reverse complement strand
AGTGCGGCTTTCTGCTGGAAGGCTTCGATACCAGCCCGGTCATTCAAGCGCCGCTGGCAGCGACTACGACTCGCCCGGCAGTTCCCAGCGGGGTGCGGGAATATTTCCTGCCGAACAACCTGACCCTTACTCAGGCTTTTAAGGCTGCTGGCAAGCCTTATCCCGCGCAGGCTGTCAGCCAGGGCTTGTTGTATCGACCAGTGCTCCTGGCGCAAGCCTCGGTTCGATTTCTGAACAGGAAATATAACCTGGATACCACCATCCAACGGACGGTGGTGGTAGAAGCGCCTGACCGGCGCGGCCTGGTGCGTTGGGATAACTACCAAACCTCTTCGATCGATCTCCACTTGTTGGACAAGCACCCAGACCCGCAGGCCAGCTTTACCCCCATTGAGGCTCCTTTGACAGATGCCAGGATCGTGTCTTCTATGGAGAAGGATTATCTGGACTGGGCTTACCGGACTACAGAGGCCGTTGTGCGTTCCAATGAGGCTCTCAAGGTATACGCCGGGCCGGATATATCCCACAGCGAGTTCCGTCGCTTATGCGACGAAGCTGCTCGCCAGGGCCGTGATGCAGAAATCAAGAAAACAGAAGATAGTATCAACAAGAAGATTGAAACCATCCAAGGGAGGCTGACGCGAGAGGAGCGAGAGCTGGCCAACGACCGTGCTCGCCATTCACACCGGAAAATGGAGGAGATGGGCAGTCATGCGGAAACCCTCTTCAGTTTGATCGGCGGGCGTAAAAAGAGCTTGTCGAGCTCGCTGACCAAACGCCGGATGACTGACCAGGCAAAAGCGGCGGTGAAAGAGTCAGAGGAGTCTATTGCCGATTTTAAGCGCCAGATCGAAGCCTTGGAGAAGGAGAAAGCCGAGGCGATCCGGCAGGTCAACGATCGCTGGGGCGGGCTGGCTTCTGATGCACAAGAAATTAAGGTGACGCCTTTCAAAAAGGATGTACTGGTTGAAGTCTTCGGTGTTACCTGGATGCCTTTCCACCTGGTCAAAATTGGTGAGACCGTGGAAGAGCTGCCAGGATACCAGGCGGCGCCATGACCTGTGAGGATCAAATCAAGAGCGATGATTTCCAACAATCCTTCCTTACCCCGGACCAACTTAACGCGCTAGGCGTGCTGACTCGGCGGGAGATTGAGGCGCGCATCCTGGGGCCGTTGTTGGATGCTATGGGTGAGGAGTTTGGGCGGGAGCGTGTGCTGGAGATCACGCGGGAGGTAATCATCCAGGTTGCCCGCCAGCAAGGGGCGCAGATCGCCGAAAGCAGGGGCGGCAAGAGCCTGGCTCATTTTGCCGCCTCGCTCGAGGATTGGAAGAAAGACGACGCCTTGGAAATGGAAGTGTTGGAGCAGAGCGAGACCAGCTTCTCGTTCAACGTCACTCGCTGCCGCTACGCTGAGCTGTACCGGGCCCTGGGCATGCCAGAGCTTGGCGCAATCCTTTCTTGCAACCGGGACTTTTCCCTCACCGAAGGCTTTAACCCGGATATTCACCTGGCCCGTACCCAAACCATTATGGAAGGGGCGGCTTTCTGCGACTTTCGCTACCATCTACCCGGAGGGTGAGCATGAAGACACTGTTGGTGTTGCGCCATGCGAAATCAAGCTGGCGGGAGGCTGAGCTGGCTGACCATGACCGGCCTCTCAACAAACGGGGGAAACACGACGCTCCGCGCATGGGTGAGCTGATGCGGGAGGAGGGTCTGCTGCCGGACCTGATCCTGACCTCCTCTGCCAGGCGCGCCTTGACCACGGCAGAGCTGGTGGCTGAAGCAAGCGGTTACGATGGAGAGATCCAGGTCAGCCGCGATCTGTACGCGGCCGGACCAGAGGAGTTCATCGATGCGCTGAGTGCACTCCCAGATGAACTTGAGACCGTAATGGTTGTAGGTCACAACCCGGGTCTGGAAGAGCTGGTGGAGGCGCTCACAGAGGAAGCGTCAGCCATGCCCACCGCAGCGTTAGCTCAGGTGGAGCTGGAGATCGAGCGCTGGGTCGATCTCCAGGAGGAGGGAGGCGGGAGATTGGTTAATCTGTGGCTGCCGCGCAATCTAGATGGGAGAAATCATCACTAATAATTGTGGATATTATGAAAACCGGTCCATCCCCTCTATTGCCCAAATGGAAGGCTTCCAGAGTAGCGCTGGCGACTGTTGTTGTTGTGTCAGCGGCAGTTTTGTTTTGGCTGGTTTTTCGGCTCCAGTTGGTGCTGTTCGCCTTTTTTATTGCCCTGGTGATCAGTACTGCCATAAATCCGGCTGTGTTTTGGCTTCGCAGGCGCGGACTTCCGCGCTCCCTGGGGGTTATTCTGATTTATCTGCTGATTGTTCTTCTATTTGCGGGCTTTATCTGGCTGATTGGACCCCTAATACTCGACCAGCTAGCTGGTATCTCTGAAGTGTTGCCGGCATATTACCACCAGTTTCGAGATTGGTTTTTGGACTCCCCCAGTTTTCTCATTCGCATGATCGGTGTGAGACTACCGCAGGACTTGTTTCTTACACAACTCTCACAGCCGGCGCTGATAATTGATCCGAATAGTGTGGGTACAGAGGGAAATGGGGCAGATGCAGCCATCCGCCAACAGATCGCTCAAGCGTTAGCATACGCAGCCATGATCATCCGAGGCCTTTTCATAGGATTGGCAGTGATCCTGCTGGCTTTCTACTGGACTTTGGATGGGCAGCGGACTTTGCGATATTGGTTGCTATTGGTCAATCAAAAACAGCGTGAAAATATTCGAGGAATATTTGAGGAAATCGAATCTAAGGTAGGTGGATATGTTCGGGGGGTTTTCCTGCTCTCTTTGATTGTTGGTGCAATGGCTTTGGTAGCTTATTGGATTATCGGGTTACCCTATGCTTTGCCACTTGCCATATTGGCGGGTGTCTTTGAAGCAGTCCCAATAATTGGTCCAGCGCTGGGCGCATTACCAGCGATCACGATTGCCTTAGGTATGGGTAATGACTCACTTGTAATCGGCGTGATCATTGCCACGTTGATAATCCAGGTGATTGAGAATTATATCCTTGCCCCACGCATCCTGGGACACTCTGTCGGAGTTAATCCGGTTGTCACCCTGCTTGCGCTGGTGGCTTTTACATCTCTATTGGGGTTTGCAGGCGCCCTACTTGCTATTCCCCTGGCTGCTGTATTCCAGATCATTTTAGATCGGGTCCTTCTAAAACCGGATACTCTCGAGCAA
>JAWOHN010000042.1:0-3325 GCA_046485135.1 Anaerolineales bacterium | reverse complement strand
CAAGGCAATGATTTCGCTGGCGCCGGCTTTGATGGCCACTTCGACCGGCAGCACACTGACCACACCGCCATCCACCAAAAGCCGCTCGCCTTTTTCCATCGGCGGCACCCAGGGAGGCAGAGCGGTGGAGGCCAACACGCCTTCCAGGACTGAATCCTGCGGTTTGGTACCGTAAAGCACCGGCTGGCCTGAATTTAGATCGGCAGCCACGGTGATCAAACGAACACAGGTGATATCGCTAAAGCGCAGCTCCGGGGTGACACCGTGGGATATATAGAAATCTCGCAGGTGGTGAGCGCTGTGATCCAGGCTGCGGTTTAACAAGGTTCGTAAGGTCAGTTTGAGATAATTGCTTGGCAGCAGATCAGCCTGTTTGGCCTCTTTCCAGACCTGGATCATTTTCGTTACAGTCTCCAGGTTTAAGCCATTCAGGGCCAGGTAGGTGGCATTGATTGCTCCCACCGAGGTTCCAACCAATAGATCCGGCTTATAACCGGCTTCCAACAACGCTTTCAAAGCGCCCACCTGAAAGGCGCCGCGGGCGCCTCCCCCACTCAGGACGAAAGCGACACATTTTTTCATGACTCAACCTTTCATTTATCCTGGCCTACAGGTGTATAGTCCTGATCTAGCCCCAGGTATGAGAGCACCAGGTGGCGGCGGGAGAAATGTCCTAACGTGATGAATTCGATCAGCATCGGTTTCCCGCAAACCTGACGAGTAATGGCGCTGATATCCCAGCCCTTTTGATGAAGATCGAGAATGTGCGCGCCGAGCTCCTCCAGATAAGCGGCCTTACCCGCCAGAACCTCAGCGGGGTTGTCTCTAACCCGCGCACAGCCGGGAAACAGGCGCTGGGCAGGGAGCGCTGACAAACGCTTCAAGGAGCGGATAATCTCCCAGATTTCGCTACCGGCCCGGATGGCGCGGTCCTTTCCACCCACGAACAGGTCACCGGTGAACAGCCAGCCTTGCTGAGGCTCGTACAGGCAGCAATGGTCGCGGGTGTGGCCGGGGGTAAACAGGATCTGAAAACAGTAATCGCCGGCCTTAATTTGCTGGCCTGCCTCAACCATGCGCGCCCGGGAAGGACCAGGCCAACCCCAATATACTTGCCGGTAAGGGTGCAAAGGTTGCTGCCGGCGGGGATCGGACAGCACAGGCAGGGCCAGGGGATGGGCCATGATCTGCAGATGCGGCAGCCGGCGTTGCAGGGGGGCATTCCCGCCGATGTGGTCTTCGTGCGTGTGAGTGTTGAAAATACAGGTTAGATCAACCCCATTCAGTGCATCTAAAAGCTCCCCGGCGGTATGAACAGGACCGCTGTCGATCAACATGCCGCCGACGAGATAGGCGCTGGTCCAGTACCGCCCACGCCCGGCGATGGTGCGAGCCAGGTCGAAGCGAGTGATGGGACCGATGGAGGTGATTTTGATCATTTTCTCCCATTATTCGAAACGAAAGCGACGTGCAGCGATGGCGCCAAAGAGAAGGGCCATGCCCAGCAATATAGCCAACTGCGGAAGCACATCCAGCAGGCTGGCCTGTTCAGCCATCAAGCGGTAGAAGGCTTCAATGGCGTGTGAATGCGGTGTCAACTGGGCGATGATGGCCATTGGGCTGTCGGAGCGGGTCAGGGGGAACTGGTTGATAGCGATAGCCCCGCCCAGGCCGGCCAGCACGAATCCTAAAATGGTGCCGACACTGTCGGCTTGCTTGGCGCTCTTGGCAAAGCTGGCTACCAACATCCCCAGTGCGCTGGCAACCAGGCCTAGAATGATGGTTAGCAAAACCAAGCCCAATGGTTCATTACCTAGCGGCATTTGGAAGGCGATGTGAGCTACACCGAAGAGCACCGCGACTTGGAGACAAACCAGCAGTGTAAAGGCCAATACTTTACCGGCGATGACGGCAGCCTTGGTGACCGGAGCGGCAACCAGCCGGCGCAGCGTACCCGTCTCGCGCTCGCGCAGCAAGGATTCGCCGGCCATGCCCACGACAAAGAAGACAAACATCACGGTGATGCCGGGGAATAAATAAGCAAAGTAGACAGTAATGCCGCCTTCAACGGTGGCTCCTTGCAGGTCTTCGTTGCTGACACGGATCAACGGGTCATTGCGCAGCTCGTTGATGCGGGTCATGATCACGCCCAGGCTTTGCGCGGCCGCAGCGCGTTGCGCCTGAGGATCGGCCTGGTCGAGTAAATCGGATTCGAGCAACACGGTGCGTACACCGTATTGCACCTCGCCCCAAATGGTCACTTCAGCAACCGCTGATTGCATGATGCCGTTGACGATTTCAGCCCGGGTTGGGTCAGCAGGGTCGAGTATGACCGTTAACTGGGTGGGCTCGTAAGCATCCACCTGAGCGGTGAAGTCCGCTGGGATGATGATGGCAGCAGTAACATCCCCTTCAGCGACTTTTCTCTCAGCTTCGGCAGGCGTGGCTGGTGTGATCACTTCCAAGATCGAGATCGCGCGCAACGCTTTGCTGAGCTCCTGGCCGAAAATACCCTCATCCTGATTGACCAAGGCGACGGTAAGGAAGATCGGGTTGGATTCAGCATCGCGGCTAATTTGAGTCTGCATCGTCCCGTAAAGAGAGCCGACCAGTAGTGGCAACAGGAACAGCACAGCCAGACCGCCACGCTCGCGCAGCAGGAGCTGGATTTCTTTGCCAGCCATGGTTAGGGTATGATGGATAAAATTCATAATTTTTGCTTATCCTTTTGCCGGGTTTAATCGAACTCAAAGCGCCACAGGCCGATGGCAAAGAAGCCAGCCGTGAAGACCAACAGGGCCAGCATCTGTGGCAGGACTTCGCTCAGGCCTGCGCCGCGCACCAGCAGGTTGGTAAAAGCGCTATTGGCCCAATAATGAGGCACCACGCGCATGACGGGTCCGAGGAAGCGCTCGAGAAAGAAGACGGGGATAAAGCTGCCGCCAACCAAGCCCATGGCCCACAGGAGCACTGCACTAAGCCCGCCGATTTGATTCTCGGTGCGGGCCAGCGCGGCTATGAGAATCCCCAGCCCCGAAGAGCACAGCGCCATCAACAGGGCAACCAATGCTACACCAAGCGGCGCGTTGCCCAGATTGAGGGCTGGTTGCCCAAGCAGCGGTAAAACGAATATTCCAAAGCTAAAAATGACAGCCACCTGAATGAGCGAGGCGATGACATTGGGGAGCATTTTACCGGTCAGCAACTGAACTTTAGGAATCGGGGAAGCCAACAGGCGGCGGAAAGAGCCCACCTTCTTCTCGTCGTAGATAGAGCGGGCAGTGGCTTGTGAGGTAAGGAAGACAAATAGCACGGTAAAGCCAGG
>JAWOHN010000250.1:0-9055 GCA_046485135.1 Anaerolineales bacterium | reverse complement strand
CTTTAAAATCATGAGGTGGGCGGAAAAAATCAAAGAGGCGCTTTCCCGGAGTTTTTTCGTCAGTTTTTCCTGAAGGCTTACCAGATGCTGCATGGTTTTCTAACCCTTATCTGGGAAACTGTCTAGGTGTAGGAAATCACCTGTTGGAGGGTCATATTGGTGTTGACGCCGGAGGCCAGTTGCCGGTAGAGGATCGGAGATTTCTGGATTAAGGTCTTGAGGATATCCAGGCTCAGGATTCGGTCGCGGACAGCCATGATCACTTGCTGCTGGCGGTAGGCCCGGTCAAAATCGCTGCCAAAGGAATTGCGGCTGCGGGCGTAAGCCAAGGCCACTGGCCCGTCCAGGGTGTGCAGGCCGGGCTGAAGCACCACCGTATTACCAGGGCCAATGGGATCGATCTCGATTTCCTCAGGCACTTCCACTTCGATGCCGCCAATCTCGTCGATAAAACGCTCAAAGGCCGTAAAATCCACTTGGGCATAGAAATGGATTTGGATATCAAGCAGTTCTTCCACGGTCTGAATGGCCAGGCCTGGCCCACCACCCGGTTCCTGGTAAGCCTCTCCTAAAAAGTAGGCGGTGTTGATCTTGCCATAATCATAGCCGGGGATATTGACCCATAAATCGCGCGGGATAGAGAGCATTGCGGCCGAGCGGGAACCCGGATCGACGGTGACTAGCATGAGCGTATCCGTGCGGGAAGGACCGTCATCCCCGCTCTCCCAGTCCCGGTAGTCCAGGCCCATCAGGAGGATATTAACGCGCTCATTTCCGTCCCAAGGTTTTGCTTCGGGCCCACTGGCATGTTGGAGAGGCACGTTCAGGTCGCGTGGGTCGAGGGGGGCTGCCTCAGCCGGGGGAGCCTGAGGAGCTGAGGCGACGCTGGAGGAGGGGGCGCCAAACGAGGCCACCACGCTGCGCACAAAGATAAAGGTCAGATAAGCCGTTATCAGCGCGGCAACCAAAAAAGCAGCCAGCAAACCCCAGATGAGGCTATTGGGTATAGCAGAATTTTCCTGCCTGACAAATTTTGTTCTACGCATTATTCACCGGTTGGTCCAGGGTAATCTTAAGGCTGGCTTTTGGGCATTATAGTTCCCGCGAGTGCTTGAGTTTTCCCGTGGATGGATCACATGAAGGCGATTATAACATGGAGGAGATTATGACACGGTTAGTGTAAAATATGTCTTGTCGAAAGTAACCGGAACCTAAACTACAGCAAAGATGTTGCAAATATAATGCCAGCCCATGTCACTTATCACCGTCACTGACCTGGCCAAATCTTTTGGCTCGGAGGACATCTTCTCAGGGATTTCGCTGACCCTACCCCACGGAGCCCGCTACGCCATCGTCGGGCCAAATGGTATCGGCAAAACAACCTTATTGCGCATCCTGGCGGGGGAAGAAATGCCAACGGCAGGACAGGTGCAGCACGCCAAAAACCTCAGCATCGGTTACCTGCCTCAGGAAGCTTCCTTTACCTCAGAGCACACCCTATGGGAAGAATGCTTGAGCGCCTTTGGAAGCTTGTTGAGCATGGAAGCCGAGCTGGCGCACCTGGAAGCAGCCATGGGGGACCCAGCGCAAGCGGAGGAGAGCCTGCCCCGCTATGGCCGGTTGCAAGAGGAGTTTGACCGCTTAGGCGGCTACACATACCCCACCCGTATGCGCCAGGTGCTGACCGGCCTGGGTTTTGAGCAGGAGGAGTTTGAATATCCCCTGGCTCATCTCTCCGGCGGGCAGCGCACGCGCGCTTTGCTGGCGCACCTGCTGCTCTCCAACCCAGACCTGCTCATTCTGGATGAGCCGACCAACCACCTGGATATTGCTGCAGTAGAGTGGCTGGAGAGTTATCTAAACCAATGGCCGGGCGCGGCTCTGATCGTCTCGCACGACCGCTATTTCCTGGACCGGATAGCCAACTCAATCCTGGAAATGACCCGCGCGCGTTTTGAAAGCTACCGCGGCAACTACAGCGCTTACCTGGGACAACGCCAGGAGCGATGGGAGCTGCGCCACCAGATCTTCCAAAGCGAAAAAGAGCGGCTGGAGAAAGAACTGGACTATATCCGCCGGAATATCTCCGGGCAAAGGACATTGCAAGCAAAGGGTAAACTGCGCCGGCTCAGCCGGACCCTTGAAGCGATCGAAAGCCTGGGTATGGAGGCAGTGCGGGGCAAAAACTGGGCTGAGATCAGCCAGGAGGCGGACATCTCTACTCACACCATGGGTGTAGATGAGGCTACCCGCCGGTTGCGCTCGCTGTCAGAACCGGACAGCCGTCCACCCGCCCTGACACTGCACCTAAGACCATCAGGACGCAGCGGAAATATTATCTTACGTACTTCCAACCTGCGAGTGGGGTTCCCCAACAAAGAGTTGTTCGCCACCGATGATATCGAGCTGCGCCGGCTGGAATGCGCGGCCCTGATCGGGCCGAATGGGGCCGGCAAGACCACTTTCCTGAAAACCATCCTGGGCCAACACAAACCTCTGAGCGGCGAGGTGAGCCTGGGCGCGAGCTTGAATATCGGCTACTTTGCCCAAGCGCACGAGGATTTGCGCCCGGAGAGGACCCTGGTCGAAGAGATCGAAGCTACCGCCCCCAACCTGCTCCTGGCAGAGATCCGCAGATACCTGGCTCGTTTTCTGTTCAGCGGGGACGATGTCTTCAAGCAGGTGGCGGTGTTGTCGGGCGGGGAACGGGGTCGTCTGGCGTTGGCTAAATTGGCGTTAACGCAAGCCAACCTGCTATTATTGGACGAGCCCACAAATCACCTGGACATCCCTTCTCAGGAGATCCTGCAACAGGTGCTGGGTGAATACCAGGGCACCATCCTGTTGGTCTCTCACGACCGCTACCTGATCGACGCGCTGGCTACCCAGATTTGGGAGATCGACGAGGAAGAGCGCAGCCTGACAGTCTACCAGGGTACGTACAGCCAGTACCAGGCAGAAAAGGAGGCAGCCAGAGAAGCAGAACGAGCCAGGGCAGAGACGCTCCAGAGTAAATCAGGGCCGTCACGCTCGAACCAGAATGGCCGTCCTTCGGCTGAAGAACGCCGCCGCCGGGCTCGCCTGAAGGAGGTCGAGGCGCAGATCACAGACCTGGAAGGTCAACTGGATGCGCTATCGAAACAATTGGAAAACCCGCCAGCTGAAGCAGCTAAAGTACAGGGGTTAGGGAAGGAATATGTCCGGGTGCAAGGCGAGCTCGACTTGTTGATGAAGGAATGGGAAAGCCTGCACGATTAATGGTTTCGGCAAATCATGATAGCCGTTAGTAGAGCTGAGGTTTAGGTCCCCCAATCACGCAAATACAGGAAATCGTAGCCGATGGTGCGGTTGGTCAGCTTGGCAATCGGCGGCAGAATACGCTTGAAGTGGCTGCGGCGGACGCGCTCCACCACCTGGCTGACAAACTCCGCCTGGAAGCCGGCCTCCACGCAATCCTGCGGGCTGTAGCGCTGGTCGACCAACAGGTACAGCAGCTGGTCGACTTCGGCGTAGGTGAAGCCCAGCTCGCCTTCGTCGGTCTGCCCCGCCCACAGGTCGGCAGAAGGGGGTTTTTCGATGATCTGCTCCGGGACGCCCAAGGCGCGCGAAAGCTGGCGAGCTTGAGTCTTGTACAGATCGCCGATCGGGTTCAAGGCATTGGCCGAGTCGCCATAGATGGTGGTGTAGCCCAACAAAATCTCGGTTTTATTGCCGGTCCCGACCACCAACCCTTTGAAAGCCTCGGACTGGTCGTACAGGACGATCATGCGGGCGCGCGCCATGGCGTTGCCGCGGCGCATCTGGTTGGCATCGGGGAAGCGCTCGAACAGCGGATCAACCATCTCAGTGATGGGTATGGTCAGCGACTGGACACCCAGGAGATCGATCACTTGCTGGGCGTGCTCCATCGAATCAGGCGAGGAGGTCTTATAAGGCATACGCAAGGCCAGGACATTGTCAGGGCCGAGGGCTTCGGCCGCTAGAAAGCAGGAAAGGGCCGAGTCGAGGCCACCCGATAAGCCCAGGACAGCCCGAGAGTAGCCCACGCGGGTGATCTCACTATGAATGAAGCCGGTCAGAATCTGGCGGGCCAGGTCGGTGTTGATGGAGAGGTCAATAGGGTTCATCATAATTTTTATTCAATGATTATACACTTCCTACCGGTCTACCTGTTGACCGGAGAGCCCTCCCCCAGGATACGGCTCATCTCGCGCATCACCAGGGCGGTGCGCTCATCCCGCAACAGGGGCAGGCGGGCGCGGGTACGGTGGAGCTGGTTCAAATCGATCTCCGCCAGGGTCAGGGCAACCTGGTGGTGGGGCGCTTTGACCAGCAGCTCTCCGTTTGGGTCATGAATGGTAGAACCGCCCCAAAAGTTCAAGCCGTCCTCGTACCCCACCCGGTTGGTGTGCACTATAAAGGTGGTGAACAGGCTGGCGTAGGCCTGGTTGATATGGTCCACCCAGCGGGCTGATTCCAGGCGCGGCTCCCGGTTGAGGCCGCGACCTGGCGAAGCAGAAGTGAACAACATCAGATCGGCCCCATCCAGCCAGAGCAGGTAGGGCGGCGAGGCATGCCAGAAATCCTCGCAGATGAGCATCCCCAGGCGCCCAAAGCGGGTGTCAAAGGCGCGCACCGTATCACCCCAGGCAAAGAAACGCCCCTCATCGAAAAGCCCGTAGGTGGGCAGGTAGACTTTGTGATGGACATGCAGGACCTCGCCTTTGGAGAGGTAAGCAGAGGCGATGAAAAAGCGGTGGCGCTGGTCCTCTTCCACAAAGCCAACCACCAGATCGATCTCACGGCTGGCTTCCAGCAAAGGCTTGAAGATCGGGTCAGCGGACGATGGATGGATAGCCACCGTTGGGGTCAGGTCTTGCAACACGTAGCCGGTCAGGGAAAGCTCGGGGAAGACCAGCAAATCGGCGCCAGCCTGGCGGGCTTCGGCGATCTTGGTCAAATGAACCTCGAGATTGGCAGGGAGAACTCCCAGGGTGGTATTGATTTGAGCAAGCGCTAGGGTGAGTTTCATAATCTGCTATCCAAAAAAACCGGTCATGGTGTATGGTGAGGGAAATCGGTTTCCGCAGAGGCCAGGTCTGAGACGGACCTTTGCAGAGGAATGAGGGTCAGCAGGTAAACGGCGACTGCCAGCAATCCAAAAGCAAACCCGGCCCAGGTTTCAGGTCTCCAACCTGCCCAGGTCGGAGAGGGATCCACCCGCAGGAAGGAAATCCCCAAATTCAATAAACCCAGGCCCAACAAGACCAGGCAGGCGGGTTGCCCGGCGCGTCGCAGGCGGGTCCGGCTGCGGTCAACCAACCAGAACAAGCCCAGGGTCAGGGAAGCTGCCAACAATTGCAGTGGAACGCGCCGTTCCAGCTCGCCCCACTCATCGCGCGCCGGTAAGCTCCACCAGGCCGTAGTCTCAACCCCATAGGCGCAGCCATCCACCCAGCAAGCCAACCAGGCGCTGACAGTCAGGGCGGCTGCCAGGGGCAAATAAGCATCGGCCAACTCTCCGAGAGGCTGGCGAGTGATGAAAGCCAGCAGCGCTAAGGCTAATAAAGCACCCGCCAGCGCTCCAACGCCAGAAAACCCTCCCAGCCAAACCTGGGGGATTTCGAGCAAGCCTCCGGCATAGTAAGACCAGGCCATTGCCACATGAACCAAGCGACCACCCAGCAAGGCGCCGAGAAGCAGCCACAGACCCTGGTCAATCCTGCGCAGGGCCAGCTTTTCAGGCGCCTGCCAGGCCACCCAGGCCAATCCCAGGACAGCCCCCAAACCGATCAAGAGGGAAAATGGGGTCAGCTTTGCCTCCCAAAATTACAGCAGTAAATCTATGTAACTCCGGATATTAGAGATACCTTAATGATACCATGCCCCTGGGGGGCAAAATGATACAGCCCATATGCTCAAAATCACACCTGCAGGGCCAGGAAAAGCAGTAGTAAAATAGCACGGTGACTCAAGCCCAACCCTCTCACCAATTTTCCAGCCCGGTATCGATCGAGACAGCCAGCTGGAGAGATCTGACTGCCCTGCGGCACCTGGAAAAAGTTTGCTTTCCAAAAGACGCCTGGCCCCTGCTGGATCTGGTGGGCATATTGAGCATGCCCAATGTGCTGCGCTTGAAAGCCGTCATCGACGGGCAGATGGTCGGTTTCATTGCCTGCGACATCCGCCGGGCGGAAAACGTGGCCTGGATCGCCACCGTTGGCGTGTTGCCAGAACAACGCGGGCAGGGAATCGGACAGAGATTGCTGCTGGAAGCTGAAGCCCGCCTGAACGTGTCTGCCATTCGACTGAGCGTGCGCGCCTCCAACCAGGCTGCCATCCGGCTATATCAGCGCCTGGGGTATTTTCAGAAGACGATCTGGCCGCGCTATTATGCAGACCGGGAAGACGCAGTGGTGATGGAAAAGGTGACCCAACCAGCAAATGGGCTATAATGTATAGCATAATTTCTTCAGCAGATTGAACAATGATAGGATATTTAGAAGCTACGTATGAAGGAAGAAAAGATCTCTGCACCGGCATTAATCACCGACCAAGACACACTTGAGGAACTGGTAGAAAATCTATCTGGGGAATCGCTCCTGGCGGTCGATACCGAATCGAACAGCCTGTACGCCTACCAGGAACAGGTCTGCCTGATCCAGTTCTCTACGCAAGAGGATGATTACCTGGTAGATCCGTTATCGTTAGACGATCTATCGCCGTTGGCAAAAATCTTCTCCAATCCAGATATTGAAAAGGTATTCCACGCCGCAGAGTACGATTTAATCTGCCTGAAACGCGACTTTGATTTCACAGTGGTCAACCTGTTCGACACAATGATGGCCGCCAGCGTGCTGGGCAAAGCAGAAGTCGGACTGGGTTCGATCTTATCGAATGAGTTCGGCGTACAAATGGACAAGCGCTACCAACGCGCCAACTGGGGCCAACGCCCGCTGCCAGATCACCTGTTGGACTACGCCCGCCTGGATACCCGTTACCTGGTCCCGCTGCGCAACCAGCTGAAAGCTGAATTGGAAGAGAGCGGGCGCTGGGAGATGGCGGCTGAAGACTTCAGGCGCATGTCCATCCTGAATGGCGGCAACCACGAGAATTCGCGCAACCACGCCAGGAACTCTGGCGAGGCCTGCTGGCGGATCAGCGGTTCCAACGATCTGACTCCCCAACAGGCCGCCGTGCTGCTGGAGCTGTGCAAATACCGTGACCGCGTGGCAAAGAACATGAACCGGCCATTGTTCAAGGTGATGAGTGATGCCACTTTGCATTCCGTAGCCAGCGCCTGCCCCATCAGCATAACCGAGCTGAAGCGCCTGCCGGGTATGAGCCGGGGACAGGTATACCGGCACGGCTCAGCTCTGCTCCAGGCGGTGAAGCGCGGCCTGGAAGCCAAACCGGTGACCCCGCCGCGCCCGCCCCGACCTGATGAAAAGTTCCTGTGCCGGGTGGAAAACCTGCGCCAGTGGCGTATGCGAACAGCGCGCAATTTGGGGGTTAAATCGGACGTGATCCTGGCGCGCGACCTGCTGTACGCCATTGCCGAGCGCAACCCACGCAAGATGAATGAGCTGGCTGAGGTCTTAAAAGACGCTCCCTGGCGGCTAAAGAACTACGGGGAGGAGATCTTGCAGGTCATCCATTGTCCTTGATTAAATTATCCCAAAAAAAATATGCACAGGGGTATCTGCCCCTGCGTACACCATTATTGGGGCTCTGTTAGCTTTTTTCTCTCACACAAAAGGGGAAATACATGAAAATCACCTTTCACGGCGCAGCTCGAACGGTCACCGGCTCACAACATCTCATTGAAATCAATGGGTACCAGTTGCTGCTGGAATGCGGTCTGTACCAGGGCCGCCGGAAGGAGTCGTACGAGCGCAACCTAAACTTTCCCTTCAACCCGCGCAAGGTCCACGCAGTCATTCTCTCCCATGCCCATATCGACCACAGCGGCAACCTGCCCAACCTGGTGGAACAGGGCTACCGCGGGCCGGTCTATGCCACCGATGCGACCGCCCATCTCGCCAACATCATGCTGCTGGATTCGGGGCATATCCAGGAATCAGACGCGGATTTTATCAACCGCAAACTACGCAAACGCGCTGAACCAAAAGTAGAGCCGCTGTATACCATAGAAGACGCAGCGCGGGTAGCGCAATACTTCCACCCGCTGGCCTACGAGGAGCCTTTTGAGCCGGTCCCTGGGGTGCAGGCGCAGCTGTTCGAGGCCGGGCATATCCTGGGCTCAGCCAGCTTGCTGCTTGAAATCGAAGAAAAGGGGCGCAGGGTGCGCCTGTGGTTTTCGGGCGATATCGGCCGGCGCGATTTACCCCTGCTGCGCGATCCGGTTCTGCCACAAGCGGTGGATATCCTGATCATGGAATGCACCTACGGGGACAAGCTGCACAATGACCCGCAGGCCGCTTATGACGAGTTGCGCGAGACGGTTTTGCGTACCGCCCAACGAGGAGGCAAAGTGATCGTTCCGGCCTTTGCAGTGGGGCGCACCCAGGAGCTGGTGTATAACCTGCACCAGATGATGCAGGCAGGGGAAATCCCGCGCTTGCCGGTGTATGTGGACAGCCCGCTGGCGGTGAAGGCTACCGATATCTTCCGCTCGCACCCGGAGTGCTTTGACCAGGAGACGCACGACTTCATTAAAAACAATGACAGCAAAGCGGCGCTGAAGTTCGATGAGCTGGTCTACGTACGCTCGGTGGATCAATCCAAGAGCCTGAACGAGCGGGAGGACCCCATGATCATCATTTCGGCTTCAGGGATGGCAGAGGCCGGACGGATCCTGCATCACCTGAAGAACAATATCGAAGATCCCAAGAACACGATCTTGATCGTGTCCTGGCAGGCTCCACACACGCTGGGGCGGCGCCTGGCAGACCGGGATAAAGAGGTGCGCATCTTCGGCGAATCTTACCGGCGCAGAGCTGAGGTGGTCACCATCGGCGGCTTCTCGGCCCACGCCGGACAGAACCTGCTGGTGGAATACGCCCGTTCGGCGGCACGCGGAGACCTGCAGGGC
>JAWOHN010000183.1:0-29819 GCA_046485135.1 Anaerolineales bacterium | reverse complement strand
GCCACCACCTCCGCCAGGGCGCTCTCGCGCCCGGCCTGGGTCGACATATGCAGGACCGTGAAAATGACCATACCCTCCGCCCCCAGGCGGTGCATATCGCGCAGCAGTTTCCCAAAGGGCACGTTGCTGGTCAGGTCCAAAATGGACTGGTAGGCCTGTTCAGGGGAGGGGGTGTAGTAGATCATCAAGATCAGGCCGGTGAGGACTTCGATAAAGAAGAAAAAGGACGTAAAAAAGCCCAAACGGAAGGTATGGGTGAAGATGGTGCTGCCCTTCTCGTAGTAACGCGGGCGGATGTGGAAGATGAAACTGGTGGTGTGGACCTTGTAACGGGGGTTGGGGCGCTCGGTGGGCGGGTCGCCGCGCAGCACGGCCCGCAATTCTTCCAGGTCGAGGCCGGCGGTGATGGCCCGCACGCGACTATCGATGGCCTGGAAGGCTTTGGCTTTGAGGTTCTGCAGGTTCTCGGTTTTTAACATATTTCCTCCCATGCGGGATCAATGGCCAGCCAGGGTCTTGCTTTGGGAAACCTGGCGATTTCCCGAGCCATTTTGGCATGCATAGAAATTGGAATGGGCAGATCAACCATGGCGCGGTCCGTCGATTCTGCGACCGGTATCGATGCGGATGACTAAGTTGGGGTCATCCGGGAGGGGCACTGGTCCTCCACTGAGCAGGTCTGTCTCAGCAATGACATCTCCATCCGGAGTGGTCACCTGGACGACGAAGCGATCCAAGGCGCGCGGCGCAGGCCCTTCGATATAATCTCCGTTCTTTTGGAATTGAGAGCCATGGCAGGGGCAGATGAACTTGTTCTCCTGGTTGTCCCAGCCGTACAGGCAGCCCAGGTGGGTGCAAACCTTGTACAAGGCCATCACGCCAGCGTTGCTGTTGGAAAGCCAGATTTTCACCTTGGGATGGTTCTCGGGAGGATCATCTTCTTTCGGCAGGCTCGCCACCGGTCCAACGGTGTAGATGCCGCCAAACTCGCCTTCTTTGAAGCGGGGCATGGCGAACAGGAATGTCACGCCGGCCAGGCTGACCGTGATATATCCCAGGGAGGCCAGCCAGGCAAAATTTAGGAATTCCCGGCGATTGATCGGGGTGGTCTTGGGAGCAGTTTCGGAAACCGCCTCATTGGCCATAATTTTCGTTCTCCTCTCTTCCGCTTTACAAGCCTGACCCTTTATATGAGGGAGGTGTTTGACGTCCCGCGCCTTCCAGTCCACAGAGCTGAAGGGCGGTTTATTCAGTAAGTCTACCAAATAAGTCTATATTAATCTTTCATCCGGCCCGTCCTGAATGTGGTGATTCAAGTCCGGATAAAAGGGTGATTATGCACTCACCCCCGTGACCCTAAAAATAAAACTGAGAAATTGTTCAGCGCGCTTGCTTTCGTTATTGTTGACCAATTTCTCGGAGCGTAAACATTCTATGATAAGATTTGCAGGAGCAGCTACCCAACAACCAAGCGATTTAATGGAGAAAGCGATGCCTTTAGCAGAGATACATGCCCGCCTGGCGAATACTGCCTTGTTTTATGTCCTTCTGGTGGCTTTGTGGGGCTGGTTGCGTTATTTCCGCCGCCAGGATATCCATAGCAGCTACTGGGGCGCCCTGGCTATTGGGGAAGTGTTGATCCTGATCCAGGGAGTTCTGGGAGCATATCTATGGATCAGTGGGAGCCAACCAGGCCAGACCATCCACATCCTGTACGGGGTGATCAGCGCGCTGGCCATCCCAGCGGCTTTCGCCATTACCAAGGGCCGCGATGACCGCCGAGCCCTGATGGTTTATGCGGCCATGTTATTGTTCCTGGCAGGTTTGTTGTGGAGAGCAGTCGCGACCGGTTAACCTAGAACACAAACGGGACGAACATTTTACTGGCGTCGAGATAACGGGCATACTCGACCCCAAAGCGATCCAGGTTTTCCATCTCTTCCTCCCTGGCCGTCAAATACAGGAACAGGGTCACGCCACACAGCAGGACCGTGCTGGTCATGGTGGTGGCTTTGATAAATACCCCCATCGAGAACAGAATCAGCGAGCTATACAGCGGGTGGCGCACGTATTTGTAGAAACCTTCTACAGCCAGTCCCTGGTCTGCTGCCAGCTTCAACTCAGGTTTTCCTTCCAGACGCAGCAACCGGTAGCCATAAGCGGCTAGCAAGAGCGCAGTCAGGATGAGAGACCAGGACAGGATCTGCATGGGAGAAAGCGGGTCGCGGGGCCAGGCAGGCAGGCTCAACACGGTCAGCGCCAGGATACACTCCAGCGCCAGAAAGCGGCTCAGGCCGTGCGAGGAGCGCTGGCGCAGCCAATCGCGCGCCAGAAAAACGATTAAGATCGAGATCAGGATAAACAGGGTGGGTTGGATGTAAATTTCAAACATTATTCTCTAGGCCATTTAATAGTTAGGAAAGCTGCTGCAGTCTGATCTGTTAGCGGTTTGCGTGTGATTGGCCGTTTGAAGCTGGATATTTGATAAATTACTTTCGGCCAATCACCTAGTGTTCCGTCAAACGTGATTCTATGATTTGAAAATGCCTTCGACGGAACACTTTAAGCTTTGTCAAGGCAATAATCAGTTTATTTCAAAACAAGGTATCAGCCTTGACAAAGCACTAGCACCAAATCTATCTTAAAAATAATGGCGGAGAGGGAGGGATTCGAACCCTCGAACCCTTACGGGTTACACGCTCTCCAGGCGTGCGCCTTAGGCCGGACTAGGCAACCTCTCCATTTGTACCTGCCGGTTTGCTCTCCGCAGGCGTGCGAGATTATACCATAAGGGTTTGCTCAGGTCAGCAGGTGTTTTTGGGCGACCTGTGTGCGCTCAATACCCCAGTTACTGCTCATTTCCTGATTGAATTGTCAATCATCTGTCCTCAATATTTGGGTGGGGGCGGGCGTAGATGTACATAGACTCGTCCCAATCTCGCTGAAAACCGCTCTCTGATAGGGCAGGTAGGAGCTCGGGATGTAAGGGAGCGTTCCAGATAGCTTGCTGGTACCCGCATTTCCAGGCCAGTCGGCGGAAGTCCAGCAGCAGGCTTGCCAAATCCGCTGCCGGGCAAGCGACCAGGGAAATGGCTGGGCGGGTTTCCTGATCTTCCTCGTCTTCCCAGATAACCAGCAAGCCCCGTCGTCCCTGAAACCACCAGGCCTGCCCCTTACGGACAGCCTCAATCAGGAAGGATTCCCGTGGGCTGGCCCACTGCCAGCCCAGATCCATCAAACCGGCAGACCAGCCCAAGGATTGGTTGTTGAGGGCGTACGCTAAGGCTTCAGAAATTTCGCTTGCCGCTACAAGGTTGAAATTGTCGGTCGTCTCAGCGATGACCGGCGCAGCAAAGGCGCTGAACTCAGTAATTCTACTGAACCCGCTGCGCTCGCATAGGTGATGCACTGGCAGGCGGATGGATGAGGTGGCTAACCGGACGGTTCCACCCCCGCTACGCAGCCAGACCTCCAACAAGTAATCGTTCAGGCGAGAAGCTATACCTTTACCTTGATATTTCGTATGTACGCGCAAGCCCTCCAGCCACCAATCTTGGTCAGATAAACGGGTCAGCTTGCCGGTGCCGACTACCTTCCCACCGCATTCTGTTACCGCCAGGAGGCCCTGGGGATCAGCCAGCCAGTCTGCCCACACCAGGGGAATATAATCGTGACCATCCCACAACATGCGGGTCAGCTCCATTACCTCTGGCGTGTCTTTGGGCAAGGCTGGACGGCATACGACTGGATAGTCTTGTAATGAGGATGGCCAGGAACCGGGAATTGCTATTATCATCACTTTACCAGCTCTGCTCAGGGAAAGAGCACCTCCAGCACCTCTGGGGCGTACTTCGCCACCATTTCGGAGGAGAGCCCGTTCTCCTTGCAGATCTCAGCATACAGGTCGGCGCTAGGGCGCTTGCGACGGGCCTGGGTCTCAACGTTCAACTCCCATAGCCCAAAACGCTGCGTCCAACCGCGCTCCCATTCAAAGTTATCCACCAGCGACCAGTGGAAGTAACCACGCACCGCCCAGTTGAAGTTCACGCCCCGCCAGACCTGGTGGATGTGGCGGGCCAGGTAGCGCGGCCGCAAGTGGTCGTCCTGGTCCTCCACCCCATTTTCGGTGACATAGATGGGCAGGTTGAATTGCAACCCCCACTTGAGAGCTGCAAACATACCCTCTGGCTCGTTCGAAATGAAGCCGGTGTCGCTCAGGTCGGCCCCCTGCGGGTAGAAGCGCCGGGCGAATAGCTGCTGGTAATTACGCAGGTTGAAGGCTACCCTATCTACCGTGTAATAGTTGATGCCTACAAAATCCTGGGTGCCTTTGGCCTCCGGGATGCGTTTGCGCCAGACAGCCAATTTCAAGACCCCATCCCGCAAGGTGCATGGGAAGAGATCGTTAAAGGATCGGGACTGGAGACCGGCTGCCAGGTGATCCAGAGGAAACCAGCTTTTTGCCGCCTGGAAGCCCCGGTAATTGATGGCCACACCCACCTGAGCGCCTGGTTGCAAGCTGTGAATCGCCCGGTAAGCGGCCGCATGACCGCGCACCATATGGGTCAGCACCTGCAAGGCTGTGCCTATATCCTGCTTCCCACCCGGGAAATCCCCCAACACGTAGCCGGAGACGGTGTACACATTCGGCTCGTTGATGGTCACCCACATGGAAGCGTACTCGCGCAACGCTTCCACGGCTTTGCTGACATATTTTTCGAAATATCCTACCACCAGCTCGTTTTCCCACCCGCCCATTTCCGTCAGCCACAGCGGGTCGGTGAAATGGTGCAGGGTCACCATGGGAGTCAGGCCTCGCTCGTGCAGGCCGCGCAGAATTTCCCGGTAGCGATCCAGAGCATCCTCGTCCCAGCGGTCAGGCGCAGGCTGGATGCGGCTCCATTCGATGGACAGACGGTGCGCGTTCTGCCCGCCTTGGGCTGCCCGATCTAAATCCTCACGCCAGCGCCCGTTCCACCAGTCGCAAGCCAGCCCGGATTTGTGACCCTGCAGGATGCGTCCGGGTTCTTGCTCCCAGGCCCACCAATTGTTGTTGGTGTTGTTGCCTTCTACCTGGTGGGAGGCGGTTGCTGTGCCCCATAAGAACCCGCGCGGAAAATGAAATGTGGCTTGTGCCATGCAGCCTCCCTGTGTGTGAATTCCAGAGGATTATTATGCAGAAACGTAAAACTGCCCACAATTGTAGCCCTCCCGGCTTGTTTTGGCAAACGACCTGCAGGCGCCCGTTGATTTTATGGTATCCTTGATGCCAGCCTACAATTCTCCATATTCAGCTTTAAGTTAAGAGGAGGCGGATTCAAATGTCGAGTGAAGCCTTTATCATCTCAGCCGTGCGCTCTCCGATTGGTATTGGCAAGCCCACCGGTAAGCTGGCCCCCATTGCACCCATCGACTTGACCGCGCTCCTGCTACAGGAGGTCGTTCGCCGGGCCGGCCTGACCCCAGAGGTTGTTGAGGACGTCATATTGGGGGTGGTGACCCCAGTGGGGGACCAGGGCGCCAACCTGGCTCGTTTAGCTTCCTTACACGCCGGTTTCCCAGCAAAAATTCCGGCTGTCAGCCTGAACAGGATGTGCGGCTCCGGGCAGCAATCTGTTCACTTTGCCGCCCAGGCCATTCTGGCGGGTGATATGGATATCGTGGTCGCGGGCGGCACGGAGATGATGTCTCACCAACCACTCGGCTCGGATTACCCTACTGAGTGGCCTCAGAACTTCCCCTATGCGCTGGTTCACCAGGGCGTCAGCGCTGAGATGATGGCCGAAAAATGGAACCTGACCCGCGCTGAGCTGGACGATTTCAGCTTTGAGAGCCATATGCGGGCCATGCAGGCCATCCAGCAGGGGCGCTTTGAGAGCCAGATTCTCCCCATCACCCTGCCCGATGGGAGCGTGGTCTCGACTGACGAGGGGGTGCGCATGCCCCCCGACCGCGACAGAATGGCTGCCCTCAAGCCGGTCTTCAAGCCAGATGGGGTGGTTACTGCCGGGAACTCGAGTCAGATCAGCGATGGCTCAGCCATTCTTTTACTGGCTTCAGCCCGGGCAGTCGGCCGGTACAACCTGTCGCCCATGGCTCGTATCGTTGCCAGGGGGGTGGTTGGCTCTGACCCGGTCTTAATGCTGGACGCACCCATCCCTGCCACCAGGTTGGTCTTGAAAAAAGCCGGGCTGTCCCTGGATGAAATTGATATTGTAGAAATTAACGAGGCCTTCGCCTCGGTGGTTTTAGCCTGGGAGCGCGAGTTAAAGCCCGATATGTCCAGGGTTAACCCGAACGGCGGCGCGGTAGCGTTGGGGCATCCTTTGGGCGCCACCGGGGCGATCCTGATGACCAAGCTGCTGTTTGAGCTTCAGCGGAATGGCAGCCGTTATGGCTTGCAGGTCATGTGCATTGGGCATGGCATGGCTACCGCCACAATTTTGGAACGTGTCTAGGTCTCGAAAGCGGCCGATGCAGCCTACTGTTTATATTGCTCTGGGCGCTAATCTAGGCGACCGCTACGGGATTTTGAAACAGGCGGTCGCCCACCTGCCCCCACCAGTCTTGCCGCGCGCCAGCTCGCCGGTGTACCAGACGGCTCCCTGGGGCTTCAGCGACCAGCCCGACTATCTCAATCAAGTGATTGAAGCCGGCACGGATTTGGAGCCTCTTGAGCTGCTCAGGTACTTGAAAGCATTGGAGATTCGCTTAGGGAGAGAACCAACTTTTCGCTACGGTCCGCGCAAAATCGATCTGGATATTCTCTTTTACGATGACCTGATTCTGGATACGCCCGAGCTGGCGATCCCCCATCCCAGGCTGCATGTACGCGATTTCGTCCTGGTTCCATTAGCGGATTTAGCCCCTGATTTGGTTCATCCTGGTTTGGGATGCACAGTGGCAGAACTACTTGCCCGTGCGCCGCGCGGGCGGATTGAGATCTACTCAGATCCCGCTGGAGACCCAACCCACAGATCGGACATTTTTGGGTAAAATGGACCAAGTGATCAACTTGTTTCGGGTCTGTGTTTATTCCAATGGCAGCACACCAGATCTGGGGTACAAAATCTGAGACACTGCCCTGAAACAGACCTGACCATATTCAATGAAATACCCACATATACATGGAGCAATCATATGTCGCAAGAAATGAAACCCCTCAATTGGACGCCCGATCCTGATATTGGCTACCAAGTCCACCGCCGTGCAGATGGTGGCATGTATTTTACATTTACTGATCTTTCTGCACCCACACTTAAACATTGGCACAAGTTTGCTTCGGAGCACTTGTATGATTCGGATCGCCTGACGCGTAATCTCTACGATTTACGCCAGGTGCAGGAAATCCCCGAGGATGCCGTCCGTTTTGCGGTGGAGGCCAACAGCGACCCGGCCGCCCGGAATATCCGTTTGGCGGTGGTGGTGGCAAATGAAAAAGTGCGCCAGGCAATTCTTGATATCCGCGCCCTGACGGCGGCTGGCGGTGTTGAATTGGGGGTTTTCGTGGACATGCCGGCCGCGGAAGCCTGGTTGAACAGGCCCCTCACCACCCTGGTGTAGGGGACCTTTGCGCTCTTCAATTAATTCGTATATGTTAGCTCCATTGAAAATTGCCAAGCGGACCTTTGCGTGGGGTAGCCGCACATACCTGATGGGTATTTTGAATATCACCCCCGATAGCTTTTCGGGGGATGGTTTATTAGGTGCAGCAACCGCCTCCGGCGAGTGGCCTGAAAATGAAATCGCGCAGGCTGCGCTGGCACAGGCCCGGCGTTTTGTCCAGGCTGGTGCGGATATCCTGGATGTGGGTGGGGAAAGCACCCGCCCCGGCTCTCAGGCTCTCCAAGTCGATGAAGAGATGCTGCGGGTCTTACCGGTCATCCGTCTCCTGGCAGCCGAACTGGATGTGGTTATTTCGATCGATACCTATAAAGCCAGTATTGCCGAGGCCGCTTTGCAGGCGGGAGCTCATATCATAAACGACGTGTGGGCCTTGCGCGCCGATCCAACCCTGGCGGATGTGGCTGCACGATACCAGGTCCCGCTCATCCTCATGCACAACCGCAGCTCCTGGGCCCACGCTGAAATCAAAGAAGGCCTGGGCGGGCGCTATATTGGCATGGCTTATGAGGATTTGTTGGCTGACATCCGGCGAGAGCTGCTGGAAAGTGTAGCCATCGCTCGCGAGGCTGGCGTCGCAGATGAGCACATCATTCTCGATCCAGGCATCGGTTTTGGCAAGACTGTCGAGCAGAACCTGGAGCTGCTGGATCGCCTGGGCGAAATTGCCGGGCTGGGCTACCCGGTGCTCCTGGGGCCTTCTCGAAAATCATTTATCGGCTTTACCCTGGATAGGCCAGCCGGCCAACGCCTGGAAGGGACGGCCGCGGCGGTGGCGGTGGGGATTGCCCGAGGGGCAGATATCGTGCGGGTCCACGATATGGAATTCATGGCCCAGGTTGCCCGCATGACCGATGCAATAGTGCGCAGGAGGGATCAATGAACGATTTTTTTGGAGCAAAAAGCTCCTTACGGACTCCATCGGGAAGTTTTAACATCTATCGCCTGGACAGACTTGAAAAAGAGGGGCTGTGCCGCCTCGATCGCCTGCCTTATTCGATCCGCATCATGCTGGAATCGCTCTTACGGCAGGTCAACGAGAAGGAGATCACCCGGCAAGACCTCTTGAATCTGGCCGGATGGAAGGCCAGTGTTCAACAACGGCCGGTCTTGCCGTTTAAACCGGCCCGAGTGATCATGCAAGATTTCACCGGCGTTCCTGCGGTTGTGGACCTGGCAGCCATGCGCGCTGCTATGACCCGGTTGGGCGGCGACCCGCGCAGGATCAACCCGCTCGTTCCGGTAGACCTGGTGATCGACCATTCGGTGCAGGTGGATTTCTTCGCCAGCATGGATGCCTTGCAGCGCAATGCGGAGCTGGAGTTTCAGCGTAATCGAGAACGTTACCAGTTCTTGCATTGGGGTCAAAAAGCCTTTGATAACTTTCGCGTGGTCCCACCGGCGACCGGGATCGTCCACCAGGTCAACCTGGAGTACCTGGCCAATGTGGTGATCGCTGCGAAGCAAAATGGAGAGATGTATGCTTATCCCGACACCCTGGTAGGCACCGATTCACATACTACCATGATCAATGGCCTGGGCGTTGTCGGCTGGGGTGTGGGTGGGATCGAGGCTGAGGCCGCTATGTTGGGACAGCCGCTGGACATGGTCACCCCAGATGTGATTGGCTTTAAGCTCTACGGAGAGCTGCCCGAGGGCGTGACCGCCACCGACCTGACGCTGACAGTTACCCAAATGCTGCGCCAAAAGGGGGTGGTGGATAAATTCGTCGAATTCTTCGGTCCGGGCCTGGATTCGATGTCATTGCCAGACCGGGCTACGATCTCGAACATGGCGCCTGAATACGGCGCGACCATTGGTTTCTTCCCGGTAGATGCCGAAACATTGCGCTATCTGCGCCTGACCGGGCGCCAGGAGGAACTGGTCCAGCGGGTGGAATATTACACCAAGGAGCAGGGTCTCTTCCGCACAGCCGGCACCCCAGACCCAGAATTTACCGATCTGCTGGAGCTAGATCTGGGACAGGTAACGGCCAGCCTGGCGGGGCCAAAACGCCCACAAGACCGGGTGAACATGGCAGATCTGAAAACGAACTTCCGCCTGGCATTGACTGCCCCTACTGCTGAACGCGGTTATGCTCTGACGCAAAAGGAGCTGGATCGCATGGCCGTTATCGAAGATAAGGGCGATGGGGATAGAGCCCAGATTGAATTGCGGCATGGAGCAGTGGTGATTGCTTCCATCACCTCCTGTACCAATACCTCCAACCCGTCGGTGATGTTGGGAGCTGGCTTGCTGGCAAAGAAAGCGCTGCAGCGCGGTCTGCGGGTGCCCGCTTATGTGAAGACCAGCCTTGCGCCTGGCTCGCGCGTGGTCAGTGAATATCTGAAACAGGCTGGCTTGTTGGGCCCGCTGGCAGACCTGGGCTTCAATGTGGTCGGTTATGGCTGCACCACCTGCATCGGCAACTCAGGCCCGTTGCCCGGTGAGGTGGTCAAGGCCATCACCAGCGCCGATCTGGTATCTGCTGCGGTTCTTTCCGGCAACCGCAACTTCGAGGGTCGCATACACCCCTATGTGCGCGCCAATTATCTGGCCTCGCCGCCCTTGGTAGTGGCATTTGCCCTGGCAGGTACAGTGGATATTGATTTGTTAAATGAGCCATTAGGCGCAGACCCGGAAGGCCGTCCGGTGTTCCTGGCTGATATCTGGCCTACCAATGCAGAAATCCAGCAGGCCATTTCCCGAGCCGTCCAGCCCGAAATGTTTACTGCCAAGTACGCTAATGTCTTCTCCGGCAACGATACCTGGAACGCCATCCAGGGCGGTGAGAGCGAGCTCTACAACTGGGACCCGGGATCCACTTATATTCAGGAACCGCCCTTCTTCGCTACGCTCACCCTGGATCCGCCACAAATAGAAAACATTGGCGGTGAGAGCGGAGCTCGGGTTCTGGCGCTTCTGGGCGATTCGATCACCACCGACCATATCTCCCCGGCTGGATCGATTCCGGCCGATAGCCCGGCCGGTAAATACTTGATTGAAAAAGGCGTCACACCCCGTGATTTCAATTCCTACGGCTCCCGGCGTGGCAATGACCGGATCATGACGCGCGGCACTCTGGCGAACATCCGCTTGAAAAACCTGATGGTGCCTGGCGTTGAAGGAGGTTATACGCTTTATTATTCTGCCGGAAAGGGTATCAAAATGGCGATTTACGATGCAGCCATGCAGTACCGTGAGGATGGCATCCCCCTCATCATCCTGGCCGGCAGAGAGTATGGCGCCGGCTCAAGCCGAGACTGGGCTGCCAAGGGCACCAATTTGTTAGGGGTCAAAGCGGTCATTGCCGAATCCTTTGAACGGATTCACCGCTCGAACCTGGTTGGAATGGGTGTGCTGCCGCTGCAATTCAAGCCGGGGCAGAACGTCATCACCCTGGGGTTAACCGGCGATGAAATGTATTTCATTGAAGGATTGACCGGTGATCTGGGAATCCAATCAGAGGTGGAGGTGCGCGCGGTCCGGCCCGGTGGGTCTGAAATTCGCTTTCAGGCAATAGCACGCCTGGATACGCCGGTAGAGATCGATTACTATCGCAACGGCGGTATCTTACATACGGTGTTGCGCCGTATGCTCCATTAGGGATCAGGAGGCTCTCCCCCTGATCCCTAATTATTGAGTTGTTTGCCTGCTAAGCAAACCGCCAAAAGTAAATTTACAAACTCATAAGTAAATCCAGCGGTTTGCTCCAGTGATTGGCCGTTTGAAACAAGATCTTAATAAAATTTTTTCCGGCCAATCACCTAAAACAGATATCCAATTCCCTGGGCTAAGAGACCCAGTTGCGTCAGCGCTAACAACACCAGTAAAAATGTGAGTAAACCGTAGGTCGCCTGGATCCACCCATCCAGGTTTTGGTCCACCCGGTCCAGGCGAAGTTGAAGGTCTGCTACCAATTCCTGGTAATCGTTGAGCACCGTCTGGGCTTCTACCATGCTCAGGTTGATCTCATGGATATCAGCAGCTATTAAATTGATGTCGGCCTGGATCACTTCCATATTTTGCCCGGTGCTGACCAGGCTTGTCTCCATGGTCTGTAGAGCTTGGGGAAGGTTTTCTACACTGTCGTATACCTGCCCGAGAGCGATATGCAATGGCACCGGTGGGTTGTATAAATCACGGGGGACAAACGGAATAGAAGCCAAAGCGGACAAAAGCCCATCGATGATTTCGGCGCTATCTTGAGCTGCCAGTAAAGATAATTGGGCGGAGCTGACCGTGTTTGGCAGATCTTCACTGGTCAGGCTCACAAATGTATCGATCATGGGAGCGGTATCGTCGATGGATTTGGCAGTCGCCGCGATGGTAGCTTCCAGGGTGGTAATGCTGACAATGGCCGACTCCAGTGAGCTCTCAGCCAGGAAAAGGCCAGCCTGGGTGGTGTCTAGAGTCTGGCGGAATACGCTCATATTCTCATCCGCGACGGAGTTGAGCTTAGGTTGGTATGCCCACAGGGTAATCAAAGCAGCGATGCTAAAAGTGATCCCAATGATCGCAGTCAGGCTCAGGACAATTCCAGTGATCTTTTTGAGAAAGTTTTTCACGCGTATACTCCTCCCGAGGGGATTTTCACGGTTCGATGAAGGCTCCCCGTCCCTGCATCTGTTTTAATCATTTCTCTGCGTAGCTAACAGGAAAATTGTACCATTGAGAGGTTGATAAATTTAAACTCAGTGAGAGTGTACCTACCTCATGCCATTGGGTATGTCGGGTTATAATACCAGGCGTTCGATCAAACGAGAGGTAGGATTGACGACGGGCATGCATATTCTGATTACAAACGACGATGGGATCACCGCGCCTGGACTGCTGGAGCTGGCAAAAGAGCTGGCCTCTGTTGGGAAGGTGACTATTTTAGCTCCTGACCGCAACTGGTCGGCTGCTGGTCATGCCAAGACCATGGACCGGCCCATGCGTGTAAAAGCAGTTGAGGTTCTGGATGGCATCCCGGCTTATGCCACCGATGGAGCTCCTTCTGACTGCGTCGCCCTGGCAATATTGGGAGTTCTAAGAGAAAAGATTGATCTGGTTGTCTCCGGGATCAATCCCAACGCCAATTTGGGTCACGACATGACGTACTCTGGAACAGTAACAGCTGCTATGGAGGCGGTAATTTGGGGCTTACCGGGCATAGCAGTCTCCCTGAATGGCCCACTCCATCCCATCACACCGGTTGATTTTCAGCCGGCTGCCAGGGTGGCTCGCCGGATCGTCAATCGGGTGAGCAAACGCGGCCTTCCCCCGGGTATCATGTTGAATGTTAATATCCCTTACCTTCCGTTAGCGGAGATTCAGGGTACCTGTATCACCCGGCAAGGGCTGCGGGTGTACCGGGATAAGCTGGTCAGCCGTCAAGATCCGCGCGGCCGGCCTTATTATTGGATCGGGGGCGAAGAGCCAACCGGTGTGCCTGACGAAGGAACAGATTTTGGCGCTCTGGCTCAAAATTTTGTGTCCATCACCCCGTTACACCTGGATATGACCGCCTATGCAGAGATGGATTCTTTATCTTCCTGGACCTGGGATGAGCCAGACGAAACATAAGCTGGATCGTTCTTCCTCAGCATATTATAGAATTTCTGAACGCGAAGATTTTTGCCTGGGCAGCCAGGTTGAATTTTGCAAAATCATCCTTGACAGATCGCCAGATTTCTGTAAAATCGGGCAAGTATGCTTATACTCAAATATGGTTCCTGCTTAGAATACAAACGCCCGCGAGCATTCGCTCCAATGGGCGTTTATTTAGTCCCCCACATAGAGCCGCAAGGGCTCTATTTTTTTATCTGGAGATCAGCATGCAATTACCTGGCTTAATCGATCTACATGTCCATATGCGCGAGCCTGGCGCTCTGCATAAAGAGGATTGGGACTCCGGCACAGCGGCAGCGCTGGCGGGCGGGTTTACCGCTGTGCTGGCCATGCCTAACACCCAACCCCCTGTCACAGATCAGGACAGCCTGACCCTGGCCCTTGAGGCCGCTCAGGAAAAAGCTCGCTGTGATTATGCCCAGTTCTTAGGAGCTGGTCCGGATAACCTGCACAAGATTCAGCAGCTAGCGCGGGAGGCAGCCGGGTTGAAGATGTATCTGGACCAAACCTACGGCCCGTTGCGCCTGGATGATATGAGCTTGTGGATGGCTCATTTTGCTGCTTGGCCAGAATCGCTGCCTATTGCAGCCCATGCTGAAGGGCGCACCCTGGCAGCTGTCATTTTGATGGCAGCCCTTTATGATCGCCCAATCCATCTCTGCCATGTCTCCACCCGCGAAGAAATTCTATTGATCCGGGCTGCAAAGGAAAGGGGCTTGAAGGTAACTTGTGAAGTGGCGCCTCATCACCTCTTCCTGACCAAAGCCGATATCCCTTCGCTAGGGGAGGGCAGGAGCGAGGTGCGACCCCGCCTGGCTGAAGCGGCAGATCAGGAGGCCCTGTGGGAGAATCTGGATGTGATCGATTGCTTCGCGACCGATCATGCGCCCCATACCCGGGTAGAAAAAGATGGCCATAACCCCCCACCGGGATTCCCCGGCTTGGAAACAGCTTTACCTCTGCTCTTGACAGCTGTTCATGAAGGACGCCTAACCATGGAGGAGCTGGTAGATCGTTTGTGGACCAACCCGCGTAAGATATTCAACCTGCCCCCGCAGGAACAGACCTACTTGGAAATTGATCCACAAGCAACTTGGGAAATCCGCGCTGCTGATAACCATACCCGCTGCGGCTGGACACCTTTTGAAGGTTGGAAGGTGCGCGGTCGTTTGCATAAAGTTATCTTGCGAGGTCAGGTCGTGTACCGGGACGGGCAGGTCCTGGCGCCTCCTGGATTTGGTCAAAACCTGCGCCGTTAATCACTGTTATCTTGAAAAATCATTAAGGAGAAAAATTATGGCTACATACGTACCCCCCTCTCGAGCTGAAAACCCGCACTTGCCTTTCGGCGACCAGCGCACGGTCCCCTTTTATGGCAAAGACATCCTTTCGGTAAAGCAATTCCTGCGTCCCGATCTAGATTATATCTTTGATGTAGCTCATGAAATGCGGGAAATGGTTGCCCGGGTCGGCTCATTCGACCTGTTGAAAGGGAAAATTTTAGCGAACCTGTTCTATGAGCCATCTACCCGTACGTCCTCATCATTTACTTCAGCTATGGAGCGTCTGGGAGGCAGCGTCATCCCCATCAACGAGGTGCGTTATTCATCGGTTTCAAAGGGCGAATCCCTGCCCGATACGATTCGCACGCTGGAATGTTATGCTGACGTGATTGTTCTGCGCCATCCCGAGAGCGGTTCGGCTGCGCTGGCTGCCCAATATGCCCGTAAACCGGTCATCAATGCTGGCGACGGTGTGGGTGAACATCCAACCCAGGCTTTGTTGGACCTCTTCACCATCCTGGAAGAGTTGAACGGTGTAGATGGTCTGACGGTAACTATGTTGGGTGATCTGAAATATGGACGCACAGTCCACTCCCTGGCCCGTTTGCTTTCCCTCTATAATGTCCGCCTCAATTACGTTTCTCCGGAAATCTTACGAATGCCCCCTGAAATCATTGCCGAACTGCAAGAGAAAGGTATCCCCCAGTCCGAACATACCACCTTGGAGGATGTCTTGCCAGAGAGCGATGTGTTGTATGTAACCCGGGTCCAAAAAGAACGCTTTGCTGACCAGGCCAGTTACGATAGTGTCAAGTCTGCCTATGTGATCACCCCCCAAATCATGGAGCAAGCCAAAGATCTGATGATTGTGATGCACCCATTGCCAAGGGTGGGAGAGATCAGTATGGAGGTAGACTCCGATCCACGTGCGGCTTACTTTCGCCAGATGGAGTACGGTTTGTATGTCCGCATGGCTCTGCTGGCCATGGTCCTGGGAAAGGCTTGAGTCAAGGTGAGGACTTTTTTCTCCCAATTAGAATCTAGGGCTCGCCAGGTGGATTCGCTTCTATGTGTGGGTCTCGATCCTCATCCTAAGGATTTGCGCGCCCTGGCGGGACAGGCAGAAATTGCGCCCCAACATCTGCGCGATTTCTGCCTGCGCCTGATCGAGGCTACTACGAACGTAGCGGCGGCCTACAAACCGAACGCAGCCTTTTTTGAAGCCTTTGGATTTGCGGGGGTGCAGGTACTTCAAGAGGTTATCGCGGCGGTGCCGGACGGCATACCGGTTATTCTGGATGCCAAGCGCGGTGATATCGCCTCCACCGCTCAAGCTTATGCTCAAGCTGTGTTCCAGAAGATGGGAGCGCATGCAGTTACGGTGAATCCATACCTGGGCTACGATGCCGTTGAGCCATTCCTGGCGGATCCAGAGCGGGGCGTTTTTCTGCTATGCAAAACTTCTAACCCAGGCGCAGCCGACCTGCAAGACCTGCTCACCAGCCCAACGGTGGCGAGCCCGTGTCAGGGGGCGTTCACCCTTTATGAACAGGTCGCGTTGTTAGCCCAGAAATGGAACCAGAATGACAATCTGGGTTTGGTGGTAGGGGCGACCTATCCCCAAGAACTGATGAAGGTACGGTATTTAGCGCCGGATTTATGGATTCTTGCGCCCGGAGTGGGAGCTCAGGGCGGAGACCTGCAGGCGGCTTTGCAGGCTGGCCTTCGCCGCGATGGATTGGGCATGCTGGTGCCTGTATCACGAGGGCTATCTCAGGCGGGGGATGCGCGTCAAGCAGCACAGGACATTCACGATCAGATCTGCCGGGTGCGTGATCTGGTTTTGGGTCAGGCTACCTACACATCATTTACACCTGAAAACAGAGACGTGCTCGATATGTCCTTGGCAGATGACTTGTTGGAGGCGGGGTGTATCCGTTTTGGTGAGTTTGCCTTGAAATCCGGGCTGAAATCCCCTATTTACATTGACTTACGTCGCTTGGTCTCCTATCCTGGGCTGCTGTCCAAAGTGGCGTCTGCTTATCTGCCCATCCTTGAGCGGCTGCACTTTGATCGCCTGGCAGCCTTACCCTATGCAGCTTTGCCCATTGCCACTGCCATCAGCTTGCAGTCCGGCAGACCGATGATCTACCCGCGCAAAGAAGTCAAAACCTACGGCACCCGTGCAGAGGTGGAGGGAGATTTTGTTCAAGGGGAGCGGGTCGTAGTAATTGATGATCTGGCAACCACCGGCGGGAGTAAGTTTGAGGTGATTGAAAAACTCACCTCCGTTGGTTTAGCTGTCCAGGATATTGTTGTATTGGTTGATCGACAATCCGGCGCAACTCAGGCCTTGGCGCAAGCAGGCTACCGCTTGCACGCTGTCCTGACCCTTGCCCAGATGTTGGATCATTGGGAGGAGTCCGGGCGGGTGCCATCCGGGCAGATTGCTGCGGTAAAGGAATTTCTACAGCGCGGATCGTGATTGAGATTTGATGTATCCCTATTTTCGTAAATTGTTCTTCCGTTTAAAACCGGAGCAAGCTCATGCTCTTTCCTTGCAATTGATCCGTTGGGCAGGGATGACCTATCTGGGCAGGTCGCTTTTACATTTATTGTTCCGCCCGCCGCTGCGACCGGTCCAGGTCTTTGGCTTGAAATTTAAAAATCCAATTGGGCTGGCTGCTGGGTATGATAAGGATGGGTTGGGATGGCGGGGATTGGCTTGTTTGGGCTTTGGGCATATTGAAATCGGCACCATTACGCCCGAACCCCAAGCGGGCAACCCTTTGCCTCGTTTATTTCGCTTGCCAGAAGAGGCTGCTTTGATCAACCGGATGGGCTTTCCTGGGAAAGGGAGCCGGTTTGTCGCCCGCCAGCTTACAGGCCATCGCCCAGCGGATTTGATCTTGGGCGTCAATCTTGGGAAGAACAAGGATACACCATTAGAGGAAGCTGCCAACGATTACCTGAGCCTGTATGACCAATTTGCGCCATTGGCAGATTATCTGGTTATCAACGTTAGCTCTCCGAATACAGTAGGCTTGCGCAGGTTGCAGGCGCGCGAGAACCTGGAGCAGTTATTAACCACGCTGGCAGAACGGCGCCGGCAACAGCAGGATCAGATTGGCCGCCATGTACCCTTGTTGGTGAAGTTGGCGCCTGATCTGACCTTGGCAGAACTTGAAGACGCCCTGGGAGCGATCACAATGACCGGAATGGATGGGGTCATTGCAACGAACACGACCATTTCCCGGGAAGAGCTATCTTCGAGCGATCTGGCAAACGAAGCCGGGGGCTTAAGTGGGAAACCGTTGCGGGCGCGCAGCACCCAGGTGATCCGGCAGATCTCACAGCTGACTGGTCAACAGCTACCGATCATTGGTGTAGGGGGAATATCCAGCGCAGCCAGCGTCCAAGAGAAGCTGGACGCCGGCGCTGTCCTGGTTCAAGTTTACACCGGACTGGTTTTTGAAGGTCCCGGTCTGGTGAAACGTATCCTGGAAGAACTGTAGAATCTTTCTACGAAATCTTAGATCGGCTTAATGCAATTTCCCTGTCAGGGAATCTGGAATCGGAAGCGCCAGGAACCATCCTCCTGGTTTTGGACTGTTGAGCTTTCTCCATGGATCTGGAACCAGGTAGTGCCGGGTTTGAACGTGTAATCAGATCCGTCTGGAAAGGTCAAATAAAGGACAGAGTCGAGGGCTGGACGGTTCCATTCGACCTGGTATACTTGCCCATCGCGGAAGGCATAAGCGGGGCCACTGCCGCTGAGCAAGATATCCAGGATTTCCTGCCGGCCGTCGGGAGAGCGCCAGTAATATTCGTGCCTTACCATTACAACAACCACGTTGTCTGCAGCGATCTGTTCATCGTTGGTCCGGTCGGTCAATGCCTCGTATGTTTCTCCCTGCCCGTTATCCTCGGCCGCGTCTTGAAAACGTAGGTAGCGCCCGCTCTCAGAATCATACTCCCACAGGTTATAGGAGCTAATAGAGTAGCGGTTATAAATCTGTAATGCTTCCTGGCCGCCTTCTGGAGGGTTGACATGGAAAGTCATTCCGTCTAGATTTTGCCGGCCGTTTTCAATTCCTTTATCGGTTACATACTGGGTAATCATTTCTGTATCTGTCAGTAACAGACGCTGTCCGGCGGGATCGTACCGGCACAGCGGTATCAGCACCGTAGGTGGGCAATTGATTTCCCGGCCTTCCCAGATCAACCGCTCTGAAAATTCAGAATTGACCAAACGAGACAGGATCCGTTCATCAGCCAGGCCAAAGACGAAATTTGATTTGTACATTCGGACTAGACTGGCATCCAAGAGGCGGGCTGAACGGATCGGGCCGGCCAGCTCTGCGTCGTTGCTGTAGTAAATTGCGTCGAAGCGAGTCAGGTAAGAATTTTGATCATACTCGAATACGATATCCGCCAGGGATAATCCCCATTGAGGGCGGTTGGAACGGGGGAAAAGTTCGATTTTTACGCTCACAGGGCGGCGTTCCAGCATCTGTGGGTCGGAGACAACCTGCCCAGTCAGCGGGTTTACATCCGCCGGAAAGTTATCTGGCCCGTATCTCAACGCTGGAGATGTAGGTGTCAGCGTTGTAGTTTTTGTGGGGGTCGCTGTTGGCGTCAGGGTGGGGGGCGCAGGGGTAGAGGATGGCCGCGTGGTTGCGGTCACTTCCTGCACCTCCAGGGTGGGTTCGGGAGTATTTCTCCCACAAGAAACCAGCAGCAGAGCCAATACAACCAGCATAACTAAACGTTTGATCATTGAAACTCCATTTTTGCGAAGCAAGTTGCCAGAAAGAAGGTTGTGACCCGTTCTGGGCTTGATTCCTTCGTTTCGCCAGAATAACGCTGGAATCATACCCTAATAATGGGTCTTTGACAATTCTAAGGTTGTTGCGTGACAATCCCCAATGAATATCCCCGATGGCGTACTTGAAATTAATAGTATCCTAAAATCATCATGAACCGTCCATTGTACAGCTTGCGTTAAATAGGAAATACCCTATAATTCATTCATTATGGATCCTGCAGACCTCCGCAAACAACCTCGCCAGGCGCGATGGAGATGGCTAATTTTCTTGGCAGCCGGGCTATTATTCTTCGGTTGGTTATTGAATACTCCAGCTGGTTTGTTTGGTAAACTTGATGCGATTGGTTATGCAGTTTGCCATCGTATCGAGGCTCGTTCATTTTCTATTGGTGGGCGACAATTTCCTTTGTGTGTGCGATGCTCAGGGATGTTTTTAGGCGCTATTGCTGGCCTGGGTTTCCAGACAGTCCTTTTCCGCCGGCGAGCCGGAACTCCTCCTTGGAAAATTTTGGCTGCGTTAGGGGCTTTGGTTGCTGCCTTTGCGCTTGATGGGGTAAATTCGTATTTGCATCTCTTCCCTTATGCTCCCTCACTTTACGAACCTCAAAACAATTTTCGGCTCATCACTGGCACAGGTATGGGGTTGGTGATCGCTGCAGCTCTTTATCCGGCGTTTAACCAAACCGTTTGGGTGAATTGGGACAACCGCCCAGCCATTCCTGGCTGGCCAACATTCTTCGGCTTGTTAGGATTGGGTTTCCTGCTCGATATGTTAATATTATCGGAAAATCCGTTGATCCTTTATCCTTTAGCAATAATTAGTTCTGTTGGTGTTTTGATTTTACTGGTGATGATCTACTCCATGATCTGGGTCATGGTATTTCGGACGGAAAACCGCTTTGAAAAAATCTGGCAGCTTTCCTTTCCCTTAGCAGGAGGCTTTTCATTAGCCATGCTGCAGATAGTCCTGTTCAATTTGATTCGTTATTATCTTACCGGCACGTGGGATGGTTTTCCGATCGGTTAATCAGCTGCAAGGTATGCTACCATTCGAGATGGTCTCCTTTTGCATTTTAGGGTAAGATATATTTGAGAAATGGAAATTATCACAGGCATTTTATCCGCTTTTGGTCTTTCAGCCAGCGCTGGCCTCAACGCTTATATCCCCTTATTGGTGGTCGCGTTGTTGGCACGCTTCACCGATCTAATCCAGCTAAGCTCTCCTTGGGATAGCTTGACCAACGGATGGATCATCGCGTTGCTGGTTGTTTTGTCGCTGATCGAGTTCTTTGCTGATAAGATTCCTGCCATCAATCACATCAATGATATTATCCAAACATTCATCAGGCCAACTGCCGGCGCTATTGTGTTTGCAGCCAGTGCACAGGTTGTTACTGAGATCAACCCCATCCTTTCTTTAGGAGCTGGATTGTTGGTGGCTGGTGGGGTCCATGCAGTGAAATCCTTGGCAGTCCGCCCGTTTGTCACAGCCACTACTGCTGGAATCGGAGACATTCCGGTAAGTATGGCTGAGGATTTTATCTCTACCGTCTTATCAATTTTGTCAATCGTTCTACCGGTTCTGGTTTTAGTAGTTTTTATTATAATGATTGTCTGGTGGTCGAACAGACGCCAACGGCGCAAAATATATTCATGAGTTGATTATTCTTAAGCAATTTGGAGGATGAAATGACCGATTACCAAGATAATTCAGATACACCCGCCACCCCACCCCGCTCTTACTACCCTGGGGAGACCAATACATTGGCGGTCATCAGTTTGATTTCCGGAATCGTGGCCTGGTTTTTCCTTCCCTTGGTTGGAGCTGTCGTAGCGATATTTACCGGGCATATGGCCAAAAGCGAGATCCGGAAAAACCCGGGATACTACACGGGTGATGGCCTTGCCACTGCAGGCTTGGTATTAGGCTATATCCAATTAGCTCTGGTGGTCTTGTCTTTATGCCTTGTTGCTTTACTGATTGTCGGAGGCGTTAGCATTCCTGTCTGTTTGGGTCCTTTATCCAACTGGCAATAAAGGCCCACATGGGTTTCACTCTGACCCATTATGGAGTAGCTATTATAAACAGATTTGGGTAGCGTTTTAAACCATACAACGAAGGAGAACAAAATGACTCAGGATTTTGAAACCCCCTATACCCCGCCGGCCCCACCAGAGCAACCTAAAAAGAAAAATACCACTTTGATCGTGATTATTGTCATCGTGCTTCTTTTATTCTGCTGCTGCTGTTTCGGGATTGCCTGGGCGGGTTGGACTTACGGAGATATGTTTTTACAATCATTCGATATAACCTATTAGTGTTCCATCCTATTTATTTGAAAAAGGACCGGGAATTCGGGTTTTGAGCAAGCCTACTCTCGCTCAACCCATCAATTTCCTGATGAAGGATAGATCCATTGAAAGCTTTCCTTGCCTGATCATGGGATAGAAATCAGGGACAGGTGTTATTCCTGTCCTTGATTTTTTGTTTAAACTCCCTTTGAAGGTCTTCTAAAGCATGAAGCGCATGTTGTCGAACCTCCACGGTGAGAGGCAGATCCATGAACTCATCTTCATCCAAAACCAATTGGCAACCATCAGGATAGACCAAAAGATCCAGAGCCAGATCAATGTATGAGACCTGTTGATCGTCCATTTCAGCTGGATAGCCGATATTGCAGTACCAGCCTTTTAAACATTTGTCCTCACGGTCGTATATTTCAAAGATGTTATACCAGCGGTCCGAAAAAAAGGTTTCGACAAAGCGATCTCCCTTTTTTAGTACAATTCCATGAAAAGGGGTATCCTCCCGGTTGAATGTGGCCTCCAGCAAAATATAATTATCTTTTTGCTCCAGCACTTTGCCGGTGTAACGCCAGATTTCTTGCCCATCCAGGTTCCTTTTGATTACATTAATTGGTGACATAACTTCCTTGTGAGCGGCTTGTTGGTCAATTTGTTCCACTTCGTTTGTTTAATTCCAATAAGGCTAACTGCTTCATATGCGCCAGTATCGCCGATATACCTTGCAAACGCTGGTTGGTCAATACCTGGTGGAGTCCCATTTCTTAGTAAAAACTGCCGGGTATCTGCAATATTTCTTCAGGGCTGGCTCCCTCCAGGTCATTGCTGAGGAAAGCTGCAAAGCCTTGAACGGTAGGGAATTCTGGAGGAATGTCAAAGTAAAATGACATGCCTCCATTGCTTAGCTCAGCATGCACGAAAATGGACGTCATGCATTCTTCTGCTTTATCCATATGATCTTGCTGGCCCTCCAGCCAAGTTGGAAGAGCCGGCAGCTTCTCTGAAAATTCAAGCAGGAGCTCAAGTTTTTCCCGTCCTTCACAGATCTGAAAGTCTTCAATGATGTCTCTCAGGCAGGCAGGAATAGACCCAATGGGCTTGGGTATCATTTGGAGGGTATGAACTGTAATGCCTGATCGGGCTCGAAACTGAGTACAACTGCGGCGCCTTCTTGTGGAAGTTTGGTGTTGGAAAGGAAATCGAAGCTGAGGGGGTAGCCATTGACTTCGATTATTGCCCGGAAAAAGCTTCCCCGAAAAGAGATTTCTTGTATCTGGCCTGCCAGTGTAAAAGGTCCATTGTGATCGATGCGCATGCTGTCCGGTCTGATCAGCAAGGTACCTTCGCCCAGTTCCTGGTTTTCGGCTGGTAGGTCTCCGATCTGTGTTTCAACAATGCGCCTCTCCTGTTGCTGGATCACACGAGCGGGGAGCAGATTCATCAGGCCTAAAAACCGGGCTGTAAATAAAGAGGCAGGCTGGCAGTACAACTCTTGTGGTGCGCCGGCTTGCTCGACCTGTCCGGCGTTTAATAACACAACTTTGTCTGCCAGGGAAAATGCCTCTTCCTGGTCGTGGGTCACGTAAAGAGCAGTCTGGTTCATTCTCTTTAATATGGAACGCAAATCAAAGAGCAAGCGCTCGCGGAGATTGCGATCCAGTGATCCTAATGGTTCATCCAACATCAGTACCTTCGGGTGAGATGCAAGCGAACGGGCCAGGGCCACGCGTTGCTGCTCGCCTCCCGAAAGAGTGTTCACATCCCGTTCTTCGAATCCTCCCAATCCGACGAGCTCTAACACCTCAGATACCCTCTTTCTGATGACGTCTATCTCCAGGTGCAACATGCGCAGGCCAAATGATACGTTGTCGTAGACATTCATATGCGGAAAAAGGGCAAAATCTTGAAACATCAGACCAAAACCTCGCCGGTGGGGTGGTATATTTTGGATTGATCTCCCTTTCCAGATCACGTCCCCTGATTCTGGTTTTTCAAGACCAGCGACAATTCCCAGTAAAGTGGATTTCCCCGATCCACTGGGGCCTAGTACAGAAACAATTTCCCCTTCTTGTACTTCAAAGGAGACATCCTTCAAAGCAGGCCGACCGGCATAGTTTTTTGAGATATTTTTCAAGTGCAGGCCGTTTGGGCTGTTTTCCATAAGTTATCCTATGATTAAAACTCGCCTACATCAGCGATGCGAAAGCGCTCAATGGCCAGCATGCCCGTGGCAGTTACGGCCATTAGGATCGTGCTGAGAGCCAGCGCCTGTCCATAATTGATTGCGCCTGGTTGGCTGATGAATCGATAAATGACGACCGGGATGGTGGGGTATTCAGGTCTGGCAATCAAAGCTGTTGCCCCGAATTCACCCAAGGAGATTGTAAATGCAAACGTGGCTGCAACCAGGATAGCCCGGGCTACCAGAGGAAGATCGATGTGGCGGAAAATTTGCCGGGGTGAAGCCCCCAGTACAGCAGCACCCTGGCGCAGGCGCGGGCGGATGCTCCGCAGCGAGGGCGTCAGGCTGCGAACAACAAATGGAAACGCTACTAATGTATGAACAAAGGGGATTAACAGAGGAGAGGCGCGCAGATCGAATGGAGGCCGGTTGAGTGCAACGATAAATCCCAATCCCAGCGTTACCGCAGAAGTGCCTAAAGGTAGCATCAAAATTGGATCGAATATCCTGCTGGTCAGGGACGTGGAATTGCGTGAAAGCGCTAAAGCAGCAGGGACTCCCATGAGCAGAGCCAGAGCAACAGTCGCGCCAGCATAAACCAGCGAATTGGCGATAGCTGTAGTGGGTGGAACAAAGAAAAGCGCTCCCCTGCGGTTGATCGAAAGCTCCCGGTAGAAATCCAGGGTAAAACTTGCAGATGGTGACCCTGATGTTGTGCTCTCCAGATGGGTAAATGAGCGAGTTGCAAGCGCTACCAGGGGAGAAGTCAGAAAAGCCAATAATAGCGCAACCAGCATGCCCGCTGTGAGGCGGCTTCGCCAGGTAAGCAGCTTTCGCTGGGTGATGGCTTGGGGACGTAATGTCATCGGCCGCGATAAACGCTCTGCCAGGCGGGTATAGATTATAGTCAATACCAGTGTAAAGATCAGTTGTAGAATGGATAGGGTTGCAGCCAAAGGTAGATTGAACAAGCTGACGGTTTGAAAATAGATTTCCACCTCCAGAGTAGCGAAGCGCGGTCCTCCCAAGATCAATACAACCCCAAATGAAGTGAAGTTGAAGATAAAGACCAACAGGGAAGCTGCCGCAATGGCTGGCGCCAACAGCGGCAAAGTCACAGTGCGAAACGTCTGGATGCGGTTGGCCCCCAACATTTGAGCTGCCTGTTCCAACCGTGGGTCCAGGTGCGACCAGAAGTCTCCGACCATGCGGAGCACTATCGTCGTATTGTAGAAGACATGCGCAACCAAGATGGCAGCAAAGGTGTTCGTGAACTGAATTGGCGGGCTTGGTTGGTTGAGTAAATCCATCAAACCCAAATTGACCCATCCCCGTGGCCCGAGTAAGGCGTTAAAGGCTGCTGCTACAACCACGGTCGGCATGACAAAGGGGATTGCGGTCAGCGCTCGTAGTACAGATTTGCCGAGGAACTCAAAGCGGGCAAAAAGGTATGCGGCCGGTAAGCCCAGCAGCAGGGTAAAAATGGTGGATAGCGTAGCCTGCCATAGCGTAAATGATAGCACGCCACGCACAGAGGGGGAAGAAATTGCTTCGACAAATGGGCTTAGCAACCCACCTTCCGCCCGGCTATAGCTCAAGCGAAAAATACTGGCAAGCGGATAGAAATAGAACAGGGCCAGGAATATCAATGGACCCAACCAAAGGGCAAGTACCCGCAACCAAGGGCGGGCTCTCCAATAATCAGCTAAACCGCTTCCCCGGCGATAGGGGCGTTCTCCTTCTGGGAGTGGCGGCAGAGCAGTTGAGTTATTTACCTCAGGACTGTCTGTGTCCACTCTTGTATCCAGTGCTCACGGTTTTCTGCTATCTCAGCCGGGTCCAATTGCACCGGTTTTTCCGGCACGGAAAGAAATTTTGCAAAAGTCTCGTCAAGCTCTGCCTGTGGGTTGACCGGAAAGACGAACATTTGTAGTGGCATATCGGCTTGAAAAACCGGTGAGAGCATGAAATCCACCCATTTTTCTGCCAACGCCCTGTTTTTCCCACCACGTAAAATTCCCACAAATTCGATCTGGCGGAAGCAGGTATCATTGGCTGTCACAGCCGCGGTTGGGGGTTCTTCAATTGGAGTTTCTGCATAGATGACCTCAAAAGGTGGGCTGGATCCGTAAGAAACTACGATAGGTCTTGGACCTCGTCCAGCCGAACCGCTAAATTCAGTGTAATAGGCCGTTTCCCAGCTATTGACAACCAGTAGATCATTCTCCATAAGCCTCTGCCAAAAATCCAGGTAGCCATCTTCACCAAACACACCAATCGTGGCCAGCATAAAGGACAGACCTGGCGATGAAGTGGCGGGGTTTTGGACAACCAATAGCCCTCTGTATTCCGGTAGGAGCAGGTCTTCCAGGCTATGTGGTGGTTCTATACCAGCTTGTTCGAAATAGGAGATATCATAATTCAGGCAGACATCTCCATAGTCGACTGGCAGAGCCTTGTTTTGCGAGTCAAGCTTAAATTGGTCTGGGATTACCGCTAATTGAGGTGATTCATATGCTTCAAAGATGTTCTCTTCAAGTGCACGGCTCAGAAAGGTGTTATCCACTCCATAGAATACATCAGCCAGAGGAGCAGCTCCGGCAAGGATAGCCCGGTTTAGGGCAGTTCCGGTATCTCCGGAAAACAGGAATCGTACCTTTGCGTTATTCTCCATCTCAAATTGGCGAATCACCTCTTCGGAGGCTGCAAACGAATCGTGGGTCATCACCGTCAGAGTAACTGATTCGACCGGCGATGGCGCCAGAGTCCCTGGTTCTGCTTCCTGTGTTGCAGGGACACCTTGTGAACAGGCTGCCAGGCTGATGGTCACGATGGTTAGGAAAACCAATATTTTTTTGTCCATTTATTTATCCTCCGATAAAAAACCGTTTTCTTAGCTGTCCGGATGATTGTGGGAGTTCGGATCAGGCGAATGGATCAAGACACCCACCAACAGGCCTTCCTTGCAAGAGATTTCAGCCATATTTGCCAACAAGACATTGCTGATACCGCGGGTAGAACCAAATTTCAGGGTGCCCTCATCTAGAGCATATTCAAGCCCTTGGGTGGTAATACCGCTGGCGTCTCCGTACAATGGAATCAGAGATAAGATATCGCCGGGTTTTCCCTGAATGACTGTCCTATGACCGCCTTTTACTAAAAAGATCTCCTGCTGCCCATCGACCAGACGGATATCCATGGTCGAAAAATCTGCGGATGCCGGAAGGAGCAAGTTCGCCAGGGTTTGATCCCAACGATTTCCAAGCGCTCCAAGGATCAGGATCTGGGAGGCGCCGATTTGGAGAGCGTGTTCGAGGGCGAGTTCCAGGTCAGTATAGTCCTTGCGGGCAGGGTGGCGGATAAGTTCTACGCCAGATGCTTCCAATCGAGATAAATTTTCCCGGTCCAGGGAATCGAAATCTCCAATCACAATGTTTGGCTGAAGACCTAACTCCAAACAATGGATTGCGCCGCCATCGGCTGCAATAATAAAATCATCTGGCCTGATCAAATCCATGGATTGGTGGGGATCGTTTAGTGTCCCATTGGCAAAGATGACGATTCTCACAAAAAGTCCCTCCTCTGAGCCGGAGGAGGGATTTTGCATCACGATTTTGCGATTCCTCCGCCGGCATTATCCGGATCAGGTTCGCGGGTCGAGAACTTGGGTTCTCCTCTCAGCCTCCTGGATCAAGGCTCCCCGTGCACGATTATTCGACTGATGAAAATAGTATACGACCGAGGGGTTTAATTTGTCAAGGTTTTCAGCGAACCCGCCGTTTCCACTCCTCTTTTATTTGGAGTTGGCGCGGGCTCGTGCCTGAATCGAGCATCACAAAATCCGACAACAGCCGGTTAAATTTGGCCGGCTCGTCTAACATAGGGAAATGCCCAGATTGATCGAAAAGAATATGATGAGTATTTTCGGGAAGACCGAACAATTCATCAAAACCTGGAGCAGCTATGGCAGGATCGGTTTCGCCGTGAACGAACAGACAGGGAATGGTGGTGTTATTGGATAGTTCTTGTAAATCTAAATCCGTTAAATGAGTGAGTGAGATCTGAATGGCTCTGTAGTCAGCTTTGGGCGCTTCCACTCGAGCAGCTTCGGCGGTTGGGTCTTTGCCAAGCAGCCATTCTGCCAGTTCTGCGGGTTTGGCCAAGCGCAAGCGATTGTTGATTCTACTCTCGCTGTATGGAATGCTGACGGCCATAACCCTGTCGACAAGACCGCTGTGCTGGGCAGCAAAGTTCAGCGCGACGACCCCTCCCAGACCATGTCCCACCAGGGCAACCTTAGCCAACCCCATCTGTTCCATGAATTTACCAATCAATTCACTTTGCCCTCGGAGAGGGTAGTTGCTCGGGTTTTTGGCGCTATCGCCAAACCCCCACAGATCGACCGCGTAAGTCCGGAAAGCGCCGGAACAAACTTGCATGGTTGGTATCCAGTATCGCCAAGACCCCACCCAACTGTGTAAGAAGAGCAAAGGTCTACCACGCCCCATTACCTCATAATGAACGATCTCGTCTTGCAGGATAACGACGCTCATAAGTCTGTAACTTTATTTTCCGTATCGCTCCAAGTGTGCCTTGACTCTCTGGATGAGCTGGTCTGGGGAAAATGGTTTCAGGATATATTCGTCAGCTCCGGCTTCCAGACCGGTCTTCACCTCTACCTCTTGACCTTTAGCAGACAGAAAGACAACCGGGATATCCTTGATGCTCTCTTCTGCCTTCATTTTCAAACAAGCATCATATCCATCCATTCGCGGCATACGAACATCCATCAGGATCAAATCTGGCTTTGTGGCTAATGCCATCTCAAACGCTTCTTCACCATTGACAGCCCCAATGACTTCGTAACCAGCGAAATTTAATGTGAAAGTAATCAGGTCTCGAATGTCTCGTTCATCTTCAGCGACCAATATCTTTACCATTCCGCCTCCTTCCCATTTATTCAATCGATCATGTTTGTTAACAAAATTCTTTCCCAGGCGCTTTCAGGGGAATTCATTCGATTTCTTCACGGTAGACGGGTAGAGTAAATGAAAATGTTGTTCCCTCTCCATTGATACCGCTGCTTGTGAACCATATTTTCCCATGATGCATATCCACCAGGCGCTGAACAATAGATAAACCTAGCCCCGTTCCAGAGGCAGCCAGGACCAGGGGGTCTTCTCCCCGGTAAAAACGCTCGAAAATATGGGGCTGGTCTGGTGGTCTAATCCCTATTCCATTGTCTTTGATGTCAACCTGCACTTCATCCGGCTGTGACTGTAACCTGATCTGGATGTGCCCATTTTCGGGTGTGTAGAGAAAAGCGTTTTCTAAAAGATTTCCCAGAATTTGAAGCACCCTTTCCCGGTCGGCAATAACGCAGGGAACCCCAGGGGGAAGATTTACATCGATCTGTATCGTTTTTCCTTCAGCGCTTGCCCTGCTCTTGATCTCTTCCAGCGCTTTGCCGATGACCTCATACAAATCGAGTGGTTGGGGTGATAGGATAACCCGGCCGGTTTCGATGCGCGAAATATCCAACAGATCGTTGACCAATATGGCTAAACGCTCCGTGTTGGCCTTCACGATTTCGAGATAATGGGCTTGCTTTGCATCCAGGCTACCCGCCGCGCCCATGAGCAGAATTTCTACATAACCCTTAATTGAAGTCATCGGAGTACGTAACTCATGGCTGACGGTTGCGACGAATTCGGATTTCAAACGGTCAACTTCAACCTGATGAGAGATGTCTCTGAAAATTGAGACTGTACCTAGAAAATCGGTTTTCAAGTATACCGGGGACAAGTGTACAGAAATCACCCTGCCGTCTTCCAGGTTGATTCTTTCGGAATATATATCGCCAGCCAGGTAGGTATCCGGATTGGCTGACCAGTTATGGATGGTCTCAACCCAGGCATGGGCGGCTTTTCCAAAAAGCCCGCGAAAGTGTTCGAGAGATTGGCCTAAGACTCGTTGGCGAGATAGA
>JAWOHN010000261.1:0-7232 GCA_046485135.1 Anaerolineales bacterium | reverse complement strand
GGATGAACGCGTGGAGAAGCCGAAAGAAAGCTGGCGCATGAAGCTCGATTTTGAAGACCCGCCTCATGTTGGCCGAGATATCTTCTCTACCGAAAACCTGTCGGTTGGCTATCCGGGTTATGCGCCGCTATTGGTAGACCTGAACCTAAGTATACGAGCTGGACAACGGATTGTGCTGACCGGACCTAACGGGCAGGGAAAAACCACCTTGCTGCGCACCGTCGCGGGCGTTATCCCAGCGCTGACCGGTCAGGTTCGCTTGGGGCAAAGTGTTCGCTTGGGGTATATGACCCAAGACCAGACTCTGCCAGATGCCGGTAGCACACCGGTGGAAATCATCCAGAACCTGGCCCCACTCAATGAGACGGATGCGCGTACATTTCTGCATTATTTTCTTTTTAGTGGTGACGATGCATTGCGCACAGTGGAGCTCCTGAGCTATGGAGAACGCGCCCGGTTAGCCCTGGCAGTATTGGTAGTTCAGGGTTGCAACTTCCTGCTTTTGGACGAACCGATCAATCACCTGGACATACCCTCCCGAGCTCGCTTCGAGCAGGCGCTGGCGCAGTTTCAGGGGGCAGTACTGGCAGTCGTCCACGATCGCTATTTTATTGAGCGGTTTGCAGCGGAGATGTGGCTGGTTGATGATCGTTCATTAGAGAGGATCGTACTGCAGATATGATGGTTTTACATCCCGGAGATGGGTGACATGCATACACCTGGCACATTCCCTGCAACGGATTAAGGGTCAGATACCTACCACACCGGCTGTTATGATCATGCACCCATGCTGAAAAAAATAAAACGCCCCCTGCTTGCCATCGCCCTCTTTATTGCTGTAGCTGTTTCAGCCTACTTATATTTTCGTCCGGCGCTGAACCAGGGCAATTTTCCCCAGCCACTCTACTCGGCTGTAGCAGCGGATACCACCGGTACGCCGACACCCCTTGCTCAACAGCAAAGCGCAGAAGAGCTGCAAGTGCGTACGGTTATCCAACAAGCGCTTGCGGACCGCTCAAAGATGGTGCTGGCATATCTCATGTATGATGTCCAGGTCGAAGACCTGCGCATCACGAAAGATGAAAGCTATGCCACTGCCTGGTTGGTGATGCGCCAGGTCGATAGCGGCGAGCCGCTCCCCAACGAACCCGGCATAGCTTTTGTTCTGCGTGAGAGGGGAGGTTGGCGGGCCGTGCTGCCTGGTGACTCCGACTGGTTGCAAGCCCTGGAAGAGGCTCCGGAAGAGGTGCTTTCTGCACAAGCGCAAGCCGAATGGCTGCTCAAAGCGGCTGAGCTCACTGCAGTTGACCTGCCCAGCGCTCCGTTAAGGGGCTACTTGTTGCCCTGGGCAGCAGGGAAAGTAGTGAGCCTTTCGCAGAGCGTCAGCCACGATCGGTATACTCCCAGCGGCAGCGCCCATTTTGCTTTTGATTTTTATATTTCCAAAACCATGTGGGAGATCCATGCCGCAAAAGCCGGTACGGTATGGTTGTGGAAAGATGATGTGCCGAATGACGATAACAGCGGCGCCGGCAACTATATCGTGCTGCGAGACACGACCACCACGCCGGTGACATACCAGCTATACCTGCATCTGGCTCAAAACAGCATTCCACCCTCGCTCAAAACGCGCGGAACGGCGGTGATGCAAGGGCAATTCATCGGCATCGCCGATAATACCGGTCAGAGCACCGGTCATCACCTACACTTTCAGGTGCACACCGAGCCCAACTCCTATTGGGGTCAGTCTGTTGATATCACTTTCAACGATGTTTCAATCAATGGTGGGCGGCCGCGCCGGATTGATGCATATATCAACGAATTACCCTACTGCCTGCCCACGGATGTGTGTTTGCAAGGGCAACGTTCGTACGTGTCCGGAAATATTGTCCAGGGAGATTCGATACCGCCGGTTGGTGATATCTTTAACGTGTCCACTGGTCAGGTAGTTGCCAGTCCGGATTTGCTTATAGCAGGCTGGGGCCAGGACCTTGAATCAGGCTTGAAAACCATCCAGATGGTTGCCAAATATGACGGTCTTTGGCAGGAGATCGGCCCGCTCTTTGCGGTTTCGCCCGTTGTGTATGATTGGGATTTGTGCGCGCATCAAGTCCCAGACGGCCCAGTCAGTGTAGCTTTGCGCCTGGCAGACTGGCAGGGTAACGTTGCCCCACTGGCGGGCTTGAAGCATTTCACCAAGTCCTATGCCTGCCCATCCCCTCCACCAGTCTGCCTGCCCGGGCCTGACCAGATTGCATTGTTCTCAAAGCCCAACTATGAGGGGGAATGCGCTGTATTCAACGCGGGCGACTATCCTACCACCGCCGTTTTTCCAGATAACCAGGCCGCCTCGCTACAGGTAGGGGCTAATATGTGGGTTACCCTTTTTGCCAGTTCAGATTATAGGGATCGCTCTGAGACCTTCTGGAAAAATGACAGCAATCTGGTCGATAACCGCGTTGGCGTTAATTCGGTCTCTTCTTTAAAGGTGAAGAACCTCTCCACGCTTCCCTCCGTCCCCCGTTTGTTGTCCCCATCAGCCGGCTTCACCATTCCCGCTTTTTCTTCTACGTCCTTGTTTTGGGAGGACGCCAGCGGGGCAGTTGAATTCCAGGCCCGCCTGGGTGGAGCTCTGGAAATGTCCACCGATTGGCAGGTTGAGCCATATTGGCATATTGGCGGCTTGCCCCAAGGGAACTACACCTGGCAGGTGCAAGCTCGCAATGCAGCCGGCGTAAGTAATTGGAGTGCTTTACGCACACTCAGCGTCTCCGCCGGCGTGTTGGCTGACGAACCGGCTTTGTTGCTGCCCTACTTCTATGATGTCGAAGATGCTTCCGCCAATTGGACCAGCAGCGGGTTGTGGCAGAGGGTTAGCTCAGAGACAGGAGCGCAGAGCGGGCAATTTTACTGGCGCTATGGGGAGGGCGCTGGCAGCGAAGCTTCGTATGACCGCCTGCACAGCGGTGATCTTACCTCTCCTCCAATTACCTTGCCAAACCTTTCACCCGGTTCGATTGAACGACCTTACCTGAGATTTTGGTCCCGCTACGACACCGAAACACAAGCCAAGCACTGGGACCAGCGTTGGGTGCAAGTTTCTGATGCGGGTGGCCCGTTCACAAACCTGCTCCAGCTCTCAGATGATCCTATGAATTACTGGGTGCAAAGCCAATACATTGACCTGTCTGCTTACGCGGGCAAGGATATCCGCATTCGCTTCTACTTTACCAGCCTGGATGATATTGGGAATACCTACCACGGTTGGTATATTGACGATGTTCAAATCGGTCTGGCCAGCCTGCCGGCCTGCAGCTCGCCCGGGCCGCAAACCGGCGGTGCGGCAGGAGCCGTAGACCTGGCTTATGGCGATCAAATCAGTGGAGAGATTTGCCCACCAGGAGATGTGGATTACTATCGTTTCAGCGGCCTGGCTGGGGATCGGATCGTGGTGGATATCGACGCCCAATCACTTGGATCAGATTTGGATGCTGTCTTGCACCTGTTGGATGGGGACGGCGCCAGTCCTTTGGCCTCCCACGATGACGAGGTAGTGGGAGTGTTATTTGACCCGCATTTGGGTTACCGCTTACCCAGGGATGGCGACTACTACCTGAAACTGCTGGCCTGGGACCACCCAGGCGCAGGTGGCAGCCGTTACACCTACGATTTGAGCCTGTTTACCGACTCCACCCTACCCACGGCTGAAATTCGCCGTCCGCTATCAGGCGCCAGCTTGCCCTTGCAGGTGACCGTGCTGGCGCTCGCCGCTGACGAAGGCAGCGGCATCAGCCATGTCGAGTTTTACTGGCATTCAGAAGATTGGCTGAATTCAGATTGGGTAAATCTAGGCAGCGATTGGTCTGGCGAGGATGGTTGGAGTCTATCCTTTACTGTACCCGAGGAACAGACGGGAGCCGCCATTTATATCCGCGTCTATGATTGGGCCGGCAATTGGACCGGCGCGGGCGCCTGGAATCTGACCCTCACACAAGATCTGCACCTGCCATTGTACCTGCCTTACATCTCACGCTAATTGAATCACGGTCAACTTTAATAAAAGACAAAAAAATGGCTGTTTCGTGCAGCGGGGTCGCACGAAACAGCCAAAGTTTCAACCTGATATTATGACATCTTGTCAGAGATCTCTCAGAGGCACGCGCTGGTTTCCGATATCGCTCAGGGGTTGGTAGAGCGAACGGAAGTTGGCATATCCCTGGTCATACAGCCCCCGGTATTCAGGGTTCGGTGTGAACTCAGCTCCGGTAAGGCGGATGACCTTCTCGACTTCCTGGAAGTCTTTATAATAACCCAGTCCCACTGCTGCCGTCATAGCCGCGCCTCGCGCACATGCATCCAGCGGACCTTCTACCTGGAGCAGTTTCACGCCAGTCACATCGGCCAGAAGCTGCAGCCAGAAGGCGGAGGTCGCGCCTCCACCGATCACGTTGGCCTCTTTGACCGGAATGCCGGCTTTCTCAACCGCTTCGAAGATCCAGCGCAGGTGGTAACCAATTCCCTCCAGTATAGCCCGGATCATATGCGCTTTGGTATGGTTCAAGCCAAGGTGAACGAAACCACCCCGTACATTATCATCGTCTACTGGCGCCCGCTCCCCCCATAACCAGGGTAAAAAGATCAAACCTTCTGATCCTGGTGGGATCACGGCTGCCATCTGGTCCATTAATTGGTAAGTGGTGATGCCTTTGGCCTGGGCAGTTTCGTGTTCTTCTCTGCCAAATAAATGCTCGTTGAGCCATTTCAAGCAACCTCCGGCATTGTCCATTTCCCCGCCCAACATAAATCCGCTTGGGTCGCAACCGACACCTGGGGTAATCCCCTCTGCTTCCATATTAAACTCAGAGGTCACTGCGATGACCCAGGCTGATGTCCCTAGATACAGGTGGACTCGCCCGGCGGAGATCGCCCCCGATCCGATCACCGCGCAGGGTACGTCTCCCCCGCCGCTGACCACCGGGATGCCTTCCACCAGGCCAAGTTCGTTGGCTGCCAGTGCAGTTAAAGTGCCAACCACCTGAGTCGAAGGCATTGCCGTTGGGAGCATCTCGACTGGCACATCCATCGCTGCCAGTACATCGGACCACCACCCCATTTCCCAGGGATTGAACATCGTCGTGGCGCTGGACAGGGTGTAATCTGTGCCGTACGCTCCGGTCATGCGAAACTGGAGGTAGTCTTTGCAGTCCAGCATTTTATGGGTGCGGGCGTAAACCTCGGGTTCGTTTTGTTTGATCCACAAGACTTTTGCACTGGGCGCTTTTCCGCCGATGAAGGGCAGCTGGGTGACCTCACGCAAGTAAGCGGCTTCCTTCTCCGCGCGCGAGTCCAACCAGATCATCACTCGCCGCAAAGGGTTGCCCTCCTGATCAACGGGCACAGTCCCCACCATCTGAGCGCTCATGCTCAGACCGGCAATTTGCCCCGGGTTGACCTGGGCTTTTGACATCATCTCGTGGGTTGTTTCCACGATAGCCTGCCACCATTCCTGTGGGTCTTGTTCTGCACCCCCATCTGCACTGTAATAGACCGGGTAGCGTCTTTCCGCAGTAGCCAGTACCCGTCCATGCAGGTCCGTCAGGGCTGCTTTGGTGCCGCTGGTGCCTAGGTCATGCGCAATCAGATAAGAGTCTGCCATTGTTATCTCCTCATTTCCTTATCGATTTGTATCCTGAAGAATGCGTCCCACCGGCGCTAGGTGATTGGCCGAAAGTAATTTAACTTCGATATAGCTTCAAACGGCCAATCACTGGAGCAAACCGCTCGATTTGTGCACAAGTTTGTAAAATTACTTATAGCGGTTTGCTTAAAGTGTTCCGTCTACGACTATTCCAGATCATAGAATCACATTGGACGTAACACTAGTCGGCCAGGCGCTTAAAGTTTATACATAAGATCCAATATGCCTTTGAGCACCTCTTGCACTGCTCCTCTGAAGTCGACGTTGCTAGCCATGCCGTAAACTGGCCCCATGCTGCCTTGCAACTGTGGGTTGGCTTTTACGTATTCCACGGCTTCGCTCAGGTCCGCCAGGAATTTTTCTGCCAGGCCGGGTTGGGTCTGTCGCAGCGTGACAGCCAGATGTAGTGCTGGGGGATTCTGCAAACCGTTCAAGCTCCAGCCCTTTTTGCCCATTACGTCGGACACAGCATAGATATCCAGACTATCGGAGGCAAAGGCGACCACAAAAAGTGGGTCCCCCAGGACATACAGCTCTGGAATTTCATCAATCCCTTTCTTAATCACTGCTGCTGTCTCTAAAATCCGGCGCGCGGCCTCCATATAACCGGATTCTCCCATCGAGACCATGGCAGCCCAGCAGGCCGCGCTCAGAGCGCCGGGCCGGCTGCCGGAAAGCGTGGGAGACAGGTAGAGCCCACCTGGCCAGTCTGTGGTCAGGTAATACTGGAAGTGACGCAGCTGGGAACCTCGGTACAGGACCACCGATGTGCCTTTGGCAGCATAGCCGTATTTATGCGTGTCAGCCGACATGGAGGTCACGCCCGGCAAGCGAAAATCGAACTTGGGTACCGGGTAACCCAGCTTCTCTGCCCAAGGTAACAGAAAACCTCCCAGGCAGGCGTCTGTATGGAAACCCACTTGCGCCTCCCGAGCAATCTCAGACAGCTCCTCGATGGGATCGATGATGCCGTGTGGGAAAGGAGGCGCTGAGCCTACAATCACGATGGTGTTCTCATTGATTGCTGCACGGGTTGCCTCCACATCGGCGCGGAAATCTGCCTTCACCGGGATGCGTACCATTTTGATTTTGAAATATTGGGAGGCTTTATCAAAGGCCGCGTGGACAGTGCTAGGCACGATCATTTCCGGTTCGGTGATCGCCTTGGTCTCGAAAGCCCAATCGCGATAGGTCTTCATGGCCAGCAGAATACTTTCGGTCCCACCCGAACTGACCGTACCGGTGATTTCGTCCGCTGTCAGGCCGGCCCCAAGCATATGAGCCGTCATGGACACGATCTCTGCTTCGAATTTAACCCCGCTGGGCCAGGTGTCAAAATGTAATGGGTTGGTTTGCGAATTTATGGCGTAAACTTTGTTTTGGAATTCGATATGTTCCAGATCACCGTGATATACGCCGCCGGATATCTTTCCGTCATGCCATTTAGGTTCTTCTTTTTGATAGAGCGTTTGCATTAACTGGAGGATCTCTTCTCGTCCCCGCCCGTGGTCGGGCAAGTGCGCGTAGGTTTCAA
>JAWOHN010000162.1:0-15163 GCA_046485135.1 Anaerolineales bacterium | reverse complement strand
GAGCCCTCAATGGGATTTGAACCCATGACCCCGTTCTTACCAAGAACGTGCTCTACCGTCTGAGCTATGAGGGCATTTCGTTACACGCTTATGCTCTGGCACGTTCTTTCCAGCGGGCATAAACTCTGGTGGGCGGTGAAGGATTCGAACCTCCGAAGGCGTCCGCCAACTGATTTACAGTCAGTCCCCTTTGGCCACTTGGGTAACCGCCCAGATATTAGCAGCGAGCTTCACACCGTTGCTGGCTCGAGCCCGGGGCTAAAATGATTTAGCCCCGGACGCCAACCCTCAACGGAAGCCGACGATGGGAATCGAACCCATAACCTACGCATTACAAGTGCGTTGCTCTGCCGATTGAGCTACGTCGGCAAATAATTGGTAAAGCGCCTGTGTTAAGGCGAAAGGCATTATACCAGAGGCCTTGTCTCAAGACAAGGCTACAGGAAATGCATTTTTGGAGCTTCCCGGGTTAAGGAGACTCTCAACTATCTTAAATTAAGCTATCTGGGCCAAAACAGATGACAAATGGACCAATTGTAGCGGGGCAGGAGTCTAACAGGTTTCAATCCAAACGTCAATGGTTTTATTTTCCCCTGGTTTTATTTTCCCCTGGCAGGCAGCTCATCCTGGTAGAAGCCGCGCGCTTGCCAGGCCAGGTAAAGTGCTATCGATCCGGCCACGGCAGCGTTTAACGAATCTACCTTGCCCCTCATTGGTAGACGCAAGAGGACATCGCATGATTCCCTGATCAGCCGTCGCATACCCTCAGCCTCGTTGCCTACAACTAGAGCAAGAGATCCATCCAAGCGTACTTTTTCAACGTCCTGCGCTAGCGCATCCCCTTCCAAACCGACAATCCACACACCATGGTCTTTCAGAGCAGCGATGCCTTGGGCCAGGTTGGTCTGGGCAATCAGTAAGTGCTCGCTGGCGCCGGAGGAGGCATTAACAACCGCTGCTGTAACCGTTGCCGTTCTGCGCAATGGCAGCAACACACCGTGAATGCCAACAGCCTCACCAGTCCTCAACAGGGTGCCTAGATTTTGTGGGTCTTGAAGTGTGTCAAGGATCAAGATAAAAGGGGGTTCTTGGCGGGTTTTTGCTAGATCAAGGATGTCTGCCAGATTGGCGTAGGGATAGGCGCCAACCTCCAGGGCTACTCCCTGATGATTGTCGCCTCGTCTATCCATCTGGGCGCGACGAACTCTTTCTACTGACACCTTTCTGGAGCTTGCCAGATGAAAGATGTCTGCCAGGCGGCCTTTTTCTGATACTCCATCAGCGACAAGGAGGTGGAATATCTCCCGGCGTCCGGCACGCAGCGCTTCATAAACAGGGTTGCGACCAGTGATCCACTCACGCATCCCGTTTATTCCTTAAACCCAATGCCAGATGGTACCTTCCTTGGTATCCTCGATAACAACGCCAAGCTCATTAAGGCGGTCGCGGATTTGATCTGACAGGGCGAAAAATTTTTGTTTGCGTAAGTCGGAGCGCATTTCCACTAACAGGTCTATAAAAGGGGCGGCTTCTCCAGTTCGGGTCAGGGTTTGTTCCAATGTCAACCCCAACACGCCAGACAGAGAAATCAGTAATTGTTGGGCTTCTTCCAGATATGCGGTGCTCACCCCTGCATCTCTGGCCTGGTTGATGGCTCTGACCAACTCAAAAAGATGACCCAAAGCGCCGGCTGTGTTGAAATCATCGTCCATGGAGACTTTGAAGCCCTGTTGGGTGGCTTCCATTCGCCCGGAAAGAACCGTTTGTGCTTCCTGGGCATTCTGGTTCTGTGGAACTCTAGCAGGACGGAGGGCTGATCGCAGTCGCTCCAAGGCTTTTCTGGATTGTTCTACGACATCCTCGCTGAAGGTAAGCGGATTACGGTAGCTGGAATTGAGCACCATGATGCGCAATACATCCGCTTCGTTTTCAGCCAGGAAATCTTCGATTGTTACCAGATTTCCCAGAGACTTGGACATTTTCTCACCGCCAAGCTGCATCATCCCATTATGGACCCAATAGCGGGCGAACGGTTTCCCGGTCAGGCTTTCGGTCTGGGCAATCTCATTCTCGTGGTGGGGGAAGACCAAATCATTGCCGCCGCCATGGATATCGATCTGTTCACCGTGGTGGTGCAGATTCATCGCAGAACATTCGATATGCCAGCCGGGCCGTCCTTTTCCCCAGGGGCTGTCCCAAGCAGGTTCGCCCGGCTTGGCTCGTTTCCAAAGAGCGAAATCCATTGGGTGCTCTTTTCGCTCGTCCACGCTAATGCGAGCGCCGGCTTGCATATCTTCCAACCTGCGCTTGGATAATTTTCCGTAATCTTCATCTCGGGTTACCCGGAAATACACATCCCCATCAGCGTGGTAGGCATAACCTTCTTCACCTAAATCCTGGATCATGCGGATAATATATTCCATTTCCTGGGTGGCGCGCGGGTTGACGGTAGCCGGCAGTACATTCAACGCTTGCAAGTTAGCCTGAAATTCCTGAATGTGCCCCTCTGCCAGATCAAAAGGATCACGGCCTTCTTCTTGGGCGCGAGCAATGATCTTGTCGTCGACGTCAGTGTAATTCATGACATAGCGTACTTTGTACCCACGGAACTCCAGGTAGCGCCGGATGATGTCGAAGACCAGGGCGGACATCGCGTGCCCCACGTGGGCTTTGCTGTAAACTGTGGGACCGCATACATACATGGACACCCTGCCAGGTTCTAAAGTCTCGAAATCTTCTTTTTGTCTGGTCAGGGTGTTGTAAATCCGTAAAGCCATACCTGTCTCCTGGTGAGTAAACTATCGACCGTTTTCCACTTTGGCAAAAATCATCCGGCCTGCTGCCGTTTGGAGGACTTTTGTAACGGTGACTGTTGTCTCGATATGCAAATGGTCTTTCCCGTCCTCAACCACTACCATGGTGCCGTCATCCAGATAACCAACCCCTTGGCCTGCTTCCCGACCTTCTTGGATGATGTTTACCGTCAAAGACTCTCCTGGTAACAATACCAGTTTGACCGCATTGGCCAATTCATTCACGTTAAGAACAGCTACGCCTTGGAGTTCAGCAATCCGGTTCAAGTTGTAATCATTGGTTAAGATGGGGCAGCGGAGCTGGCGAGCCAGGATGACCAGCTTGTCATCCACCTCCCGTACGCCTTCAACATCAATATCGCTGATACGCACAGGGACAATTGGGTCTTTTTGCAGGCGTGAAATCACCTCCATACCCCTCCGACCTCGTTGTCTGCGCAGGCTGTCGGGTGAATCGGCGATATATTGGAGCTCGTTTAGGACGAAGCGGGGGATCAATAAGGCGCCAGCGAGAAAGCCGGTTTGGGCGATATCCGCAATTCGACCATCAATGATCACACTGGTGTCCAGCAGAATCGAACGGCTTGACCCTGGGTCTGGATTTTCATTCGAAGGACCTTGACTGGGTAGATACCGCAGAACGGAAAAGATATCTGTTTGGCGCAAGATAAATACACTTATTCCCAGATAACCAAAGAGCAATACGCCGAAGAATGGCATGAATTGCCCGAAAGGGTCCGGAAGACGAGAAAGTGGGTATGATGTTAGTGCTGCAATGAATAACCCTGTTGCTAGACCAGTCAGCCCAGCGCCTAAGGTTTGAGCTGGCACGCGCACCAGGTTGGCTCGTAAGGCTCGCATGGGTTGAGTGGTGAATAGAGGGGTCAAAGCTAGGCCCATCAGTGCTCCAACCAGGCCGATAACGGTAGCGTAGTATTCTTCAGATAAATTGGCTAATCGTCCTAATTGAGCTCCCAGATGGCTTCCAACAATGCCCAATACAATCATGCCTAAAACCCGTGCAATAAATTCCGTCCTCATGATGAATAACTCCTTCAAATAAATGCAAAAAGCGCGCTCGCCTGCGCTAAATCCAAATCTACCTATGCCAATAAAGATAACCGGCCGGCAGTTTTGGGGTTCTCATATGATATTCACAAAATAAATAATTGCCCAACGATAATTGCAGTTTATTCTTGTCTCATAATAGCACGCGCAAGTTGGAGAGTCAACCAGCAATTGAACCGGTGTTTCTGTTTAACTTATAAGCAAATATGGTTAGCAGAATTGTGCTTAGCCCTCAGGATCCACCGAACAACTGTCGTCGAACTGCAGCTAATGCCCGGTAGATCCAAACACCGGCAGTAATGATAATGACGAAAGACCACCAATACAGAGCCGGCGGGGTGAAGACAGTCGGCCAGGTTCTGCTATCCACATAATAATACAAGCCTTCAGGCACAACCACATAGCGACCGTTGACAATTTTTATATGCTGGACATATCTCATATAAGTTTTGATATCCCAAAATATATGATTATCGTAATCCCCCTGGCGATCTAACAAGAAACTATAACGGATATTTGGGTTGGGCTCAATTTGCTGTGGTTTTTTGTGGCTACCCTGCAGGGCTTGCATGAGGGCTTCATCCCCGTTTTGCAAGGCTTGCTCCAGATCTGTCAGGAAGTGATCGAGCACATCGTAGTGATCAATATAATCATTGGAGAAATAGGCGGGACGATAGCGAATCTGTCCATCCAGGAATGCAATCGCAAAAGCGACGATAATTGCCAGAAAAGGCACGATCAGCAAAAATGAGACAAATTTCCAGTTGATAAATTTTTCAGGTGTCATACGCATAGTATTTTAAGTGATTTTTGAGATTTAATCTTACCAATTTTTAGGTATTTGCAGCCCTTCATGGTAGCATTGGTGAGCAGTCAAATGTTGTAAGAGTAGCATAATTCAAGAGGGAGAATGGGTTTGGCTGAATTGAAGGGCGACGATCGAGCAGTATACGTACAGGATATGTTTTCCCGGATTGCTTACCGGTATGATCTGATGAATCGTCTGATGACCGGTGGTCAAGATATTCGTTGGCGGCAGATCACCATTCGCCGGTCAGAGCTGCCAAGTGCGGGTCTGCTGTTGGATTTAGGCGCAGGGACAGGTGATCTTGCTCGGGAAGCCCTCCGCCAGCAGCCTGGAGCTTCTGCTGTTGCCGCCGATTTTACACTTGAAATGATGCGGGCGGGAAAACGCCGGTCTGAAGCAGTTGTACTCCGTTGGTGTGCCGCTGATGCGCTTCACCTTCCATTTCCTGATGGATGTTTTGATGGACTGGTATCTGGTTTCCTGTTGCGGAACGTGACCGACATTCAAGCATCCCTGCACGAACAGGTGCGGGTCTTGAAACCAGGAGGCAAGTTGGTTTCTCTGGACACCACCCGGCCGCGTCCGGGTTTGCTCTATCCCCTGGTTAAGGCGCACTTACATTTTATAATTCCAGCTTTGGGTCGCCTGTTGACCGGTCAGGTGGATGCCTATCGTTATTTGCCTGAATCAACCGAAAATTTCCTACGGGCTGAACAACTAGCCAAGAGGATGGCTGACGCCGGACTTCAGGAAGTTGGCTACCAATTGTTTATGTTTGGAACAGTGGCGATTCATTGGGGTCGTAAAAGACCAGCCAGAAGTCCTGGGACTTGAGTCTTTGTTAACCTTGCCAGGGTTGGCTGGCGGGCGGTAAAGGATGATTTGGACATGGCTAATCGTGATTTTGAAAAAGCCGCCCTGCGCGGAGAGCCGTCATATGTTTGGAGAGAAGGCCAAGATCGACGCCTGAAAATGATTTTGCAAGCAGCGGGTGACCGCTTGCAGGGCCGTGTGCTGGAGAACGGTTGCGGGGTGGGGATGTACGTGGAGCACCTTAAACCGTTTTCCCGCCAGGTCATCGGGTTGGAATATGATTTCGAAAGAGCTTGCCAGGCCGGGGTGAATCTGGCGCATATCCTTAATGCCGCGGGCGAAATGCTCCCATTCCCACCTGAGTTATTCGACCTGGTCCTAAGCCATGAGGTCATTGAGCATGTACATAATGACCGGGCGGCATTGGAGGAGATGGTCAGAGTCTTGCGCAGGGGAGGGCGGATTGTCCTGTTTTGCCCGAACAAGGGCTACCCTTTTGAAACGCATGGTGTCTACTGGCGAGGCCGCTACCGGTTTGGGAATATCCCCTTGGTCAATTATCTGCCTAGCAACTTGCGCAACCGTCTGGCGCCTCATGTGCGCGTTTATACCCAGCGAGACCTGTACAGGCTCTTCTTGAATCTTCCAGTTCGTGTGGTAGAGCACAAAGTGGTCTTTGGCGCTTACGACAATATCATTGCCCGCTTTCCCCGATTTGGCGCAGCTCTGCGCTGGATACTACAAAGCGCTGAGAAGACTCCGCTGCAGGTCTTCGGTCTGTCCCATTATTGGGTTGTGGAAAAAACAGCCTAATCCCGAAAATTATAAATCCCGTCGCAGATGAGCCATTCTCGAGAACAAGTAGTACATATCAACTTTTCGGGAAGCTTGGTCAGTTCAATGCCATTGCACTGCGGGCAGCGGAAAAAGTGTCCTTGCGCAGCTATGGGGGTATGTCCCTGTGCTTGGGCCCTTAAGAATACACTGGGGGTGAGTTGCCATAGGTTACCGGTTAACTGAGCCAGGGAGTCCATTTTGACCAGCAGCTTCACAGGGATGATGCGCTTTAGCAGTCTCATCCGGAAATGAGATACCGTTAGCTGGCGCTCAATCGAGAAACCATTTTCTAATAGCCAGGTACGAATGGATTTCGGGTGAAAGTCGAAGTTTAGCGCAGTAAATTCTACAGGCTCGAGCGTAAATGGGCTCCAACTTTGCTGGCGCAGGAGATAGCGCAGGATTGCTTTGAGATTGTACTTGTTGGCATATTCCAAAATGAAGGTAGCTCCAGGCTGTAACACACGCCGGATCTGGGCAAGGGCCTGGGGAGCATCACTCATATGGTGCAGCGTCCGGATCATCGTGGCGCAGTCAAAAAGGCCTGCTGCGAATGGCAGGTTGTAAACATTTCCCGCTACATAGGTAAACCGGCTACTTGCACCAAGCCTGGCCCGCGCCTGTTGTAATTGTGTTAATGAATAATCCAACAAGACCAGACGATCATAGCCCTGATACCGAGGGGTGTTCCGGCCGGCGCCCGCGCCGACTTCCAGAAGGATATTGCCAGCTTTGGGAAGCAGGCGCTGCAAAGCTACCGCTTCAACCTGGTCCTCGTAATCTCTGCCGCCCTTTTCCCAGAATGAGGTTTGATAATCGGAGCCGTTGTAATCACAAACCGGTGGAGGCTGTGGGTTCATTCCTGCTGGATAATCCCAATAATGTCATATAGAATTAGCTTTGTCCGGTCTGAGCGACCGTCGGCATCATGAACGATTTAATGTCCCGGTTGTTGCCGTTGTACCCTCGTCCAAAGCCACGATATTGGAAGCCCAACTGTTGCATAGCGACGGGGTCATAAATATTACGCCCATCAAAGATGATCGGTGTGCGCATGAGATTGTGTATGCGTTCAAGATCGAGCTGTTTAAATTCGTTCCACTCAGTCAACACCATTAAGGCATCACAGTTTTCAGCCAGGGTGTATGGGTCTGAAGCCATTTCCACCTCTGCTAAGAACTCCTGTGCAACCTCCATTGCTACAGGGTCATAAGCTCGCACCAACGCTCCTTGAGCTTGAAGTCCTTGGGCAATGTCAATGGAGGGGGCATCGCGCATATCATCTGTATTAGGTTTGAAGGATAGCCCCAGGATGCCAACAGTCTTGCCTGCCAGATCACCGAGCATTTCTTGCAAGCGGTTAATCGCCATAGGACGGCGATCGTTGTTGATCTCCATCACGGCATGGAGCAGTTGAGGATGGCGTCCCTTTTCGGCTGCCATATAGGCCAGGGCCTTGACATCCTTTGGAAAACACGAACCGCCATAACCAAGGCCGGCATCCAGAAAAGCGGGACCGATGCGCTTGTCATAGCCCATACCCACAGCTACTTCCTTGACGTCTGCCCCTAATTCCTCGCAGATGTTGGCAATCTCATTGATAAAGGAAATTTTTGTAGCCAGGAAGGCGTTTGAAGCATACTTAATCATTTCCGCTGTGCGCAAATCGGTGATCATGATTGGGGCTCGCAGAGGCAGGTGCAGTTGAGCCACCTTCTCTGCTGCGTCAGGATCCAAGGACCCCAATACAGTCCGGTGAGGTTGCATGAAATCACTGATCGCGGAGCCCTCTCTCAAAAATTCTGGGCAGGAGACGACCGCGAAAGGTATGTTTTCGGTTTGATGGCTGCGGACGATGTCCGCTACCCAATCGCCTGTGCCTACTGGAACGGTGGACTTATTGATGATTATCAGCGGTCCACGCATGTTCTCTGCAATGGAACGCGCCGCTGCTGCAACATATCTAAGATCGGCTTCTCCGTCTACCCCGGAAGGTGTGCCGACAGCAATGAATGCAAATTCAGTCTTCTGCAGAGCTTCCTGATAGGAGGTGGTATAAGTTAGCCTTCCTGTGTCCGTGTTCCGGTCAACCATCTCCTTTAATCCGGGCTCATAGATGGGCATAATGCCTTTTTTAAGACCTTTCACTTTCTCTTCGCTAATATCGAGCGCAATCACCCGGTTGCCCAGATCTGCAAAGCAGGCTGCGGTAACCAACCCAACATAACCTACTCCAACAACGCAAATTTCCTTCATTTGAACGACCTCCAAGATTTGAATAAATAATTGTGCTAATTACCCAGGCAGGAGACTCCTCGGAGGAATATTTCTAAAAAAAGGTATGCACAGGGGCTGTATGCCCCCCTGCGCATACCTTTTTTTAGTTTTTCTCGGCTCGGCTGAGTAACTAATGAAATTTGATGAAACTGTACCCTCCCAATTATAAACGCCTAATCTTACCATATAAGAATAGGACTGTCTCTGTATTAATAAACGAGGGAGCGCTAGAAAATTGTTTGTGAACACGCGATTTTGGGGTTGCAAACGGCGTGCGCCGTTTGCAACCCCAAAATCCGGCGACAACCTTACTGGAATCACATAGAGTCTGATAATGTCTATTGACACTCCCAAGCAGACCTATTTTCACATATTTATAGACAACAGTCATCTGTTGAGAATGACCTCTGTCACTTGTAAATAGGTTCAAACCACTCTAAAATATCTTTAATCTTGGATTACACAAGATTTTTCTTAAAAATAAATTTTGAAAGGAAGTATCACATGCAAATCACTCGTCAAGCTGACTATGCACTCCGTGCAGTAATCTACCTGAGTCGTCTCGGACCAGATGAGCGTGCTGCTACCAGCCAGATTGCTTCAGATCAACGCATTCCCCCCTCCTTCTTGGCGAAAATTGTATCTCAATTGTCGGTAGCCGGTCTGCTTCAGACCTCTCGGGGGGCTCGAGGTGGAGTGTCCCTGGCGCGCTTGCCAGCAGAGATATCAGTTCTAGAAGTTGTCGAGGCTATTGATGGACCGATCCTGCTCAACGAGTGCGTGGGCTGTGGAGGCGTGTGCACTTTTGGTGATACTTGCCTGATGAAGCCGGTGTGGGCTGAAGCCCAGGCAGAATTAATCAACCGGTTGAATCGGACCACCTTTGACACCTTCCTGAGCGTCAACTAATATTGTTCCTGTAAAGCCTTGAATCCCTTTCTGTTTTTCGTGCAGGAGGGGATTTTTTGCGTTACTTTTAAGGCATATTCCTATGAAGGCTCCTGATCGATCTGAATACTCTGGCGATAAAGTGATGTATACTTCAGGTTGTTCTGGTGAAAACTATTAAATTAACCTTAAGTTATTTTCAAGCGTCTGTGTCAATTTGCCAAACCCTGAAGCAAGCAGACGAAGTCATGTCAAATTAAATGTGGCGGTTTGCATTTGCATCATTCCGAGAGCAGAACGATGTATAAATCCCCTCTCTTCTGGTCCATAGTTTTGCTTATACTGGCTGGTTTTGTAACTGCCTTTGCCCCGTTGGAGAAAACTTTGGGTTCAAATGCCCGCATCGTTTACCTGCATGGGGCGTGGGTGTGGGTTGGCCTGGTGGTGTTTGCAGCAGCTGCTTTGGTGGGTCTGGTTGCAATTCTGAAACGCAGCCAATCGATAAACAGTTGGTCCCGTGCACTGGGTCGTACAGCTATGGTTTTTTGGATCACATTTCTACCCATGTCCCTTTATCTTATGTCAGCGAATTGGAATGGGTTGTTTTTAGATGAGCCGCGTTGGCGTATACCTTTTAGCTTTGCAGTTACCGGATTGCTGCTCCAGACGGGTGTATCCTTTCTAGGCGCAAATTGGGCGTCTGTTGCGAATATTGGCTTTGCGGTCGCTCTTTTCAGCGCGATGCAGGGGATGGATGAGGTTTTACACCCGGTGTCTCCAATTCTCAATAGTAATGCAACCAGCATACAAGTCTTCTTTATTTTGATATTGATCTTGCTCCTGCTGACAGCAACACAAATTTCTCGGGTTTGGTACAGTCTTGAACGATGATGCAGCCCCAAGACATTTGAAAGAATCCCTACGTTTTCAAATTGTCGTCTTTTCCGCCATCCGCATGGTCGTGAATACCAGCCATCGCATGGTATATCCTTTTTTGCCTGTATTTAGCCGGGGGCTGGGTGTTGACCTTCCCAGCCTTTCGTTAGCCCTGACGACGCGCGGATTGGTAGGTGTGTTTGGACCATTTTTGGCCTCCATCGCGGATAGTCGTGGGCGGAAAACCGGCATGCTTTTCGGCATGGTTTTGTTCAGTGGAGGGGTGTCCCTGGTTGTCCTGTACCCCACTTTCCCTGCTTTTGTACTGGCCTTGATTTTTACAACATTATCAAAATATACCTTTGATCCTGCCATGCAAGCTTACCTGGGAGACCGTATTGCGTATCGCCGCCGCGGTCTGGCTATGGCAATAACAGAACTAGGCTGGTCATTTAGCTTTATAGTGGGTGTACCGCTGGTAGGTTACCTGATTGCCAGGGGAGGCTGGATGGCTCCCTTTCCGCTTCTATCGATCTTGGGACTTGTTTCTCTGCTTGGGCTTGCTTGGATGTTGCCGCGTGACCAGGTTACAGGGGTAAACAAGCCGAACCTGTTGTTGAACTTAAGATCTGTTTTTACCTATCAGCCAGCCGTAGCTGGTTTGTTAGTGGGGTTGTTTATCAGCACAGCTAACGAAGTGGTAAACCTGGTGTTTGGGGTTTGGATGGAGAGTTCGTTCGGGCTGCGTATTGCAGCTTTAGGGGTAGCTTCGGCGGTAATTGGCTTTTCTGAGCTGGGGGGAGAAACCATGGTGGGCGCGCTGGTGGACCGTTTAGGAAAAGCGCGTTCTGTGGGCATTGGATTGATACTTAATTGTATCGCTGCTCTTGCCTTACCTGTGTTAGGCACAAACCTGCCTGGCGCGTTTGTGGGTCTTTTTATATTTTATCTGACCTTTGAATTTACCCTGGTTAGTACTCTCCCTTTGATGACAGAGATCTTGCCCGCCTCCAGAGCTACGCTGATGGCTGCCAATGTAGCCAGTCATTCCTTGGGGCGAGCCACCGGAGCATTGATTGCTGTTCCGATCTTTGGACTAGGATTTTACGCAAGTACACTGGCAGCTGTTCTTTTCAACCTATTGGCGCTGGCAGCGTTGGCTCGTCTGCGGCGCGGTTTTGTCGAATGAGGTCTCGGGTAAGCATAGCTGTAGGTTAGCCCATTTCAAGTATAATCACCTTGATTGGTGAAAGAGAAATACTTATGAATAAGCGCATTGCTCTGGCTTTGCTTGTGGGTTTGGCTGCTCTCCTGGCAGTTGGGATGAACCTGCCCGCCACTGCAGCTCCAGCACCCCAATATACATATGTTCCGACACCGACCCCCGGTCCGGATGGGCGCATTATCTTTATCGTCACAGACGAGAGTCCCTGGACGATCGCAGCTCGCTTTAATATCCCTATTGAAGAACTACGACAGCTGAATATGTGGGGCGATAATCCAATCACCAGACCTGGGGATGAAATATTATTGGGTTATGCTGGACCGGCAGAGGTAACACCTACGCCAGGGCCGACCGCGATCTCTGAGCCAGCTCTTCCAACACCCACCTCTGAGCCAGGTTGGGGGATTATTTGTATCCTTTTGTATAACGACCTTAATGGCGACTCGTTCCGTCAAGAGGAAGAGCCATCTATTCCCGGGGGGGCAATCAGCATTAACAACCGGTCTGGTACGGTTTCGATCACAGAGAGCACCGTCGCCGGACTGGATTACCAGTGTTTTGAGCAGCTTCTGGAAGGCACATATACGGTTAGCGTTGCTGTTCCAGATGGCTACAACGCCACGACACAAACCAATCGCTCGGTAAGCCTGGCGGCTGGTGATATCACCTACCTGGGTTTTGCGGCCCATGCTAGCTCAACAACCAATGCTCAGGCGGCGCCAGCTGAGACTGGCGGAAGATCGCCCTTGTTGGGTATTATTGGGGGGATTTTCCTTCTCTCTGCGTTGGGGTTAACCATCTTTGCAGGCAGGCTGCTCAAAACAAAAAGTTAGCTTCCTGCTATACAGTATAGATAGATCTCCATTGAACGGACCCATCTTATCATTTCCCTAACAAATCCCGGTAGGTAAAGCTGAGTTGTTCCCTGAATAGCGTGGGGTCCCATTGAGTCGACCTCTCTTGGGCCGCCCTGGAAAGGCTTGTGGCGATACTTTCTTCTACCACAATTGTGATCAGGGCTGCGCCCATCGCCCGGGCGTCTCGCGCATCCATCAGATAAGCAGCTGGCCCAACCAGGGCTTCTGCCAGCTCGGTTTTAGCAGCAACAACCGGCCGGCCACTGGCTAAAGCCTGGCGAACTGGTCCTTCCCACAACGACACCTGAGTGGGGTGAAATAATCCGCTGCACCCTTGATACAGTCCTGCCAGTTCCTGCGGGGACATCGGCGCCAGTAAATGCACGGTTTCTCCCAGGTCATATTCAGGAAGTTGGTGGTAAACTTTTTGGCGTTCTGTTTCATCCAAACCAGCCAGAACCAGAGGGCAGTTTTCTCCAATGGGGCCGGCTACCCAGCTCCAGGACCGGAGCAAGGTTTGGATGGCGCGCCGGTTGCAAGGGCCATGATAGAGGAAATATGCCTCAGGAAAATCCTTAAGCACGTGATTACCCGGCCTGGCTTGGGGGGTCAGAAAGGCGGGGTGGATGGTCGGGGATATTTTTCGTACATAATTAGGCGTTCGTTGGTGTGGCGAATAGGGTAAATCTGTTGGCCATAAGATTGCTGCTACCCTATCCAATGCAGCTCTAGCCAGGGAGTGGCGTATGCGATCGGTAAAACCCCAAGATGTATCTATCTCAACTCTATCTTCATAATCAGCTATGTCAACAGACTGTGCCCCCCAAGTTTTCGGTGTACCAAACCCAGCCGGGCTGATTACAGTGGGGACAGAGGCAATCAACGCCGGTGTCAACGACGTTAGATGTATAAGCTGCGCACCCAACCGGCGGGCCGTTTCCGGCAAGGTTCGCTGCTCCCAATAGAGGCGAGCTGCGCTTGTGTTTGGTGTTGGTTGCATCCGGGTAGTTTCATCAATTGGAAACCACTCTGGGGGAGAAGACGGTAGTACCACCACTGGTTCCACTCCTTGTGGACAAGCCTCCAGGATGGTAAGCAAGTGCAGCGCGCTGGGGCTGTTGGGGTGATAACTCAAAGACCAACCGTCAAAAAGGATAGTTATCATTAACTTGCTTGGATTTCCTTAGAGTGTGCATCCTGGGCGGATGCAGCTTTGCTGGCAACCCGTTTTAAGAAACGCTCTGGTTGGATAATTACCCGAATGTGGCGTCCTCTACCAATTTGCTCGTGTTCATCCCAGGCCAGCACCTCAAAGCTAACCTGGACACCAGAAACTTTAACGACATTCGCGCGAACTTTTACAATTGAGCCTACCGGGGATGGAGCCATATGTTGTATATCAACAATAAACCCGACGCTGGAGTAGCCTGATGGAAGTCGGTTTGCCAGGAGCTGGTGGGAGACCCTTTCCATAAAGGCAATCATCCAGGGGGTGGCCAGTACCCGCACAGACCCGCTCCCAATATGCTTTGCTAGGTGTTCCTCCTCAACCAAGAAGGTTTGTTCAAATGACATTCCGCTTATTATGTGATCGGATACATTCATTGTTTACTCCATCGATTGCCTCATAACCTCAAGGCCGTAATATTAGGCAACTCCCAACCAATCTTGGCCTTCTTCTAGTTCCATTGCATTCAATTGTTGACGGATAAGCTGACGGGCGCCGCGGGCTCCCACAGCGGCTAAAACAATCGGGTTTTGGTATGCAGCCAGTAAATTGGGCAATGCTGTGGGCGATAGGATCGGTAGATCATAACGAAAGCGGCCGATTTTCTGTTGGTCGATATCAATGAAAGCCCTCAGGGGACAATTCTGGCGCTTAAGGTGCTTGCTCAGACGCCTACCGATCATACCTGCTCCCCAAATGATAATTGCATCCCGGTCGCTTAAGGGTCCCTGGGTCAGGTAATGGGCTTTAGCCCTCAGGAAATTTTCCAGGGAATAACGGCTATCCGTGCGGGTCAGGCGTTGAGGATACTCTCGCCATTCTAAGAGTACCTGTGGGACTTTGCCAAACCGTGCCCCAGCCAGGTATAAGCGTAGCCATAAATCGTAATCCTCTGGCCAACCATGCTCCTGGTAGCCGCCTGCTTTCAGGATTGCCCTGCGACGATATGTGACAGATGGGTGCGCCAGAGGGCTTTCGATAAATATCTCCCGGCGTATCGCAGCATCTTCTACCAGTGAGTTCAGCCACTCGATATAGATTTGAAAGCCTTCCCGCACCTGTTCCTGCGGAAAACCCTGCACCAGGCAACTCACCACTGTCACAGCGGGATTGTTTTCCAAATAGCCAACTTGCTTGGCCAAGCGATCTGGGTGGCAGCGATCATCTGCGTCCATCCTGGCTATGTAAGGGGCTTTACAAAAGTACAATCCAGTATTTAATGCTCGGATGATTCCAACGTGAGTCAGGGATATGGGTTTGAAACGTACATCCTCATTAGCCCATTTATGTAATATTTTGCCGGTATTATCTGTTGAGCCATCATTCACCAGAATGACCTCGAAATCAACCAGAGTTTGGGTTTTCAAGCTCTGCAGACATTCCTCTAATGTCATCTCTGCGTTATAGCAAGGCATGAGAACAGAGAGGGCAGGCATGAACTGATTTTACTCGAAATCCTCCCACCGCCGTAAT
>JAWOHN010000112.1:0-28902 GCA_046485135.1 Anaerolineales bacterium | reverse complement strand
GAGATATGGTTAAGAAAGGCGATATCTTGGCTCGCTTGGGAAACCGGGAGGCTCTTGAAGCAGCAGTCTCTGCCGCTCAGCTGGAGCTAGTGCTGGCAGAGCAAGCCTACCAGGCCTTGAACGATCAGCTGAAAGCAGAACAGCAACTTGCCCTTCAATCGGTCTATAACGCCAGGCAGGCTGTCGAGAATGCTGAACAGCAATTGGAATATTGGCAGAGTAGTTCTGTAGAGGCGGATGCTGATCTGGCGGATGCTCAGGTGATTCGGGCAGAAGACGAGTTGGAGACTGCGCGGACAAATTACGAAGACTATGATGATGAAGACCGCGATAACCTGACCCGGGTGCGTTTCATGGAAGAATTGGCCAATGCATAGCTTGCCTATGACAATGCAATAAGGCAGTATAACTCGCTGGTAGCTGTTGGGAGAGAGTTCAATTTGAACCAGGCCCGTATGGCTTTACTCGTTGCTCGCAGCCAACTGGAACTGGCTCAAGAGCAATACAACGAAGTTCGTAAAGGTCCTGATACCGGCGCTTTGGCAGCAGCTGAGGCGCGCCGGCGAGCTGCAGAAAGCCAACTGGCGGCAGCCCAGGCCAATTTAGAGGCGCTGGCAATCCGGGCGAGTATGGACGGGCAGGTGATGGGGATAAATCTAAAAGTTGGCGAGCAGGTTGCTGCAGGGGTTCCGGTGGTTTGGCTGGCTGACCTTTTGCAGTGGATGGTGGAAACGGAAAACCTGACTGAAATCGATGTTGTTGAAGTAGCCCCGGGTCAAAGAGTCACAATCGTTGTCGATGCGCTGCCGGAGCTTACCTTTGCCAGTGAAGTGATCTCAATTGAGCGGATTTACCAGGAGCAGCGCGGCGATATCACTTATACAACCAAGATTTTAATGCAGGGATCAGATCCACGCTTACATTGGGGAATGACTTGCGCCATCACATTCCCAAGTCCATCACGCTGATAGGTCATCTGTCGTTGTGCAAGTGGACCTCGCCCTTATAACCATCGACGGTCAGGATGGTGTCATCAGGAATCTGGCAGGCCAGGGGCACCGACACGACACAAGGTAAGTTGAACTCACGCGCCACGATCGAGCTATGCGATAGCATACCGCCCGATTCTGCTACCACCGCTCCGGCCCGGGTAAACAATGGAGTCCAGCTCACATCTGAAAATGGGATCACCAGTACATCGCCCTTGCAGAGCTTTCCAAAATCTGACACGCTTTGAATTACCTTGGCTGGTCCGCGATAATAACCGCCTGAACTGGGGATGCCCTGGCGGACATCTCCGAGTTGATCGGGGTTTTGCATGGGCGGCAATTCGTTCCCGTAAATGATCTCCGGAAGGATCGAGTCCCGGCTGGATTCCATCTCGCGCTTCCGCTTTGCCACCAAATCGGCATAGTTGCCCGCACCGCTTTCTTGAGCTGGTAGCTTCTCAGGTTGAATGGATGCTTTGACTTCTTCCCACGACAGGTAAAAAATATCATCTGGTGATTCCAGCAGACCGCGCTTAACCCAGCGCTGTCCTACCTCTAAGAAATATACACGGAATAAGCCGTATCCATAAGTGTATGTCGAGCTGACTGCCTCTCGGTATAGTCGGAATTGGCGAGCACGCCGGTAGGTCGGGCCCATGCGCAAACGCTGTAGGCGGGTTAGCCTGAGCTTCTCCCACGTTAATTTGCTGCCCGACTGATCCAATCTGCTGGTTTGGTCTTTGTCCTGGCGAATTTCCTGGTCGCTATCTGATTTCGGCCCAGCGTCTCTTTGTCGTTGGGCTTCGGATTGGATCATTTGTAATACTAAGGGCCGGTTCTCTCGCCAGGGAATGGAAGAGAAATCATTACCGCTGTCGCTCAAGTGGCCAAATTTGTGGATAAATTCAGTTATTTCTTTTTGGAAAAGCTCCGGAAAGTTTGCCCCATCTAGATCAGCGCTGGCTGCAAGCTGGGAACGGGTCGTTTCTTCTAACTGGTTGAAGCGGTCTGCCAATTGGCGCAGATATGGATTTGGATCGTAATCTTCCAGTTCTGTTAATCCGTGAGTAAGGTCAAAGGCAGAGAAATCCACGCCAATGGTCGAAAGCTGGCGCTTGAGAATGAGGTTGTACAAGCCCATCAGCAATGGCGCCAGGATATTGAAATAAGCCGCTTTTTGGTTGATCAGGTATAACCGCTCGATCTCTGCTAACAGGCCCGTTTCATCGATGTTTTGTAGGGGTTGGGCTTGCAAGGTGGCACACTCTGCCCGGATTTGCCGCATGGCTGGCATGATCTTTGAGCCTATACCGAGCAACCTCGCCCCAAAGACCAGCATGCGCGGCAGGTGGCGCATGGTTTTTCGAGAAGGGCGGAAGCGCGGGCGCTCATCACCCCCTTGCATGCCCATCAATAATTCGAGTGATTCTTTTGGGAAACCAAGCATGGTAAATATTTGCCCGATCACGCCCATATTGAAATAGGCCCGGTATGCAAAGGAACGCGCCAGCTCATCGGGTTGCAGGTCATTCTTGCCGATCAAGCGGGTAAACAACTGGATCCAGGCGCTGTTAACCAGAGGGATGTTCACCGACCATACCAGCGGCTTGATCATGCCGGGGAATACTTCTTTAGAGATGCGGTTTGAGTAGATATTGACTTCATCCAGGTGGGTGATCGGGCGTAGCTGAACCCAGTACAATTCCTGCCCGTTATATACCCATTCCAGGTCGACTGGCGCCCCGTAGGCCTGGGAAATTTGGTTTGTCTGAGAGACGACCTGTTGGATGAGCTGCAAATCAATTTGACTTTCAATGGGCTGGGTGACCCATTTACCCCATTTGTTCACCCACCGGTCGGGAGTCTTGCCCTCCTGTACCAGGGCTTCACCGCTGCCCTGCACGGCCTCTACGATCACTTCATCCAAACCTGTCAATGGGTTTTTGCTAAAGGCAACGCCAGACACAACCGGCTGGACCATCTCCTGAATGATGACCGCCATTTGTAGCTTGCTGGCATCCTGATTTGTTTTGCTGGTGTAGGCCTGGATCGTCTCGGAAACACCCGCGCCAAAAATCTGAATGATGGCATTGGATACTTCCTGAACGCCACTCAGGCTCAGGTAGGTCGTAAATTGGCCTGCATAAGAAAGATGAGTGCTGTCTTCCAGATTGGCTGAAGAACGGACTGCATAAACCTGATCTGGATTAAGGATTTTTTCTAATTCGAACTTAAGCTCATCCTGAAAAGCTTTGTCAGTGTCAAGTCTGCTTTCTCCCGGCTGGTAAGGAAGCACGTAAGTTTTGGGAACCGGGTAATGATGCTGGATCATCCAGCGCAGGTTGAGTGCTTTCCTGCCTATCTTATCGCCCCCCTGATATTTTTCTAAATCGATAATCCGGCTGTGGGTCATAGATGGGTTAGAAAGTAGCTATGGCTGCATCGATTTTCTCTTTAATCGCCTGGATTGCCAGGGGGTCATCGTTCCACGCCCCCAGGTTTTTCATGGTAAAGCCTTCTGGCACCTTGGCTTTGTGCACCAGCTCAGGGATATCATATTGGCTGTGAATACTATCCGCGCTGATGGCTGCCGGAAAGTAGAGCAATTCTTCAACGCCGTTCTGTAAGAACTGCTCGATCTTTTCAGCCGGTTGGGGTTGTTTAAACTCCATCCAGGCCAGGCTGAGGTTATCCTTTTTATAGCCATCAGCCTCAAAATGCTTCAGCACTTCTAAACGAAAGCTAATCTCTTGCTCGGTCTCGGTGGGCCATTGGCGATCCCATTGATCAGGTTGTCCGTGCCCAACCAGCAGAACCCCGATTTTGCTCTTGTCGGCAAAGCTATTGTTGCTGTTGGCTCGTTCCAAAAGCATACGCTGCAGGGTGAGCGAGTCGTGTAACGGTCCGGTGTAGCGAGCAGGGATGTTCGGAAAGCCCTGTAAGACTCCCGCAATCTGTTCTTTACCCTCGGCGGTGTGGTTGGAAACAGTCAGGAATACCTCGCTGACCACAATGAGGCTGGCGCCATCGTTAAGAGCTTGGATCACGGCTGCATCCGGGCGAGGGTTATCATCCAGGAAACTCAGGTAGAAGCGAGTGGTCGTATCCCCTGCCTGGCGAAAAGACTCCTCCAGGCTGCGAATCATTTTCTGGTGTGTAGAGCGGTGGTCACTCTTGCCCACTTGCAGGTATTTTTTTCGCAGGGCATAAATAAAAAAAGGACGAGCAATAAAAGGCACAAATGGTATCTTTTGCTCGTCAAATTCGCGAAACTGGTTGATCCAGCCAATTGGGTCAAAGGTCTCAGGCTCACCGTGGGTGAAATATACTACTGCTGTGTGCCCTAAGCCTGGATCCTCCGCTGAGCGGGTCAGGCTGGGCAAGGGGCGGTCGTCTTCACGGGAGAGCACCTTACGCGCCATCCCCATATAACCGGTCAGCATAGCCAGAAAAGAAAGCCCAATGCCCCACCCCAAGCCGCTGTTGGGGAATCTCGTAAAAAACACAACCAGCATCATGGTGAAAGCAAAAGCTGCTGCCAAAAGGTAGCGGCTCATTTTGAGTGGGTGGCTGGTCAGATAGCCGGCCAAACAAATCCCAAAAAATCCTGCAAATAATGCTGCCCAGATTATATCGCTCATATATATAAACCTACCCAATAGAGCGCAGAGTCGTGGCTTCGCAGATAAGGTAATCTCAAACAAATTGGGTGAGCAGGTAGCGTCAGCTAGCCAAGCTCATCATTTGTAGTTCTTGCGAAATCAATCCCTCTACGTTGGTTATCAATGACCAAGATTGTGATTTGCAGAGAAAGCAATATGACTATTTTACTATATATTGTAAGTTATTCATATTCTAATTTAACCGATTAATTTAATGGGAAATGCCTCGAAAAACGGGAATGCAGGGTAGCCTACCCTGCATTCCCGTTTTTCGAGATTCTGCTGTTGCGAAGTTTTTAACCTGAGCAGCTAGGTCAGATCATAATTTATTTGCTGCCTGGCCGTAGACCTCCAATACTCGCTGGCGAGCCATGAAGTGGTCAACGATGGGTGCGGGGTAGTCTTGCCCGATCACACAGCCGGCCTGTTTGCACACATCGTCCGGCATCTCCCAGGGGCTGTGGATAAAGCGCTCGGGGACGCCTGCCAGCTCGGGTACCCAACGACGGATATAGCTGCCCTGTGGGTCGAATTTCTTGGATTGCAGGATGGGATTAAAGATGCGGAAATATGGCGCAGCATCCGTGCCTGTACCGGCCGTCCACTGCCAGCCGCCGTTATTGGCTGCCGGGTCGCCGTCCATTAAGTTTTTCATAAACCATTCCTCGCCCAGTCGCCAGTCTACCAGCAGGTCTTTAACCAGGAAAGAAGCTGTGATCATACGCGCCCGGTTATGCATCCAACCGAGTTGGCTTAATTGGCGCATGCCGGCATCCACCACCGGGTAACCAGTCAGTCCTTGCTGCCAGGCATCCAGGTCTGCTGGAGTGTTCTGCCATTTGACGCGCTGCAAATTGGAGCGGAAGCTTTGGTGGAGTACAGCCGGAAAATGGTAAAGGATGGCGATATAAAATTCACGCCAGATCAATTCGTTCAGCCAGGTTTCAGCGCTTTTGGCAGCCGGGCCGTCCGTAGCCTCGCTCATGCGAGTTAAAGCGCCCGCGGCAGCCTGACGCAGCGAGATCATGCCGAAGTGGATATATGGGGAAAGGAGTGAGGTCCCATCCTGATCCAGGGTGTTGCGGCTATCTGCATAGGCATAGATTTGCTCATCCAAAAAAGTATTCAAACGTTGTTGGGCTTCGGCTTCTCCGGCTGGGAAGGAGGGCTGTGTAGAATATTCTGGCAGGGGGTCAGAAGGCAGAGCATAGACAGGGATCAGCCTCTCCGGCCTCGGAAGCGTTGATAGGCGAGGGGGAAGAGCGGCTTTCCAGGCCCGGCTGAAGGGAGTAAAGACAGTATAAGGCCTGCCATCCCCCTTGAGTACGCCAGAGGGGTGGTGGACGGTTTGACCCTGGATGAGTCGTAATGGCAGGCGACCGGCGACTTGGGCGTCTCGTTGGCGGGCGTATGGCGTAAAATCCTCTTCTGCAAAAATGCCTTCCGCTTTGCTTTCTGCCAGCAGAGCTGATAGGACCTCAACTGGATCGCCCTTCCGGATGGTCAGGTGGCTGCCACGGGCATCCAGGCTCTCGGATAACCTTTGCAGACCTTCGAACAGGAACGCCTGCCGCCGGGCCGGTGTGCGAGCCAGTAGATGGGGATCCAAAATAAAAACGGGAAGGACCTGCCCTTCTTGTAAGGCTGCCTGTAGTGTTGGATTATCTGCAAGGCGTAGGTCGCGCCGGACCCACCAGATGACTTGTGACATGCTTGTTTCCTTTAATAAACCAATATTTTTTCTTTGGGATTTAGCCTCAGAGAATATCAGAATTGGGTTTTCAAAACGGTTATTCCCCAGAGATCCATTTCTTGATCGAGCACAAATAGTATAATCGATGAGACCGTTTGATTATTGAATTTCTGGATAAGGTTGTCATTTTTTCAGTATAAGCGCGCTGCAGAGCGCTTGCAGCCAAAACCTGGAATTACACAACGATATTTTTATAGAGCTGTTTCTATATTTGGGAGGAAAACCATGAATCCTGTTGCATTGATCTGGGGCGCCGCTGGTGGAATTGGCAGCGCTCTGGTCGCTCACTTACGCTCGTTGAATTGGGATGTTTTGGCTGCTGGTCGTGGGGTTGATGCGCTGGAAGAGCTGACGCCCTACTGTTATGACGCCGATGTGGCGAGTCCTTTTGCAGTTCAGGCAGCTGTGACCCGCATGAGCCAGGAAGCGGATGAGGTTTCCCTGTTTGTGTATGCCTGCGGGGATATCCTATCCCAGCCGGTCGCGGATATGCCCCAGCAGATCTGGCAGCAAATTTTGGACGCTAATCTGACCGGCGCATTTTTGACCACCCAGCATTCGTTGCCTTTGCTTGCCCCTCAGGCGCACCTGTTTTACCTGGGTGCGGTCCACGAGCGGTTGCGCTTGCCGGGGCTGAGTGCATATGCAGCGGCAAAGGCAGGCCTGGAAGCGTTTGCAGAAGTCGTGCGCAAGGAGACCCGGCGCAAGGTCAGCGTAGTTCGCCCTGCTGCTGTAGCGACCCGCTTTTGGGAGAAAGTGCCCTTCAAGCTGCCGCCTCACCATCTGCAATCTGATGATATTGCCAGGCGCATCCTTGAGGCTTATCAGGAAGGCTCCCAAGGGCCGCTGGACTTGAGTTAACTTTCAATGATGCGCAGCAGTGTCTCGGTCTGGATCCTGGGAGACCAGCTTCTGCCGGCCCATCCCGCCTTGCAGGCGGTCAAAGCCCAGGCCGTTCCCCTCCAAGTTGTCATGGTGGTGAGCCTGGCCCGCGCCAGCAGGCTTCCCTACCAGCGTAAAAAACTGGCGTTGCTGTTTAGCGCCATGCGCCATTATGCGGACCAGCTGAAAGCACAGGGAATCGCGGTAGATTACCGTTTATCAACAGATACCCTGTCCGGACTACGCCAACATATCCAAGAATATCACCCAGCGCGGTTGGTGATGATGGCGGCCAGCGAATATGCTGGGCGTGGCTTTCAGGAACGCTTGGAACAAATACTGGGGCTGCCGGTTCAAATTCATCCGAACATCCAATTCTTGATTGGGCAGTTCAACCCAGCGCCAGATGTACCTGAAACCAAACGAGTGGTACAAGAGACTTTTTACCGCTCGATGCGCCGTCATTTTGACTTGTTAATGGAGCCTGATGGAGGTCCGGTCGGGAAGCAGTGGAATTATGACACGCATAATCGCGAGAAACTTCCCCAAGATCTGGCAGTACCCTCTCCCCTGACTTTCGAACCGGATCAGCTAACCCGCCAGGTGATGGCATATGTTGAAGAGATAGGGGGTGGAATTGGAACTGTGAGCGGATTTAACTTGGCTGTAACCCGAGACCAGGCGCAGGCAGCGTTGAGGGATTTTATTGAAAACAGGCTAACCAATTTTGGCTCGTATGAAGATGCCATGAGCCAGGCGCACCCGCTGTTGTTTCATTCCTGTTTATCACCTTATTTAAATATCGGATTGCTGGAGCCCCTTGAGGTCGCTCGGGCGGTGGAAGCAGCTTATCGCCAGGGCAGCCTGCCCTTGAACTCTGCCGAGGGTTTTATCCGCCAGGTGATTGGCTGGCGCGAATATATGGTTTGGCAGTATTGGCGGCAGATGCCTGAACTTAAGCAAGCCAATTACTGGGGCGCTTCTCGAGCGTTGCCAGCTTGGTTTTGGAGTGGGGAAACTGAGATGAACTGCCTGCACACGGTGATTGGACGGGCCATCCAGGGCGGCTACAACCACCATATTGAGCGCCTGATGATCTTGAGCAATTTTTGCTTGCTGGCTGGTATTGAACCCGGGGCTGTCAATGATTGGTTTTCGGCAGTGTACATTGATGCCTATGAATGGGTGATGCTGCCAAATGTGCTGGGGATGGGTTTGTATGCTGATGGTGGCAGGACGGCTACCAAGCCCTACATCGCCTCGGCAAACTATATCCGCCGCATGAGTGATTACTGCTCGAATTGCCGTTTTGATCCCCGCCGCAGAACTGGCAGCCAGGCCTGCCCGTACAATTACTTGTACTGGAACTTTATCCTGGAAAATGAGGCGACGCTGCTGGCAAACCCGCGCATGGGTCCAGGTGTTTTGGGGGTCAAGCGGATTGCAGAGGATGAACGTGCTGAAATCCAGGCATTGGCAGCAAAATTCTTGAGCAGTATTTAAACAACTGGCAAGTTTATTTCTTTTCTTTTGATGATGCTTCACTGATAGCCGCAATCACCAATGGACCAATGGCAAGAATGGTAGCAAATATTCCGAATATGAACAAATATATTTCGTCCATTATTCGGTCCTTCCGGAATATATTAAAGCGCCAAAGGACAGGATGGATGGTACCCAGATTCCCACGAAAAGCCCTTGGTCTTTGTAGCCGGCAAACCACAAATATACCGATAATAAAAATGACAAGCCTGCTGCGATCAAGATAGTAATTTTTCCGGTGCGCATCATTTGATTCATCGTTTATTTCTCCTGATTAACTTGATTGTTATTATATTGATTATACACCATTATACAAATAATGTAAATATATTGTATAATTCTAATTTAGAAAATAGGGCGCAAAAAATGCTCAAATTCATAATAACCGCCTATCCCAAATTGGCGTTCTTTATAGACAGCCCAATCGAATTGATCTATACTTGGCGCAATGGCTCAGGCTAATCCCCTACCCCTTAGTGATGATGAGTTGGATTCAATTCGGCTGGAGGCCATCGAATTTGCTGGTATAGGCCTCTACCGTTACCGTTTCGATGGTGTAATCCAATTCATGGATCGCGGCGCAATGCGTATCCTGGAAATAGAAGATTATTACGCAGAACCAAAAGAACTGATAGGGTCGAATATTGCTGATCTATTGATTTATGTCTTACCCCATAAAAATCTCCGCCAGCGGATCAAGCAGCACGGACATGCCCGAAACCTGGAATACCCATTTATTACCCTGGCTGGGAAGAAAAAGTGGGCTATCCACGACTCCTACATGGTGAAAGATCTGCATACTGGCGAGGAGCTGATTCAGGTCATCATCCAGGATATCACTGAGCGCAAGCAAGCCGAAGATGCCTTGCAAAGGGCGCATGACCAGCTCGAGGTGCGGGTCCAGGAGCGCACCGCTGGTGAGCGAGAGCAGCGCACCCTGGCGGAGGCCTTGCAAGATATCGCTGCGGTACTCAACAGTACGCTCCAGCTTGACGAAGTCTTGGATCATATCCTCTCTGAAATTCAGCGGGTTGTGCCGCACGACACCGCCAATATCATTTTGGTTGAAGATGGCCAGGCTCAGGTGGTGCGCCAGCATCATACGGAAGATCAGTTGATGGCAGAAGCAGGCCTTGAGCGCTCCTTCCCGGTTAATAAGTTGCCAAACCTGGAGCGGATGCGACAAACCCGTTGTCCGGTGATTGTCGAGGATACGCAGGATCAGCCCGACTGGATTCACCAACCAGAGACAACCTGGGTGCGCTCTTACCTGGGCGCCCCGATTCACCGGGCCGGACAGGTGATTGGTTTTATCAACTTGAACAGCGCAGTGCCGGGCTTTTTCGGTTCCGTGCAAGCAGAACGTTTGCAGGCATTTGCCGATCAGGCCGCCCTGGCCATCCAAAACGCGCGTCTGTACCAACGCGCCTCTGAGCTGGCTGCCCTGGAGGAACGGCAGCGCCTGGCGCGTGATTTGCACGACGCTATCAGTCAAACCTTGTGGACTGCCACGCTGATTGCCGACGTGTTACCAGCGAATTGGGCGCGTGATCCGGAAGATGGAATGCAAAACCTGACCAGGTTGCAACGCCTGACGCGTGGCGCCCTGGCTGAGATGCGTACCCTCCTGCTCGAGCTGCGGCCCTCCGCTCTGGAAAAAGCTAGTCTGGCAGACCTGTTGCATCAACTGGCAGAAGCGGTCATGAGCCATAAAAAAATCGATATCCAGGTGAACGCCTCAGACGAAGGCACGCTTGCGGCGGAGGTAAAGGCCGGCCTTTACCGTTTGGCCCAGGAAGCCCTCAATAATGCTGCCAAGCATTCCCGCGCTACGCAGGCCTGGGTGGATTTGACCTGGGAGCAGGACTACCTCCAACTTTCGATCCGGGATGACGGTCGCGGTTTTGATCCTGAACAAGTGGCGGAAGGTTTTGGTTTTAGCATCATGCATGAACGCGCCGCAGCTATTGGCGCTCATCTAAAAATTGATAGCAAGGTTAACGCTGGTACGCAGGTTTTGATCACCTGCCCGCTTGCTTCTTCCAGGGAGGCCACACAAGACGATGATTGAAAGTACACCGATTCGCGTCCTGATCGTCGATGATCATGACATGCTCCGTGAAGGGCTGGCAGCCTTCTTGAACGGTTTCCCGGATTTGGTGATGGTAGGCGAAGCCGCTTCTGGGGAAGAGGGAATCCGCCTATGTCAAGAGTTGCAGCCGCAGGTGGTCTTGATGGACTTGGTCATGCCGAAGATGGATGGGGTCACGGCTATCAAAGCCATTCACGAGGTCCAACCAGAGATCAAGATCATTGCTTTATCCAGCTTTAGTGAAGATAAGCTGGTCAGGTCGGCATTACTGGCAGGCGCTACCAGCTATTTGCTCAAGAATGTCTCGGCTGAGCGCTTAGCAGATGCCATCCGCGCCACCCATACAGGTCTACCAACCCTCTCTCCGGAAGTAAAAAGCATCCTGCTTGAGTTGGAACCGCCTGAAACGCTATCACCGGCAACTCTGGAACCTTTGACGCCACGGGAATTGCAGGTGCTGGTTTGCCTGGCAGCCGGTCTGACCAATGCCGAGATTGCTCAACGTTTGGGCATCAGCCAATATACGATCAAAGGTCACGTCAGCAATATCCTGGGCAAGCTAGGTGTGAACAGCCGTACCGAAGCGGTCGCCTACGCCTTACGCAATAACCTGATTCCCCAATAAAACCAGGAGTTGCACAGTTCGGCTGGAGATAGCGTTTTTTCAAAGTGTGCAAATCCTAAAAGCATTATTTGACCCCTCGTTTGGACCGCTCCATATGGACGGTCCGGCCTCCCTCCTCCTGCGCTGGCAGCAGGAGGATATTTTTTATACACTCAGGATGCGCGTCTATTCCTACCCATCAAAACATAGAAAAATGGAGGTAACTATGGAATTCTCGTTCTTGTACCTGGTCGCATCCTTTGGTGGAGGCCTGTTGGGAGCTGCCCTGGGAGGCCTGCCGGTGTTCGTATTATGTGGCGTGGCGGCTGTGGTTGGCGCCGGGATTACGGCTGCGACCGGTGATGCCACATTCATGAATTTGGTCGCTTTTGGACCTCTGTTGGGCCCACAAGTGTCTTTTGCCGGCGGGGCAGCCGCGGCCGCTTACGCAGCCAAGAAAGGCAAGCTCTCCAGCGGCAGAGACATCGTCACCGCCATGATGGGCATCAAAAGCATGGATACTTTGATCGTGGGTGGCTTGTTTGGGGTGTTGGGATATCTTTTGTGGTGGGCGCTGGCGAACCTGCCGATGATCGGCGATACCGGCGCGACCAATCCCATCGCCTTTTCCATCGTGATCAATGCCATCATTGCCCGCCTGCTGTTTGGGAAAACCGGTGTTTTTGGAAAGGTTCGCTCGGGTGATAATCGCTGGCGCGCCAGTGATGTTGCGGCCTGGTTGCCATGGCAGACCCAACCGGTGGAGCTGCTGGTGGTGGGGATCAGTTTTGGTTTGGTAGTTGCATTTTCCACCGTGCAGATGCCGGCCCTGGCTGGGGTGTGGTTTGGCATCAGCGTAGCCAGCCTGGTCTTCCTTCAATATGGCACGACTGTGCCGGTCTGGCATCACATTGCCCTATCCACAGAGTTTGTCATTGCTATTGGAGGCGCTGATTTGTGGTGGGGCGTGACATTTGCCGTCCTGGCAGCCTTTTTGGGCGATTTCTTTGGCATGCTTTTCACTGCCCATGGCGATAACCATATCGATCCGCCCTCTGCTACCCTGGCGACCACTTTTACCCTGATGGCAATCTTGAAAGCCACCGGCTTACTGGCGGTTCATGGAACGGCATCCCTGGTTATCCTGGTGGTGGTATCAGCGCTTTGCTTTGGCGTTTTCACGGCATTGAAATCCAGGCCGCATGCTGCTGTTGAGGGCGCGCCCAGCGCGGCAGATTAATACAATTTGAAAGGAGAATAATCATGATTAAAGCGTTACTTGCTCCAGGTCGTTATGTTCAAGGTGCTGGAGCTATTGCTGCCAGCGGGAAATTTATCGCTCCATTGGGGAAACGTGTCCTGATCATATGGGATCAGGTTGTCTCTGGTTTGATCGGCGCAGGTCTGAAAGCCAGTCTCGAAGGCGAGCAGGCGTTGGTGCAGGAGTTTGTCTTTTCTGGGGAATGCAGTCGCAACCAGGTGCAGCGCGGGATCGAGATCGGCCGAGAGATGCAGGCAGATGTTGTCATTGGCGCTGGCGGGGGTAAGGCGATCGATGTGGCTAAGGCTGTGGCAGCTCCTCTGGGGGCGCGTATGGTCTCCCTGCCGACCATTGCCAGCAACGACGCTCCTACCAGCGCCGCAACGGTCTATTACACCGATGAAGGCGTGCTGGATGGTTGGGATGTCTGGCCGCGCAATCCTGATCTGGTCATAGTAGATACCCAAGTGATTGCCAACGCCCCCATCCGCTGGCTGGTCTCGGGTATCGGTGATGCCCTGGCCACCTGGTTCGAAGCTGAGGCAGCCTTCAAAGGGCGCCGCCCGGCGTTCTCGGGTGGTGTGCCCACCATGACTGCCATGGCCTTAGCCAGGCTTTGTTACGATATCCTCATGGAGTTTGGGCTGGAGGCGAAGCTGGATGCAGAGAATAAAGTTGTCACCCCGGCGCTGGAGAAGGTCATCGAGGCCAACACCCTGCTTTCTGGGCTGGGCTGGGAGAGCGGCGGCCTGGCTACTGCTCATACGTTGGGGAATGGTTTGACCATCTTGGAATGCACCCATGCATATTCCCATGGCGAAAAGGTCGCCTTCGGCCTGGTTACCCAACTTTGCCTGGATGATGATATCACCCCAAAAGAGCGCCGCAAAGTGGTCGATTTTATGATCGCTATTGGTTTGCCAGTTACTTTTGATGAGATTGGCATGGGTGAGGTCAGCCAGGCTGAGTTGATGGAAGTTGCCGAGCAATTAAGCGGCCCCGACCAACTGTTGCACAACCACGTTTTTTCCATTAGCGGGTATGATTTGTTCAGCGCAATGGTGAAGGCTGATGCCCTGGGTAAGAGCCGGAAGGCGCTGTAATAATCATAATGGGAGGCAAGCTATGATTGACTTGAGTAAGATGGATCGCAAATCGCTGGCCAAGGTATTCGACTATTCGATTTTACCTAAAGAGACTCAGGAGGCTGGCATCCGCAAAGGGTGTGAGGTCACCCGTAAATACCAATTTGCGGCTTTCTATTCCAGCAGCCCCTTTTGGGCGCCCGTTATCCGCGAAGAGTTGGCCGACTATCCCGATATCGAGATCGGTACGGGTATTGCCTTTCCTTGGGGCAGCCAGCCGGCGAGTGTCAAGGCATTAGAAACGGAAGAAGCAGTCAAACTGGGCTGTACTGCCGTGGATCTATGTATCAATGTAGGCGCGCTGAAAGACAAGCGCCTGGATGTCGTTCGCCAGGAGCTCAATCTGTTTGTGAAAGCTGCAGGGCCGGCGGTGACCAAATGTATTATCGAGTGTTGTTTCCTCAGTGATGAGGATATCCAGAACGTTTGCAACCTGATTGCTGAACAGGGGGTTCAATACGCCAAGACATCTTCGGGGCAGTTTGAAGGACCCGACCTGGAGCAATTCATGGTCATGCGCCGAACTTTGGAAGGCACAGGCGTCAAGCTGAAGGTAGCGGGTGTCAAGTTCCCCCGGCCCCAAAATGCATTTGTGTTCCTGCTGGCTGGCGCCGACCGGATCGGCACCCGCGACGCGCCGGTGATGATCGAGTCGCTTGATCTGTTGCGCGAAATCGGCATGATCCCCAAGCTAAACCTGGATTAGATCCTGATCTGAAGGAGTAGAAAACAATGGCTAAATACCTGGCTGGTATAGATGTGGGGACGACCGGTGCTCGCTGTGCACTGGTTGACTTACAGGGCAATATCATTTGTAGCGAATACCGAGAATATGGCTGTACCTATCCGAAACCGGGTTGGGTTGAGCAAGACCTGGATTTCCTGGTGGCCCAGACGATGGAGGCCTGTAAAGCTACCATCGCAAAATCAGGCGTGGATCCAAAAGAGATCGCTTCCGTGGGGTTCTCCACACAGCGTTCCGTCACCATCCCGGTCTATGCGGATGGAAAGCCTGTTCGTCCGATGCTGTCATGGCAGGATGCCCGCACCGGGGAAGAGGTGGCTGATATGCTGAAAGTCGTCGAAGCCGGTGAATATTATGATATCAGCGGCATGCCCATGGGCACCACCTGGGTGATTACGAAGCTTTTGTGGTTGCGTAAAAATGAACCGGATGTCTTTGGAAAAATTTATAAGATTGTTCAGCAGCAAGACGCAATCTTGAAGGCTTTTGGAGCGGACGACTTTTTCACCGATATCTCCGACATGGGCTTTTACGGGGTCTGGGATGTAGTGAAATTGGAGTGGAGTGGTAAGTTATGCAACCTGTTCGATGTATCTCCTGATATCTTTGGGAAGCCCACTCCTGCTGGAGCCCAGGTTGGCACGGTTACCCCGTCCATTGCTGATTTAACCGGATTTGCCTCTGGTACCCCCATTTGTGTGGGAGCTGGCGACCAAAACTGCGGGGTGGTCGGCATGGGCTCGATCGAAAGCGGCATGGCCACGGTTACCTTGGGGACGGCTGGTCTGGCGATCCTGTCTTTGGACCAACGCATTCCCGGTTTTGGCGGCATGATGATCACCAACCATGCCTGTCCTGGCATGTGGGAGATGGAGGGTTTATCCAACGCGGCTGCCAGTTCCTATCGCTGGTTTCGGGATGTGATTGGGACGTATGAGAAAGACCAGGAAGCGCGTACTGGGCGCAGCGCTTTTGAATATCTCAATGAACTGGCTGAAGGGGCGCCGGCCGGTAGCAAAGGTCTTCTATACCTGCCCTACCTGGGCACGGCAGCAACCCCCCGTTGGAATGCCAATGCTCGCTCGGCTTTCATCGGTATGTCCTTTGCGCATGGCCGTCCTGAGATGACCCGGGCAGTGTTGGAAGGCGTGGCCCTGGAAGTTCGCGATATGATGGATGGGTGGTTGAAGTCAGGCGTGGAGATCAAGGTATTGCGATTGGGCGGCGGCGCCACCAAATCACAATTCTGGAACCAGATCCAGGCCGATGTATATGGCCGCCCTGTGCAGACTCTGAAAGTGGGTGAATCGACCGTTCTGGGGGCAGCCTTGTTAGGCGGTGTCGGCGCGGGCGTGTTCAAATCTATCCGAGAAGGTGTGGATACGCTGGTGCATGTGACCGGCGAGCTTGAGCCCAATATGGATAACCACCAGATCTACGAAGAGCTTTACCAGGCCTATGTGGCGGCCTATGAGGGGCTCGCCCAGGGTGGGGCCTTCGATCGCCTGGCGGAGATTCAAGGTCGCTAATTCCCGAACCTTTTTCTCTTTGGTAATTCGGAACAGCAGAACTCTGCGGATCATTCGGTCCGCAGAGTTCGTCCTTTAAGGTCTTGTGCATGAAAAGGCCAGTACAGCACCGTCACCAACGCCAGCCCGATGACCACCATCCCCAGGATATACCATGGCCAGGGTCCCAGGTAGTCAAGTAGGGTTGCTGCGGGTGGTTTATATGCCAGGAACAGGTAGTTACTACCCAACACACGGTTCAGCCAAAAGATGACCAGTGCGTACAGCATCGTCCAGCCTGCCACCCGCCACACCGAATGCCAGGAGCGTGGTCGCATTCCTTCGCCCAGCGTCAGGTACAACGATGCCAGTATCACCCCACCATGGGAGATAAATATCTGGAAGAACAGCACGTGCGGAAAGCCGTAAGGTCCTAAAGCGGGCGTGATCAGCACCTGCGAGGCTGCTGGAATGCCCAGGAGATAAATAAACTCATACCCCACCTGGTTTTTCGATACCAGTGTCCAGGCACTGGTGAAGACCATCAGGTTGCACAGGTTAAGTGGCAGCAGGGTTTGTACTGTCCAAATCCCGTAAACGATATGCCAGGCATGCCAGCCTAATTCGTTGATCACCAGCAGTCCGGCCAGCGCCCAGCGCAGCACCCGCCGTTGCTCATTCTTCAAAGGCAGCTTCCAACCAGCCAGCGCCAACCCTAAGATAACCAACAGTGCCCCTATATGCGCTGTCCCTAATTGGACAAAGGCTGGGCCGTAATAATCATAGGAGAAGTATTGTCCCACGGCCTCAGCCTTCCTTTTGCGCCAGCACCTGCCAGTTCGAAAAAAATTGCTGGGAGCCGTGATTTTCGAAATAACCTTCATCCTTAACCCTGGAGAGTTGGTGAAAGCCGCTCAGCAGCTCGTCCAAATCGGTCTCACCGCTGAAGTAGTGCATATCGCCTGGGAGTATCGATTTGGTGGACAGGTAGGTGTGCAGGGCAGTTTTCTGCCCATGCCCGTACTTGCCATCCTGGCGGGTTGGGCAGGTAAAAAAGAATAGACCACCTGGTTTGAGCAAACTGTGAACTTTCTGTGTGGCGATAACAAACTGCTCTCGGAAACCATGGTAAAGGACGTTATAACTCAAGACAAGATCAAAATATTCCCGCCGCAGGCAGGGATCAAGGAAGTCGCCCAGCAGGAGGTTAATATCCAAGCCGAGCTGTCCGGCCCCTGCTTGCAAAAATTTTACCGCTGTGATGGAAGTATCGATGGAGGTAACCCTGAAGCCAGCCTGAGCAAAGGCGATCGAATGGCGGCCTAAACCGCAGCCCAGATCCAGGACCCGGGGCCGGTTAGTGGGTGAAAGGGATGCAACCAGATCGAGCACTTCCGCTGTGGGCGCTTCCCACCAGCTCCGCTGCTCTGCCTGGCTCCAAAATTGGTCCCAGTGGGTCATGCGCTTGTCTCTCTTTATAAAGTGAAGATGTAAGACGCTTGCGCTTGTAGTTTACCAGAGAAAGACAGGCCGGGCTGCCAGCACGAGTCGAGCCAGCCTATCAGGTGAATGCAGATTCTCACTTAAGCAGCCCTGTGCTGTGTTTGTTTTAAGTCTATCAGTTAATTGGGATGGGGCCATCCACCAAAAGTTGTATGGAGCGGATTATTTTTATGCGAGCACACGAATCCGGTGGATGAGACTATAATCACAAATACCCATAACATTCCCAAGCGGAGGAAAGAAGGCGACCATGAAAATAGATCAAATCCGTGCCCAAGTAGTTGCCAATATTTGGCAATCAATCGCACAGAGCGGAGTGGATATTTCCACCGTGCCGAAAGACCAGCAAGAGAAGTTGGTCAGCAGTATTGCTGACAGCTTAATGTTCACGGTCAATAATTTATTGGATGAACCCCCTCCATTGAAGAAAACAGCAGAGCACCTGGACGAACACGGTGAGTCGATATTGTGGGAGGGTCGTCCGTTTCTCTCTCTGGTGGAGTATTATGTGTTGACCAATGAGCGCATCAAAATCCGCCAGGGTCTGTTAGGTAGGGATATTGAAAATTACGAGCTGATTCGCATTCAGGATATAAATCTTTCGCAAGGCGTGACCGAGCGGGTTTTTGGCATTGGAGACATCACAATCCACGGACATGACACCTCTAGTCCGCAGATTGTGTTGCGCAATGTGCCCAAACCGGATGAGGTATATGAAACCTTGCGCCGGGCATGGCTGGAGGCCCGCAAGCGCTACGGGCTCCAGTTCCGCGAGTATATGTAAACTAAAAAACCGTTCTAACCTTTGATCTAACTATAAAATACCAAAGGCCCCGTGAGCTTTCCACGAGGCCCTCAGTCGGCGTGGTGGGTGGTCGCAGACGACTCGGAGGGACTCGAACCCATTAGCGCAGCCCCGCACGGATGTGACTGAGAACCTGCGCTTAAATACCAAAGGCCCCGTGAGCTTTCCACGAGGCCCTCAGTCGGCGTGGTGGGCGCGGAGGGACTCGAACCCACGACCTCACGGATGTGAACCGTGCGCTCTAACCGGCTGAGCTACGCGCCCCGACTGTGGCGAGAATTATAGTGTAGTGTGGGCGCGAATGCAAGGGTTTTATCGGTAGACCAAAGTAAAATTTTCTGATTAATGTCATCTTTGCAGGGTGACGGTTTGCTCGCCGAGCAATTACGAGTCTCCCTTGTCTGCGGATATCGAACAAGTTATAATATGAACAATTGAATAAGATGACCTTCGGGGCAGGGTGAGGGGTGGTCGCAGCGATCACTACCAATTCCCGATCGGCGGTAAAGCCCGCGAGCGCCCGGCGAACAGAATTCGCCCGACGTGCATGATCCGGTGAAACTCCGGGGCCGACGGTACAGTCCGGATGAAAGAAGGTTCAGCCTGAGAATGGCTCTGTGTGGTTTTTCGATACAGCCGCGCAAAGCGCCTCATCTCCAGGTTACTGGTTTACCCTGCCCCAAAATATATTTTGGGGTTTTGTTTTTTGGGCATTGCTAAGGTTGGTAAGCATGGAAACAGGCACGCTGAAGAAAATGCCGCAGCGCACAATACAAGGAATTCGAGGCCATTCGCCGTTTATCCTGATCTTTTCCGCCGGTCTGGCGATCTTGTTATGGCAGGTGATCGTACAAGTCAGGGACTTGCCTGCGTTCATTTTGCCCACTCCGGGGCAGGTGTGGACGCGTTTTGTGCAGGCGATCTTGGATGGAACACTGCTGCGTCATGGTTGGGTAACGCTCTCGGAGGTGTTAGCCGGTCTGGCTTTAGGCGCCAGCATGGCGACCACGCTGGGTTACCTGCTGGCTAAATCGGCGCCCCTTGAGCGTTTTCTGTCTCCCTACATTGTTGCCAGCCAGTCGGTTCCAATTGTAGCCATTGCGCCCCTGCTGGTGATTTGGTTTGGGACGGGTATATATTCCAAGGTCCTGATCTGTGCGCTGATCGTTTTCTTCCCAATTTTGATCAATACAGTGGTCGGGATGCGCTCGGTTCCTGAGAACCTGCGCGAGTTGATGCGCTCGCTGCAAGCCACGCGCTGGCAGACTTTCACCATGCTGGAGGTGCCGGCAGCCTTGCCGGTCTTCTTAGGCGGGTTGCGGATCGGCGCCACGCTTTCGGTGATCGGCGCCGTTGTGGGAGAATTTGTCGGTTCCGATCGCGGGCTGGGCTTTCTCATCAACGTCGGACGGGGATTGTACGACACATCCCTGGTATTTGTGGCTGTTTTTACATTGATCTTCATGGCTATGAGCTTATATGGGCTGGTCGTTTTGCTTGAGACCAGGCTGCTATCCTGGCAGAGGCGCCCAGATCAGGTTATCGAGTCGATTCAAGGAGTTGAATAATATGTCTCCAGTTAAGACCCTGCTGCTTCTAGGGATATTTGTTCTTCTGGCTACCGCGTGCTCGCCGGCGCCGGTTGGTACTCCCGCGGGTACGTCAGTTCCGCCTGCGCCAGAGGTCCTTACCCGGGTGCGGCTACCCATGGGCTATATCCCCAACGTGCAGTATGCTCCATTTTATGTCGCTGTTGAGAAAGGCTATTTCCGGGATCAGGGCATCGAAATCGAATTTGATTACAGCTATGAGACGGATGGCATGGCCTTGGTAGGCGCCAACAATCTGCAATTTACGCTTGCCTCAGGTGAGCAGATTCTATTGGCCCGTTCCCAGGGACTGCCGGTAGTGTATATCTTTGGTTGGTGGCAAAATTATCCGGTCTCGGTGGCTGCCAAGGCGGATAGCGGTATTGAATCCCCTACTGACCTGCGCGGGAAGCGGGTCGGGGTGCCCATCCTGGCGGGGGCCAGTTATGTGGGGCTGCGGGCGATTCTGGCGGCAAATGGGCTGCAGGAAAGCGATCTAAAGTTGGAAGTGACCGGTTTCAATCAGGTGGAGGCCTTGCTTTCGGATCAGGTCGATGCGGTCGTCGTCTATACCAATAATGAGCCCATTCAATTAAGGGCCATGGGGATCGAAGTAAACGAGTTTCGCGTGGTTGATTATGTTCATCTGGCTTCCAACGGGATCGTTACCAATGAAACCACGCTCCAAGAGAACCCCGACCTGGTTCGGAGAATGGCCCGTGCTGTGAGCCGGGGTATTGCGGATACACTTGCAGACCCAGATGAGGCCTTTGAGATCTGTAAAAAGTTTGTGGAAGGTCTGGAACAGGCCGACCAAAATATTCAAAAACAGGTCTTGGCTGCTTCCATTGATTTTTGGGAGAATGATGTAATAGGGGAAACAGATCGGGATGCCTGGGAAAACATGCAGGTTGTGTTGTTGGAGATGGGTTTGATCCCGCAGGCTTTGGATCTGGATAAGGCTTTCAGCAATGACTTTATCAAATAAGGAACCCATGCTGACGGTACGGAACTTGAGCGCTGTGTTCCCGAACGGGAATGGCGGTTTGCAAGCGCTAGACAGACTTTCGTTTTCCGTGCTTCCCCAAGAATTCTTGTGTGTTTTGGGACCTTCAGGAAGCGGAAAAAGCACCCTCTTGCGCATTATCTCCGGTCTGCTTCCACCCACTGAAGGGGAAGTTCTTTATGAAGGTGAACACCTGACTACGCCTCAGCATGGAGTGGGTTTTGTTTTCCAGAAAGCCAACTTGATGCCCTGGCGAACCGTGCGTGGTAATATCATGTTGCCGCTTGAGTTACAAAAAGTTCCCGCTGTGGAAGCCCAACAGCGAGTGCAGGAACTGATTGATTTGGTCTGTTTACAGGGTTTTGAAGATACCCTGCCCAGGGATCTTTCGGGCGGCATGGCGCAAAGGGTGGCGATCGCTCGGGCGCTGGTGCACGACCCGGATGTCCTGTTGTTGGATGAGCCTTTTGGCTCGCTAGATGCATTGACGCGTGAGCGGATGGGGAATGAGCTTTTGCGCATCTGGCAGGTGCGCCGCAAGACAGTGGTGATGGTCACCCATTCCATATCTGAAGCCCTCTTCCTGGCAGATAGGGTTCTGGTGCTCAGCCCGCGCCCGGGCCGCTTACGTTTGGACCTGGAAGTCACCTTGCCGCGCCCTAGAGATGAGGATATGATCTATACGCCTGATTTTGGGCGACTGGTGCGCCGGTTGCGCTCCGCCATTGGTTAATGTCTCTCCTGGTATTTAATGCCTGGCTCGGTCCGGATGAAAAATCCGTGACCTTTATTACCCCCTTATCTAGAAAGCTCGTGATAATATTAAACAGGTTGTAATTGTCCAGGTTCAAGCCTTTAGCCAGGTAAGATCCGAAAAATTGTTGTGCGTGTGGACGTGTGTTCCTTCGCACAACAATTATTGATTGAATGGAGTGCAATCAAAAAGAAAATGCAAAAGGCAATTTTCCTGTTCCTTCTAATTGCAATCCTGCTTGTCCCACTGCACGGATATGCCCAAAGTCCTGTAACGATCGAGTCATTAAAAATTGAGCTTTGGCCTGAATATGACCAACCTTCCATGTTGGTCATCTACCGTTTTACACTGTCCCCTGATACCTCGCTGCCGGCGCAACTAAATATTCGTATCCCGACTGCAGCAGGGGAGCCGTTTGCTTTGGCCGCCGGTCCCACTCTTGACCAGGTGGGAGATGCGCCCTATAGCCGGACCGTTATGGGCGAGTGGGCAGAGATCTCCTTTGCGGCAACGATGCCGGCGGTTCAGTTCGAGTATTACGACCCAGGGCTGGTCAAGGTGAATACAGGAAGATCCTTTGAGTATCGTTGGCCAGGCGATTATCAGGTGCAGTCCTTGGTGGTGGAAGTCCAGCATCCGGTTGGTGCAACGGATATGCGGATCTCACCCAGCTTGGGTAGTGGCGAAGCTCGGGGGGATGGGTTGGTGTACTATACCTCACAGGTAGGTTCATTGGATGTTTCGCAATCTTTTTCGATTACGCTGGAATACCAGAAGGCGAACGATAATTTAAGCGTTTCGAGCTTGCTGGTTCAACCTAGCCAACCCCTTTCTTCCGACACGAGCGGGCGGGTCCAGATAGAAAACCTCTTACCCTGGGCTCTGGGGTTGCTTGGTCTGCTGTTGATTGGCGGAGGTGGCTTCTGGTATTGGCAATCTACACAGCAAGGGACCCGCTCTCAATCGAAATCCAGGGCCAGGGGCAAGCGACGGGTCCCCCCGCAGGTATTGGAGGATGAGGAAGATGAAAATAGCTCTGAGATGAGCGTGTACTGCCATCAATGTGGCAAGCGCGCTGCTACGGGCGATCGTTTCTGCCGTTCTTGCGGTACCCGCCTGCGGCTGTGAAATCTTCCTCTCAATCGTGAAAAGGTTCTCATTTATTTATTTTCATCGTCTTAGATTGTATTAATCTGGTCGTGAAGAAATTACGTTACACTATAATCAAATTTCACCTTTTTTTGCACCAGATTCCTTTTTCCCAACCAGGAGCCTGGGCTGGCGGCATTGCACATCACAGAAGTAGATTTGGAGGTCTTTGGAATGGAACAAACATTGAAACGGCCGGGTGCGGCTGGGAATCGAGCGAAGTTCTTCGCAGGGGGATTGCTAATCGTTGCGGCAGTTGTCTACTTGATTTTTTCTTCTACCCAGTTGAATGCTCAATATTTTCTCACTGTTAACGAATTAGCAGCCAAAGCAGAGGGAGCTTTTGATCGCAATATTCGCGTTTCCGGAGCAGTCTTGGGCGATTCAATCCAATACGACTCCCAATCTCTGACGTTAAGGTTTACCGTCGCGCATGTACCGGGCAGTAATCGGGAAATCAACGAGCAGGGTGGTCTGGCTAAAGTGCTTCACGATGCTGTCAACGATCCGAGCCGAGCGCAAATCCCGGTGGTATATAACGGGCCGATGCCCGATCTTTTGCGCCATGAGGCCCAGGCGATTATGACCGGGCAGCTAGGCGACGACGGCATTTTTTATGCTGAAGAGTTATTGCTCAAATGTCCGACCAAATATGAGGAAGCCGTGGGTGACCAGGCTGGGTAAGACATGCCTTATCACTCTCCCCAAATCTGTTCAATACATCCCCCCAATTTATTGTTGGAGCCTTGATTTATGATAGCAAATTTTGGATTCGGCGCGCTTTTTATCACCTTATTGATATCGATCTATGGGGTTGTAGCTGCCGTATATGGCGTTCGGAAAAATGCGCATGAATGGATTGAGAGCGCACGGACAGCCATGCTGCTCACTTTTCCCCTGTTAACCCTATCTTCTGTTAGCCTCATATACTTGTTGGTTACCGGTCAATACCAGGTGGAGTATGTCGCCTTGGTAAGCAGTAAAAGCATGCCCATTTATTTGAAGGTGACTGCTCTGTGGGGCGGGCAGGCCGGCTCGCTCTTATTTTGGGCATGGCTGATGGCGGCTTTTGCATCTGCTGTTACGCTGCGAAAATGGGATCGCGATCGCGAGTTGCTCCCTTGGGTCATCGTGGTCTCTTTGATCACTTTGGCCTTCTTTTTGGTTATGATCATTTTCTTTGAGAACCCCTTTGAGCTCTTGTGGCAAAGCGCGGCAGGTATCACCTCCTCAATGTTCCGCCCATCGGGTAGCCTGCCTTACATTCCCCGGGATGGCAACGGGCTAAACCCTTTGCTGCGCCATCCTGGAATGATCATCCACCCACCGATGCTCTATTTGGGGTTTGTCTCCTTTGTCGTTCCCTTTGCCTTTGCCATTTCAGCTCTGATCACCGGGCGCACCGACGACCGCTGGATCCGTATTACCCGGCGTTGGACATTGGTGGCCTGGCTGTTCCTCTCCCTTGGTTTGGTTCTGGGCAGCCGTTGGGCTTACGATGTGCTTGGCTGGGGCGGTTACTGGGCCTGGGATCCGGTTGAGATAGCGGCCTTTATGCCCTGGCTCTCTGGAACTGCCTTCCTGCACTCAGTCATGATTCAAGAGAAACGCGGTATGCTCAAGCATTGGAATATGGTCTTGATCATTTTGACCTATTCATTGGTGATTTTTGGCACCTTCCTGACCCGTTCAGGTGTACTCTCCTCCGTGCACGCCTTTGCGCAAAGCGCCATCGGACCATTGTTTTTTGTATTTATTGGCGTTACTTTTGTCACTTCGCTGGCCTTGTTGTTACACCGTTGGAACGAGCTAAAGGGGGAGGGGACAATGACCTCCATGTTGTCCCGGGAAGCCCTTTTCCTGTTGAACAACCTGCTCTTCATGGGCATTTTGGTGATTTGCTTCTGGGGGGTGATCTTCCCCTTGATTTCTGAGTTATTCACTGGACAAAAGGTAACGGTTGGTCCACCCTTCTATCAAAGAGCAACTGGGCCGCTCTTTGCTGGCTTGTTGTTGCTGATGGGTGTTGCACCCCTGGCAGCCTGGCGTCACTCGACTGCAAAAACATTGGGTAAGGCCATTTGGAAGCCCTTCCTGGTCTCCTTGTTGGTGCTTGGGGTGATCTTGTTCAGCGGTGTCCGCCAACCTGCTGCCATCCTTGGTCTATGGCTGTCTGCCCTGGTCGTTTTGGTGACTCTGTACGAGTTCTGGCGAGGCGCTAATGCACGGCACCGCAAATCTGGAGAAAGCCTGCCCCTGGCATTGTGGCGGCTGGCAGGACGCAATCGCCGCCGCTATGGTGGGTACATCATCCACCTGGGGGTGGTGCTAATGGCCATCGGCATTATTGGTATTGAGGTCTTCCAATCTGAAACTCAAGGCACCATTCCGCAGGGCGGCGAGATGCGCCTGGGGCAGTACCGGATGACGTACAACTCATTGGCCATGTGGGATACAAACGACGGGCGCAATGTGGCTCGGGCTGTTGTCAGTGTTTATAAGAATGACCGCTATGTTGGCGACCTCTATCCTCGCCGTGATTACTACTACGAATCCCAACAACCGATGACCATTCCCGGTGTGCGCAGCACTGTAGAAGATGATTTTTACGTCTTGTTAGTAGATTGGCAGCCGATCTCAACCCAGGGAGCAACATTTAAGGTGTTCCACAACCCGCTGATCAACTGGCTGTGGATTGGGGGTTGGGTGTTTATCCTTGGCACCATGGTGGCAGCCTGGCCGGACCGGGAAAAAGAGCCGGTACGGGAACGGTCAAGGACCCGTATGACATCCCCCAAATCCTCCCGGGCCACCACAGTCTAAGATGCGATGAAATATACCAACTGGTTACCGATCTCTCTTGTCCTTGGGTTAGTTTTGGTCTTCACCGGTTCAGCCTTTGCCCAAGATATCCTTCCATCTGATGATGAAGTCAATGCCATTGCAAAAGGTATTTACTGTCCGGTTTGTGAGAACACGCCTCTGGATGTTTGCCCAACTCAGGTGTGTGCACAATGGCGTGAGCTGATCCGCGAACAGCTTGCCATGGGATGGAGCGAAGCGCAGATCAGGCAATATTTTGTCGATCAATATGGCGATCGTGTGTTGGCTTCTCCACCTGCGCGAGGTCTGAATTGGTTGGTATATATCCTCCCGCCGCTCGCTATTCTTTCTGGTGCCCTGATTCTTTTTCGAACTTTACGGACCTGGAAAAAACCCCTGCCTGCAGTGGATCCAGGAGTCGTTGAAACAAACCTGGAAAAGGATGAATATGTTGCTCGCCTAGAAAGTGAGCTGCGCCGGCGTTGAATTTTGCCTGATATTTGTTGGAAGATAGCAAAGGATGAGTGATTTGACTGAGAATGGACCACTTCAGCCTACCGAAGTGGAATCGAAAAAGACCGGTCGCCGGACCGGGCATCTATTAGCCTGGGGGGGGCTGATGATCTTATTAGCGATCCTGGCTTTGGGATTGGACCGCTCCCAAAAAGGCCCTGTATCTGAAGGACAGCGCGCCCCCAACTTTAGCTTGACGACTTTTGATGGGGAAGAGATTTCGCTCTCTTCTTTGCGCGGCAAAGTGGTGGTGCTTAACTTTTGGGCATCCTGGTGCAAACCCTGTGAGCAGGAAGCAGCCGATTTGGAAGCGGCCTGGCGGTATTATCAGCCAGGTGGTCAGGTGGTTTTCATAGGTGTGGATTATATTGATACCAAGCCAGAAGCCTTGGCCTACCTTGAGAAATTTGATATCACTTATCCAAACGGGCCAGACCTACGCACCCAAATATCCCAGGCTTACCGTATAACGGGTGTTCCCGAGACCTATTTCATCGATCAAAATGGTTTGGTGAACAACAAAAAGATCGGTCCTTTCACCCGCTTTGAAGACATCACCAGGATCATTGATGCAATGCTTCAACCTTGATCTGGTGGAGGATTTTGTTTCAACAAACTAAATTATGGACATTGGCTCAATTTTTCTTATCCTTGCCTTGCTGGCTGTGGTTGTCTTAATGGTCAGCCGCCCACTTTTTAACCGCCAAAGCGCGCCAGTTTTTGAGCTCAGCGATCGGGAAGACCATGATTACTCGGCTTTGCTGGCAGAGCGTGATCGGATCATTACCGCCCTGGAAGAGCTGGATTTTGACAACAGCATGGAAAAAATCCCAGCAGAGGATTATCCTGTCCAACGAGCTCTCCTGCTACAGCGTGGAGCAGAGATCCTGCGTAAGCTGGATGAGTATATAGTCCCTGGAAAAGAGCAGAAAGCTGAAATAGATGCGGATGAGACCAGTGAGGCCCGCTTAGAGGAAACTCTCTTGGCCAGACGTGGCGCTCGACCGGCTCCGGCTGCTGCTGCGTTTGTCCCCAATGGAGGTCAGGAGGCCGACGAAGACATTGAAATCCTGATTGCTTCCCGGCGACGAGCCAGGAATGGAAAATCGGCTGGTTTTTGCCCTCAATGTGGGGGACCTCTTCAAAAGTCTGATCGCTTTTGTCCCAAGTGTGGCGTGACAGTTACGTGATACCATCCAGTGGCAATCCTTCTTTGCCATCACAGGTGTTTATGAAGCACATTCGATCGATCTTGACCTTCAGCCTAACGTTGGTCTTATCTGCATGCTCCATCTCATTAGCTGAGGACATCAGTCCCCCGCCAGGCGCTCAACAGCAATTTGTCCCTGCTCAGGAGAGGGCTCAGGGCAGTGGACCGAACTACCCGTTGGTACCTCCCAATCCGGAAAATGGGGCGACAATTTATGCTGAAAAATGCGCCCCCTGCCACGGTGATTTAGGCCAGGGAGATGGCCCGCAAGCTGCTCAATTGCCTAACCCGGCTACGCCGATTGGTACACATCAGGTTGCCCTCCAAGCAGCTCCCCAAGACTGGTATGCAATGGTGACAAACGGCAACCTGGAGCGTTTCATGCCTCCCTTCTCTAGTTTGTCGGATACTGAGCGCTGGGATGTGGTGGCTTATACCTATTCTTTGAGTATGTCTGTGGAAGAACTGGCCCTGGGTCAGGATGTTTTTCTGGAAAATTGCGCCGAATGTCACGGTGAAAGCGGAAATGGTACTGGGCCTCAAACTGCCAGCCTTTCCATCTCTCTTCCGGACTTTACCAATTTGGCCTACCAGGCCCGCTCCGCAACAGCCAGTTTTTTCCAGGCTGTGACAGACGGAGTAGGGGATGAGATGCACGCCTTTGCGGGCCAACTCACTGAACAGGAACGTTGGGCGGTGTCATCTTATATCCGCAGCCTGGGATTTGCTAACAGGATGCAACCGGTGCTCTCAGAGCCAGCTATCCAAGAGCCGTCTGATCCTGAAGAACCTGAGGCAATTATCGAGCCTGAGGTCCTGGAGGGGCCTGAGGTAATCGAGGAAATTGGAACAGGTGTCATCACTGGAAGGATCATTAACGGCTCGGGTGGCGAATTGACCGGCGAGCCCTTGGTCACTTTACATAGTTTTGAGGGGATGCAGATTGTCTACAGTGATACCACCACGCCCCAAGCAGATGGCACGTATTCCTTTGAGAATGTTGAAATGCTTCCAGGTCGCTCCTACCTGGTTACAGCGGATTATGGGCAGGCTACATATGTTTCCCCCATGGCCTCTGCTGATGAACAAACCAGCATCTTATCTTTAGACGTGACCATTTTTGATACTACAACGGACACCTCTCAGTTATCCATAGAACGATTGCATATCTTTTTTGAATTTACGCAAGAAGAGTTGGTTCAGGTGGTCCAACTCTTCATATTCTCGAACAAAGGTAATCAGACGATTGTTCCATTCCAGGAAGGTGGCCCGATTGTAGATTTTCCCCTCCCTGAAGGAGCTATGAATCTGCAATTTCAAGATGGTGTATTAGGAGAACGGTATTTACAGACCCCGACCGGGTTTGC
>JAWOHN010000085.1:0-2677 GCA_046485135.1 Anaerolineales bacterium | reverse complement strand
ACATCCCATCGCCCTGCTGGCGCGCAACCGGATACCTGAGGCAAGCTGCCAGGAATGCGGCCAGCCAGCGCAATGGCTGTGTATCGAATGTGTTTACGAAGAGGATAAAAGCGGCTATCTTTGCGACGAACACATGGAAGAACATCCGCACGAGAATTATGGGGAACCGATGCCCCTGGTGAACTCTCCCCGCACCGGCATGTGCGGCTATGATGGCCCGGCGCAGCCGCCGTACTGAGGACCAGGAAATAATCCCGCAATTCCTGCCTCCTGGTGATCACCCAACCATGCTATCGCCCCAGCTGCAATTCCCTTTTGATGACCAAACCTGGATCATTTCCGACACCCATTTCTTCCATGAGAACATTGGCCGCTATTGCAACTGTCCGGATGGCTGGTAGGAAATGATCGTTGAAAACCGGAACCACCTCATCCAGCCTGATGATGTAGTTTTACACGTCGGCGACCTGGCGTTTTGGGCTATCATCCTGGTGCTTGGCGGTATGACCCATGCTGTTTGATGCTCCGCCTGTGGTCATGACTGGAATTACCATTCGTCAAATTGTGACCCTGGACACCGGAAAAGAGACAGGAAAATGAATGACTTTGACGTCTATGCCTATGGCGTAATCTCTTCGAGCGAACTACATCTGCTGAGCATGCCTTTCCCTTCACCAGATAGCTACGCAGAGATTGCAGAGACCCATTATATGACCGGGGGCGAAGCCCTGAATTCCGCGATTGTCTTGAGCCGCCTGGGGTTGAGCATACAACTCGACGGCAACTGGATTGGCGATACGCCTGCTGGCGAACGCCTGCTGGGGACAATCCGCCGTTACGGAATTGACACCCAGCGCTTGATGGTCAAGAAAGGCTTTGCCGGGGTTCGGGAAATCGTCTTCTCAGACGAGCACAGTCGGACCATCTTTGGCAACTACATCGATCTACTGTCCACGACCCGGAAGTGGAATATCCCCCAGAAAGCTGACCTGGCAAAGGCGCGCATCGTTTGTGTAGACCCGCCATTTCAAGCCGAAAGCGCCCTGGTCGGGAAATACGCGCTTGAGTTAGGCGTACCCTTTGTATCCATTGATTGCCCCTACGATCAGGCATTGTCTAGCGCCGCCGCGGCAGTCATCATCTCCGGGGAGTTTCGGAACCGGGAATATCCCCAGATAGAAATATCCGAACTGTTTGCCGAATACCAGCAGCGCGCCCAGGGACTGGTCGTGTTTACAGTGGGAGATGATGCCATCTTGTATGGCAGAAAGGGGGCGCCCAGCAGGCAGTTCAAGCCATATCCAGTCAAAGTGATAGACAGCGCAGGGGCCGGGGATTCGTTTCGGGCCGGTGTCGTCTATGGGATGTTGAAGCAGTGGAGCGATGACCAAACCATCCAGTACGCTGCGGCAGTCGCGGGGTTGGTGTGCGCGAGCTTTCCGGGAGTGCTTAACAGTCCCACGCATGCCCAAGTAATGCAATTTATTCACGACCATGGTATGTGAATGTCTGCCGGATGATTCCGCCAGATACGCCGACCCGGTCGCTGCTGTACTCATGCGCCAGACCAACGACCCACTAGGCGCCGTATTTCTCAGCCGGTTTATGAAGAAGTCCGCGGCGCGCTCAATTTTTGGTAAAATCCCTCTCCTACGGCGACAGGCGGACGATCAAGCTGGACTGCCCCGGGATGACTTCGAAAGGCCGGTAATCTTCGAATCCTCCCTGGGTATTGATCTCGGGGGCTGCCGGTGAGTCCAGGCCCAGCATAGTTTCAGCCTGCAGCGTTCCTTCAAAAGGCCCGGCCTCCAGCGTCAGACCGTACCTGTCCGCTGTCACTTCATTTGGATGTGAGTTGACCAGCACCAGGAATGCTTCATCATCGTTGTAGCGCAGCAGAGCATATAGGCTGGGGCTGCCGCTGTTGACCAAGATCGCTCCCCCGCTGCGCAGGGCTGCGTGTCCGTTGCGTAAGCTGATCAAGCTCCGGTAATGGCTTAAAAGGGAGTCTGGATCGTCGCTTTGCACGCTGACATTGCGCTCCGCGTAATCCGGGTAAGGCTCTCGCCAGGGGGTTCCGCTGGTGAAACCAACCCCGCTCTCCCCAGACCACTGCATCGGCAGGCGAATATCCTCGTCGGGCTTGCTGCCGATCATCCCAATTTCTTCCCCATAGTAAATGAAGGGTACTCCGGGGAAGGTTAGCATCATGGTTGCCGCCAGTTTGGCGATCTTTTCCTCGCGCAATTCAAACATGACCCGGTTCTGGTCGTGGTTGGTCAGAAATACCCCGTATTGCCCTTCCGGATAGCTGTCCAGGACTTTCTTTGCCTGGACGTTTAAGGCTGCCACGACCGGGTTTTTTGCGGCTACCAGAAAGGCTTGCGCCAGGTCAAATTCGAAGGCGATATCCACCTCGTCGCCTATATAATCAATAATTTGCCGGGTGCTTGTCCAGGCCTCGCCCACTGTGAAAGCCTGTGGGTTGACGCTTTTATAAAACAGATGATAATCTTGCAGCCAGGCATGTGTAGCCGATGTGTTCTCCTGCAGTGGGCCTTTCTCGATCAGGTGCCGGATGTTTTATTTTGTATTCCTATGTCAGGACCCGGGCGATCTTGGAGAAACTTGGTCAGCCGCAAACTCTTGGCGAAGCTGGGCTGGAAGATGTTTTGAA
>JAWOHN010000071.1:0-13757 GCA_046485135.1 Anaerolineales bacterium | reverse complement strand
ATACCCCTTCTGACTTGCCTGCATTTAAACCCCATGATACACTCTAAGCATGACAGTTCCGGTTTTGATTGTGACCTCTACTCCCGGTTTAGGAGAGGTCGTCCGCAGGACCCTGGTGGAAAGCGGCCGATATGAGGTAGTGCTCTCAAACAGCGCTGTCCAGGGGATTCGGCAAGCTCGCTCTGTCCCCTTTGAACTGGCCATTTTAGATGTTGATGTGGAAAATGGTGAATCCGGCGTTTCGTTATTAAAACTGGGTTTGACTCTGCGGGCGCTTGTCCCTCAGATTCACCTGGTGGTGTTAGCAGCCACCAGCGATCCTTATGATCCAGATATCAGACCTCTTGCTCCAGAAGGGATTATCACGACGCCACTCTATCCAAGTAATATTTTAAGGACGGTCGACCGGGTTGCGGGCATGCACGATCGTGCTGCTTCACCAAAAGCTCCTGCGCCAGCTCCGGCGCCTGAGCCAGTTGTAGAGGAGCCTGCCCTTGAACAGACACACACCGGGCTGCCGGCCTGGCTCCAAGACGTTACCCGCGCGGCTCAGCATCTCACCCGTCTTTCCCTGGAAACAGCTGCCCAGGCTGCCTTGATCGTTAGCCAGGGCCGGCTGTGGGCGTATGCTGGCGAGCTGCCCCAACCAGCCGCCCAAGAACTGGCTGAGACGGTGGCTGATTGCTGGGACAGGAACGGGGAAAGTGATCTGGCTCGCTTTGTGCATTTGGACAGCGATGACGGCGAATATATGCTGTACGCAACTGCGCTGGGTGGTAATATGGTCTTGGCCCTCGTATTTGGTGTAGAAACGCCCTTCAGCAAAATCCGCTCTCAAGCCGGACACCTGGCGCGTTTGTTGGCCTCAGCGCCTGTCGTGGATAATGGAAACGCTCCCCTGAAAGAAGATGCAGGGCTGACTGAAAATGGAAATGCCGGTAAAATGGCTGCAGAGCCATTAGATACTCTGGATTACGAGCCACTAGTAAAGGATGTACCGCCTCCAACGCCTGACCAATGGTTGGAAGAACCGCTCCCTTCTCCGCCGCCGCCGGTCCGGGAGGAAGATTGGATATCAGAATATCCTGATTTGACCGCCGGTAGCCCGCTTTATGCTTCCATTGAAGATGATATCCACAGCCCTTACCCTTCATCGAAACCAAACCGGGGGGCAGAAGCAGTTCATGGTCTTGACGACACATCTCCCCTGCATCCCCGCCAAGCTGTTGCTCAGATATCGAAAGTATCGATGATGGATAGCTGGGAATTAAAACCGGTCTCATCAGGTATTTATAGCCTGACTTATGGGCTCTTGTTGCTTCCGCGCTTGCCGGGTCATCATCTGGTAGGAGATCTGGCAGAAAGGCTGCCGGTGTGGGTATCACAGCTATGCATTGCCTTTGCCTGGCGTTTGGAGCATATCTCGGTCCGCCCAGATTACCTTCAGTGGAATGCCAGCGCCTCACCGGATACTGCGCCTGGGCGCATGGTAAGAGACCTTCGCAAGCATACTTCTCAACGCATTTTTGAGGAATTTCCCCGTTTTGGACGGGAAAACCCCTCCGGTGATTTTTGGGCGCCGGGTTTTCTGTTGATTTCTGGTCCGCAACCGCCTCCGGCCGAGTTGGTGCGAGATTTCATCCAACAGACTCGGCGTAATCAGGGTCTGCTGAGACCAGGCTCAAAGCAAACTAGGTAGACAATGCCTCCGACTCTGTATTTACTTGACGGTCATGCTCTTGCCTATCGGACTTATTACGCGCTTACCCGTGGTACGACCAGCGGCTTTTCGACTCGCTCGGGAGAGCCAACAGCCGGGGTGTTTGGTTTCACCAGTGTACTGCTGCGTATCCTGGAACAGGACCAGCCCGATTATCTGGCGGTTGCCTTCGATACGGGCAAAACCTTTCGGGATGAAATCTTTCCTGAATATAAGGGAACCCGTGAGAAGATGCCCGACGACTTGCAGGTGCAGATTGAGCGCGTCCGGCAATTGGTGGATGCGTTCAATATCCCCCGTATCGAGGTAGAGAACTATGAAGCCGACGATGTCTTGGGCAGCCTGGCTAAGAAGGCTGCCGCTCAAGGCCTGGGCGTTAAGATCATCACCGGCGATCGGGATTTGCTGCAGCTGGTGGAAGAGCGCATCATCGTCAATTTGCCTGGAAAGTCCCTCTCAGATGCCAAAGATTACCGGGCAGAGGATGTTGAGGCATATATCGGTGTGCCACCCCAGCAAATTGTGGATTTCAAAGCCCTGGTTGGCGATAAGTCGGATAATATTCCTGGGGTAACCGGAGTGGGTGAGAAAACTGCCATAAATCTGCTGAAAACCTACCAGACTCTGGATGGCGTTTATGAGCACCTGGACGATCTCAGCTCCAGCCTGCATAAAAAGCTGGAAGCGGGGCGTCAGGATGCTTATCTGAGCCAGAAACTGGCTACCATCGTAACCGATCTGGACCTGTCCATCGATTTACAGAAAGCTCGCGTGGAACATTTTGACCCGCAGGTAGTCGAGGCTCTTTTCCGAGAACTCGAATTTCGCACCCTGCTCACCCGGCTCGAGAATTTGGTCCAATCTTATGGCTTGCGCTCATCCCCGCGCGGTCAACAACTTTCATTTTTGGGTGAGCAGCCCGTATCCCTGGAGGGATCATCCGGCGTCCAATCACCCATCAGAGCACAGCTCGTGGATAGCCCAGAAGCGTTAGATGCCCTGGTGACCCGGCTCAACTCCTCGAAAGTGATTTCTTTCGATGTTGAGAGCACCTCCACCGATCAGATGCGCGCCGATTTGGTAGGCATTGCCCTGGCTATTGAAGAGGACCAGGGTTACTACGTCCCCGTGGGTCACAAAGCAGAGTTGGGTCCACAGCTACCTCTTCAGACGGTGCTTGAAGCATTGCGAGGACCACTCACTGATGCGCATATCCCCAAAGTGGGCCATAATATCAAGTACGACTATGTGCTCTTGGCCCGGAATGGGTTGCGCGTGTCTCCCCTTGCTTTTGATACCATGATCGCTGAATGGCTCAGCAACCCAACCTCCCGGAATTTAGGGCTGAAGAACCTGGCCTGGGTGCGACTGGATATCAAGATGACCGATATCCTTGAGCTGATCGGTAAAGGCAAAGAGCAACGCACGATGGCGCAGGCGCCGATAGGGCAGTGTGCAGAATATGCAGCGGCAGATGCAGCTGTTGTGCTGCGGCTTATGTCACTTCTTGAACAAGATCTGCAGGCTTGTCAGGCGACGCGGGTGATGGAAGAGATCGAAATGCCACTGGTCCCGATCTTGGCGCAAATGGAGATGACTGGAATTGCATTGAACGATGAATTTCTGGCGGGGATGTCTGCTGAGCTAAGCGTGCGCCTGGCTGAGATCGAAAGCCAGGTCTACCACCTGGTCGACATGCCATTCAATATCGGTTCCACTCAGCAGCTCTCAAAGGCGCTTTTTGAGCGTCTTAAATTGCAGCCTCCTGATAGGACCCGCCGGACGGCCAGCGGTCATTATTCGACTTCCGCTGACGTCCTGGATGCCCTGCGAGGCAAACACCCGGTGGTCGACTTGGTGTTGGAGCACCGCGAGCTTTCCAAATTGAAGTCTACCTATGTCGATGCTTTGCCTCTTCAAATCAACCCAAATACGGGCAGGGTGCATACTTCCTATAACCAGACTGGGGCAGTGACCGGGCGGATTGCCTCTTCTGATCCGAACTTGCAGAACATCCCCATCCGCACCGAATTGGGCAGCAAGGTCCGCCATGCTTTTGTGGCTGGGCCAGAGCAGTTGCTTCTATCGGTGGACTACTCTCAGGTAGAACTGCGTATTGTCGCTCATATGGCGGATGACCAGGCTATGTTGGAGGCTTTCCGGGCGGGGCAAGATATCCATGCTGCCACCGCTGCCGCCATTTACGGCGTACCGATTGAAACGATCACCAAACAACAGCGCCGGCGCGCCAAGGGCATCAATTTTGGTCTGATCTATGGTATGAGTGCTTTTGGCTTGACTCGCGCCACTGATCTGACTTTGGCAGAGTCAGAGGACTTCATGGAGAGGTATTTCCGCCAGTTCCCTGGCGTCAAGCGCTATCTTGATGGAATGCGACTCAGGGCCACCGAACAGGGATATGTTGAGACTCTCTTGGGTCGCCGGCGCTATTTCCCTGGCTTAAAAAACCAGCGCAATTTCAATATCCGCAATCGCGAAGAAAGAGAGGCCATCAACGCCCCCATTCAGGGCACGGCCGCGGATATCATGAAAATTGCCATGATCAATGTCCCCGCCGCTCTGAGGAAAGCTCATCTTTCAGCCCGTATGCTTCTTCAGGTGCATGATGAGCTTGTCTTAGAATGTCCTGCCGGAGAGATCGATGAAACAGCTGCGTTGGTGCAGCAGGTAATGGAAGACGCATATACATTAAAAATCCCTCTAAAAACAGATGCGCGCAAAGGCCGTAATTGGGGTGAAATGCAGCCCCTGCCTTGACCGTGCGAAATTAATCCAAATTCCTTATCATCGAGGAAATCATTATGACCGGACAATTAGATGCATTTCAAGAAGCAATGAACCAGGGGCATTCGGCAGCCTGGGATCAAATGTGGGACAAGGCGGCAGATTTTTATCGTCAGGCCTTGGAAGCTTCTCCCAATAATCCGAAAGCGTTGACAAGCCTTGGTTTGGCCTTTTATGAGCTTCAGAAATTTAAAGAAGCCCTGGCTTGTTACCAGTTAGCGGCCAAGAATTCCCCGCAGGATCCACTGCCTCTCGAAAAAGTCGCTGAGCTAAGTGAAAGGTTGGGAAATCTTGCCCCTGCCTCCAAAGTATATATGATGGCCGGCGACCTGTATGCCAAAAACCGAGATTTGAACAAAGCGGTTGAATCATGGACACGGGTAATTCGCCTGCATCCGGAGCATCTGCTTGCCCGTTCGCGCCTGGCGATGGTTTATGAGCGCCTGGGGCGCAAACAACAGGCGCTGAACGAATTTCTGGCTATCAGTAGCTTGTTGCAGCATGCCGGCGAGGTTCAAAAAGCCATCCAAACCGTCAATCATGCTTTGCAGATCATGCCCGGAAATAATGAAGCCACCCAAGCCCTGGCTTTACTGAAGACAGGCCAATTATTGCCCAAACCAGCCCGTTACAAAGGAGCAACCGGTCCCTTATTAATGACACAAGTGCGCCTGACGGATAAGGACAAGAGCGAAAAGCAACCATCGAGGAGCCTTGACCCAATTGAGTCAGCCCGGCAGAAGTCATTGGCAGAATTAGCTGGGATGTTGTTTGAGCAGGAAACGGTGAAGGACCAACCAGCTGGCCGGCGAGGGCTCCAGTCAATCATGCAAGGCGCTGGCATTGCTCCCTCCAAACAGGTAGACCAGACGAAAATCTTCTTGCATTTGAGCCAGGCCATTGATTTGCAGGCGCGCAACCAGAGCAAACAGGCCATTGGTGAGCTTGAGCGTGCGATAGAGGCCGGACTTGACCACCCTGCGGTCTATTTTGATCTGGGCTTGCTGTTGGTAGATGCAGGCAGCCTGGATGGCGCTGTTCGCAACTTGCAGCGCAGCGCCAAAACCCCGCAGTACTCTCTGGCGGTGCGCTTGTTGCTCGGCAAGGTTTACCAGAGCATGAGTAATATCCCGGATGCGGCAATTGAATACCTGGAAGCATTGAGAATTGCTGACGCCGAAATCGTCCCATCTGGGCAGGCGGATGAGCTCTTCCAGCTTTATGAGCCATTGATAGAGGCCCAATCCCAACAAACGGATTTGGAAGCCCAGGAACGTCTGTGTGTAAATATCAAGGATATGTTGGTACGCTCCAACTGGCGCGATCAGCTCGAACACGCCCGGCAGCAACTACCTGCGGAAGGCGGCATTCCCGTCCCCCTGGCTGAGATTTTGCTTGAATCCAAAGGGACTCGCGTGGTAGATTCGATTACAACGGTCAACCAATATGCTCGCAAGGGCATGCACCGGGCAGCTATGGAAGAAGCCTATTATGCCTTGCAATATTCTCCAACCTATTTGCCATTACATTCTCTAATCGGTGAGATGCTATTGCAACAGAGCCGCGTGCAGGAAGCAGTCGATAAGTTCACCATTGTCGCCCAGACCTACAGCGCACGTGGAGAAGCAAGCCGGGCTACGGAGATGTTTCACCGGATCACTGAGCTGGCTCCAATGGATCTAAATGTCCGTGCTCGCCTGATCGACCAGTTGGTGCTTGTGGGAAATGTGCAGATGGCAGTTGATGAGAGCATCAAACTGGCGGAGGTGTATTACAGCCTGGCCGACCTGATATCTGCTCGCAAGACCTACACGCAGGCCTTGCGCCTGGCGCAGCAGTCTGGCATAAACCAGCAAGTAAAAGCGGAAATCTTGCGCCGGATGGCAGATATCGATTTGCAGAGTTTAGATTGGCGGCAGGCAGTGCGTGTCTTTGAACAGATACGCACCCTACAACCTGATGATCAGGAAGCTCGTGAGAGCCTGATTGACCTAAACTTTCGCCTGGGGCAGTCCAACCAGGCGGTCGCGGAAATTGATAACTATATTTCCCACCTGTGGAATAGCGGGCACAAAGACCCAGCTGCCCAATTTCTTGAGAAAATGGTGGAAAAGAACCCCCAGCAAGTCTCCCTCCACCGCCGTCTGGCAGAAATCTACCGTCTTTCCAACCGTCCAGCAGATGCGATCTCACAACTGGATGTGGCTGGTGATATCTTGATGGAAGCAGGTGACCAAAAAGGCGCTCGCGAAATTATCATGGCGATCTTGGCCTTAGACCCGCCCAACGCATCCGAATACCAGCGCCTTTTAGCCCAGCTCAAAGATAGCTGAGATTCCTTCATTTAAATGACAAACGCCTGGGTGAGGGGGGCACCCAAACGTTCATCTAGACAATATTACCTGATTATTGGTCTTTTTGCAAGGTCTTTTCGATTTATTAACCGTGTTCTTATAGTCTACCGGAGCAGTGTGGAGTTTTAGGCGCCCCAGGAGGGAGTCGAACCCCCAACCTCGGCCTTAGGAGAGCCTCGCTCTATCCTTTGAGCTACTGGGGCGGCGAGTTACATTATAGCATTAACTTTGCCGGGTGTACTTCGGCAGCAGGACCGGGGATTGCAGCGCCCCGTTCAGACCGGCCTCATCCATTTCCCGGTTCCAGGTGCTTACATGCTCCAGGTTCGGGGAGCCTGGTTTTGCGGTTTTCTGGTATTCAGCAGCTGACAACCCAGCTCGCCGTCCAAATACGCATACATCCAACAGGCTGTTGCCCATCAACCGGTTGCGTCCATGAATGCCTCCGGCAACCTCTCCGGCCAGGAACAGCCCTGGCACATTTGTGTGGCAATTGGCATCCATCTGTACGCCCCCGTTTTGGTAATGCAGGGTTGGGTAAACCAGGATGGGAATTTTCGCCATATCAATGTCAAATCGTTTATACTGGCGCACCATGGCTGGTAACGCTTTTTCGATCGTCCCCGGTCCTTGGATTAGATCAATCATGGGTGTATCCAGCCACACGCATGGCTGCAGGGTGGGGGTTACCACACCAAGCTTTCTTTCTCTGCATTCCCGGATGAAGGCCGCCGATTCAACATCGCGCGGCTCCAGCGGGTAAACAAACTGCTCTCCCTTTACGTTCACCGGCTGCGCTCCCAGCCCGCGCACTTTCTCCGTCACCAATAGTCCCAGAATTTGCTCGGGGTAAGCTGCACCCGTAGGGTGGTATTGCATGGTGTCCAGGAAGGCCAGCTGTGCTCCAACCCGGTACGCCATGACGATCCCATCACCGGTGGCGCCGTAATGGTTCGTGGTCGGGAATTCCTGGTAGTGCAAACGACCGCTGCCGCCGGTTGACAGGATCACGGACTTTGCCTTGACATAGAAATAGTGGTTGGTCTCCATATTCAGCAGCACCACCCCGGCAACCTGGCCTTGATCATCCAGGACAAGCTCGATTGCAGCGCAGAACTCGATCACCTCGATATCTGGCCGGTTGCGCACCTCGTCTCGCAAGGTCCGCATGATTTCGGCGCCGGAGTAATCCCGAGCAGAGTGCATACGTTTGCGGCTGGTGCCCCCGCCGTGCTCCTCCATCATCAATCCATCAGGCGTCTTGTCAAACATGACGCCCAGCTCCTCCAGCCATTTGATGACGATCGGCGCATCCATCACCAAAGCTTCTACCAGATCGGGGACGTTAGTGAAATGACCGCCGCCGATCACGTCTAGATAGTGAATGGCAGGCGAGTCTTCCGGACGGTCTGCCGCCTGAATACCGCCTTGCGCCATCATGGTATTGGCGTCGCCAAAACGCAGCTTGGTGACGATGGTGACCTTAGCCCCATTTTCCTTGGCTAACAAGGCTGCGCTAGCCCCCGCACCGCCGCCGCCCACCACGAGCACATCCGTTTCAAATTCAGGTTGCGATAAATCAAAATCAGGGCTGATAAGAGGCCGGCCCTCCAGGACATCTGCCAGCTCATTCGGCGTTCGATCTCCCTTGCAGACTCCAACCCGGATCGGGCGCATTCCCTCCTGGATATAATCCGGGTGAAAGCCTTTCAACACCCTTTCTCGTTCCTCCATGGACATCGCTGGGAAGGTTTCCTTCAAGCGGCGTTGGCGGGAGGCTTCAACCACTTTGATCATCTCAAGCATTTCTGGCGTATAGGTCATGTCTGCCTCTTATTTCAAAATCGACCTTTAGGGATAAGGTTCATCTACTGGAAAATCAGGCTTCAATCTGGCGGGCTTTATACTGAGTTTTTAGGGCCTCGACGTCCAGTGACTTGAGCTCCACCAACTCGTTGTTGTAATGCCCGGCCTGGATCTCATCTACCCGCTGCTGCAGGTGCTCTGAACGGGGGGCCAGGTAGCGCCCATACAGCCGGCGTGCCAGGATGGCAATATTATATTGGGGCTCTTCTGCCGGGCAGCGCGCCGCGCACAGACCGCACATGATGCAGTCAAAAGACATGTTCGCCACGGCCTCGATATCTCCCCGCATCGCCGCGGCCATGTAGCCTTTGACATTAAGCTCTTGTGGGCAGGCTTTTGTGCAGGTGCCGCAGCCCAGGCAGCGCAGCAGCTCTGGATATATTTGGAAGAGCGTGCTGGCAACTGGTTCTAAGCGGGTGATATCGTAGCTGGCTCGAGCTGCCGGGAAGAAGGGTATCTGTCCCAGATACATCTCCGGTTTGACCACGGTCTGGCATGCCAGTCCAAAATACAGCTTTGGATCCTCCTTGATGCGGTAGACCGTCGAGCAGGCTCCGCAAAAACCACCTCTGCAGCCTACGCCTCTTACCAGAGTGTAGCCGGCCCATTCCATTGCCTTCATGATCGTCAGGCTGGCGGGCACGTCGTAGCGTTTTCCCATGATATAGACGGGGATTAATTCTGCTCTTTCTGCCATAATGCTTACTCCTGCGGGTGATACACCCAAAGCCGTTAAGATATGCCGTCCTACTCTCCTACTTCGCTCCATTCATCTGCTTTGAAGGTGATGAGTGGTAGCGGTTCGTCAACGCTCCTGCCGGGAGCATAATCGAAGGTTTGTTGGAGTCTCTGACCGATGGCGCGGAAGACCATGCCCACCGGCAACTCTGCCGGGCAGGCCTCAGTACACATCCCGCAACCCACACAAGACAGCCCCATATGGTTGAGACGGGTCATATGGAACAACATGCTGTCCGCGGGGAGCCGGTAGGCTCCTTTTTGTTGAGCCCAGTTGATGAACTGCATGGGGTCGTGGTCAAATACTTCGCTCTTAAATACGCAGGTCTTACAGTAACAGATGGGGCAGACCGTCATGCAATTATGGCAGCGGATACAGGCTGCAAACACACCTGTCAGAGTTTCCACCTGGGCGCCAATGCCTTCCGCACCGCCCTCATCCCCTAGACGCTGGCGGATCTTGGCAAATTCGACCTCGCGTAAATCTGTGCGCGCTTTTACCAACTTCTGCACAATCGCCTGGCGGTCCTCTTCTCCTGCGGGCTGGCTTTCCAGACCATCGCCCAGAGCGGCTGCCAAATCATCTGATAGTTTCAGGCTAAGATGCTGTTGGTGATCGCTTCCAAACAATTCGATCCTGATCTGTGCGCCATCGTAGACGGGCTGCTCGCAGATTTGGCAGGCTTGGCGCAGCGCAGAGATGGGTTGGTCGGGGTTGTGCGTGGCAGTCTCGATCAACTCCTGCCATAGCTGTGCGCTGGTATCGCCACTGGACCGTCTCTGAAATTCCGGAACGCTGTAGGTCCCGGGGCAATCGATAGAGATCAGCAGGAGACTCTCTAGGCTGGCCTGCTGCATCTTGGTGAGCTCCACCAGCGCCCGCATCTCACAGGCCCGCAGCAGGACGCCAACCTTTGCGCGTGGTTCTCTGACACTTAGCTTGCCCGCCAGGGTTGCTCCATTGACTGGCAACACCGGGGCTAAGGGGTCCGCTGCCGCCAAGAGTTGTGGGTCGGACACCAAAGCAGGCGTAACCGTGCCCGCGGGTGTGCGCATGGGGACCATCAATGCGTCAACCAGGTCAGACTCCAGCAGGATTTTCAAAAAGCGCTGTATGGCTTCAGTGGTATTTCCTTCGATAACCGGTATGCTCGCTTTCATTGCTGCTCCTGCTGCCTAAACCGCCCACTCTTTTTTGAGGGGGTTGGGGCCCATCTCTTTGATCGCCGCGGTCATTTCGCTGACGGTGTCTGCAAAGCGCTGTCCTTCGCTGGCGCTGATCCAACGTAGCCAGACGCGCTCTTCATCAAACCCAGCGTTTTTCAGGATTTCTTTCATTGCCACGACCCGGCGGCGGGCTTTGTAATTGCCCTCTTGATAATGGCAGTCACCTGGATGGCAGCCTCCGATCAATATCCCATCTGCTCCGGCTAAATCAGCTTTGAGCACATAAATTGGATCGACCGCCCCACTGCACATCAAGCGGATGATGCGTACGTTGGGCGGGTATTGCAGGCGGCTGGTGCCTGCCAGGTCTGCTCCGGTATATGTGCACCAGTTGCACAGGAAAGCAATGATCTTGGGTTCAAAACTGGGTTCTGTCGTCATCGTTTACGCATCCAGGTCCTATCTTGATCTTATAATTTTGCCAGGGCTGCCTCGAGCATGGCGCTGATCTGAGAGAATTCAAAGCCTTTTTGCTGGCTGGCCTTGTTCGGGCAGGCTACCACGCAGGCGCCGCAACCCTGGCATAACACATCTACCACTTCTGCATAAGCCATTCCAGGTTCCAGCCGGCGGGCGTTGTAAGGACAGACCTCCACGCACAACCCGCAGGCCGAGCACAGCCGCGGGTTCACGGTGGCGATAATCGGTGTGGCGGTTAGCTCTTTCTTAGCCAACAAAGCCACCGCCCGCACAGCCGCTGCCTGAGCCTGGGCGATGGTCTCATCTATATTCCTGGGCGAGTGCGCCAACCCGCACAGGTAAACGCCATCGGCAGCAAAGTCAACCGGGCGCAGCTTGACATGTGCTTCCAGGAAGAAACCTTCTGCAGTCAGGGGCAGCTTTAGCAGCCGGCTTAACATCTCGTTTCCGGGTTCGGCTTCGATCCCAGCACTGAGCACCACCAGGTCGGTCTCCAACCGGACCAGTTTCCCTTCTGGCTGAAGATGAACTTGGACCAGCAGCTTGCCGCTATCCCCTGGCAGGGCGGATACGTCTGGCGGGGTCTCCGCATCGAATTTTAGAAATACGACCCCAGCCCGGCGCGCTTCCCGGTACAGCCTCTCGCGAAAGCCGTAACTGCGCAAGTCGCGGTAGAAGATGACCACCCTGGTCTTGGGGCTGCGCCGTTTGATCTCCAGGGCATTCTTCAAAGCCTCTGAACAGCAAACGCGCGAGCAGTAGGGGTGATCCTCATCCCGGGATCCCACACATTGGATCATGGCAATGGTCTCAGGCGCCTTGTTCCCGTGGGTGAGCAGTTCGAGTTTCCCCGGCGATTGTGCCTGTAGCGCTTGTTCCAGCTCGCGCTGGGTGAGCACGCCCGTTAGCTTCCCGTAACCGTAACTGCGGGGGACGATCTCCTGTCCTCCGGTCGCGACGATCACCACGCCGTGCATCAGGTCTTGTTGGGCGCCGTCCGAGCTGCGCACGCTGGTCCGGTACTGACCCACATACCCGCCAACCTCAACGACTTCGGTTTCAAGTAGTACGGTGATGCGTGGCTCGTTGCTGACCCTTTCGATGGTCTGCGCCAGGAGAGTCTGCGGGTTGCTGCCTTCGCACTCGACGTAAAGATGTCGCAGGTTTCCGCCCAATTGGGCCTGCCGTTCAACGAGGTAAACCGGGAATCCCTGCGCTGCAATCGAGAGGGCGGCGGTCATGCCTGCCAGGCCACCGCCGATGACCAGAGCCTGGTGCTGGACATCCAATGTGCCGCGCTGGATCGGCTTTAATCGTTTCGCCTTAGCAACCGCCATGGACACCAATTGTTTGGCCTTATCGGTGGCGACTTCATGGTCGCCGCGGTGCACCCAGGCGTCTTGCTCACGGATATTGGCCAGCTCGAATAAATGCGGGTTCAAGCCTGCCTGGCGGATGGTATCCTGGAAGAGCGGCTCGTGCGTGCGCGGGGTGCAGCTGGCCACCACCACCCGGTTCAGACCCTGTTCCAGGACCGTAGCAGTGATCTTTTCCTGGGTGTCCTGCGAGCAGGTGTACAGGTTGCGCTCAGCATAGACCACTCCAGGCAACTGTTTGGCATACTCAACCACCTCGGGCACGTTCACCACGCCGCCGATATTGATCCCACAATGACAGACAAAGACGCCTACGCGCGGTTCTTCTTCGCTGATATCTCTCTCCGGCGGGAAAACGGCCTCCCGAGTCAGGCTGCCCCGCGCAGAGGCCAGTAAAGCGGAGGCTTTGGAAGCTGCGCAGCTGGCCTCGATGACCGTCTCAGGGATATCCTTGGGCTCGCTGAAGGCCCCTGCCACAAAGATGCCGGGGCGTGAGCTTTCAGCCGGCTGGAAGGAGGGCGCTTCTGCAAATCCATACTGGTTGATATCTACCCCCAAACGCCGGGCCATCTCCTGAGTCTCCTGGGTCGGCTTTAAACCAACCGAGAGCACCACCATGTCAAACTCTTCTTCTTTGGATACCGGCTGCCCATCATTATGGTAAAGGGTATAGTGAATGCGTAGATTATGGCTTCCGGGCGCCTCGCGCACTTCGGATACCATGCTGCGGACGTAGCGAACTCCTTGTTCGCGCTCTGCCCGTTCAATATATGCGTCGAAACCTTTGCCAAAGGCGCGGATATCCATGTAGAAGATGGTGGGCTCGATATTTCCATCGTGTTCCCGGGCAATGACGGCCTCTTTGGTGGCGTACATGCAGCATACGGAGGAGCAATATCCCTGGTCACAGCTTTCATCACGCGAGCCCACGCACTGGATCCAGGCTACTTTGCGCGGGTGGGCCTGGTCAGAGGGTCGCTGGACAACTCCTGCAAACGGCCCGGAAGCGCTCAACATGCGCTCGAATTCCAGGCTGGTGACCACGTTCGGGTAACGCCCGTAGCCGTATTCCGGGCGGATATCGCCGCGCAGTGGCTCCAGTCCTGGGGTGAGCAGCACCGAGCCGACCTTCAGCTCGACGATCTCTTCAACCTGGTTGTGGTCGATTGCCCCAGCCCGGCAGGCGTATACGCATTGCAGACATTCCGAGCAGATAGCGCAGCTCAAGCAACGCGCGGCTTCCGCGCGGGC
>JAWOHN010000181.1:0-6469 GCA_046485135.1 Anaerolineales bacterium | reverse complement strand
AGTCGCGGTCTTGCCGATCTCGTAGGTTGGCTGGCGAATTACCGTCACTGGCGGATCAACCAAACCGGCCCAAGCAGTGTCATCAAAACTGGCAAATCCGACCTGATCCGGAATACGCAGGCCACTTTCCTGCAAAGCCCGATAGGCTCCTCTGGCCATTAACCCGTTGCTACAAAAAATCGCCTGCGGGCGGTCCGGGTGGTTGAGGAGTTGTTGGGTTGTATGGTAACCAACATCCTCCCGCGCCTCGATCGTAACCACCAGCTCCGGGTCCGCTTCCAAGCCATAATCTCCTAAGGCCTGCATAAAGCCCTGGCGCCGTTCACGCCCGGTGGTACTGCTGCTGCCAAACATGGCACCCAAGCGCCGGTGGCCATCCTGGATAAGGTGCTCAGCTAGCTCGTAGGCGGCCCTTTGGTTGTCGATCAAAACGCTGTCCAGGTCAGCCCCGGTAACCTGCCGGTCAATCAGCACAATGGGCAGATCTGTATCCACCTGGTTCGGGAAATCGTCGGAGGTCAGGCGTGTTGGCGAGAAGATGATCCCGGCCACGTTTTCGGCCTGCATATGCTCCAGGTAACGCAGCTCTTTAACTTGGTTCTCGTCTGAATTGCAGACAAAGACGCTCATATCATGGGCAGAAGCCACATCTTCCACTGCCCGGGTGACCGCAGTGAAGAAGGGATTCTGAATATCTGATACAATCAAGCTGATAATGCTGGTTTTCTGCGATCGGAGGCTGCGCGCAACGCGATTGGGGCGATAATTCAAATCCTCCACCACCTGCATCACCTGCTGGCGAATTTCCGGACGGACGTATGCCTTATTAGCCAGCACCCTGGACACGGTCGCGATAGAAACCCCAGCCGCTTTGGCAACATCTTTCATATTGGTCATGTGCACCTCGTTTAAAATATTGGCCAGCAAAAGTTGCACTGGATGCAAAATCATTGTAAACGATTACAAACAACCTGTCAAGCAGCAAGCCATCTCGGCAACAAATCCATCTTTCTGCCCCTTCATTAACGCTCCCAAACCTGGCAAAGCTTAAAATATTCGCTATTTAAGTCAGAAATACTTGACAAACGCTCTGTAATCGTTTACAAGATACTGGATTTCTCGTCCTGTTCCCGGAATTATCGATGAGCGATCAATCTGCAACCTTCACCCTCTCATCCAATCTACATAGCAGACCTCCCGCCCTGACAGGGGTTGGTCTTCTATTAATTGCCTCCAAGGGATTCCAACCGTGGAAATTCTGACCTCACGCACCATCCGCCTGGGCCTCTCCGCCACGGATAAGGAGCAGGCTATCCGACTGGCAGGCCAGTTGCTGGTCGCCGAGAAGTACGTCGCCCCAGAATATGTTTTGGGCATGTTGGCTCGCGAAGTAATCGCCTCAAATTACATCGGCAATGGCGTCGCTATCCCCCACGGTCGCCATGAAGACCTTAAATATGTCTATCAGACCGGCGTTTCTTTTGTCCAGTTGCCACAAGGTGTCGTCTGGGAGGCAGACGAGAAAGCCTACCTGATCCTGGGTCTGGCGGCTACATCCAATGACATTTCGGGTATCCTGTCCAATCTATTGGAGGTGCTGCGTAACCCAACGATCATCCAACGACTGGTACAGACCGGTGACCCCCAGATGATTATTGCTACGCTTGCCGGCAGACAATAACCTGTATCCCCACCCGTTTGACAAATTCACACTCAACCATTTACCAAAGGAGACCAAAATGCTAGAACTTCAGCACAGCAATATCCTACTTGATGCCCAGGTCACGAACAAAGAGCAAGCCATCCGCAAAGTTGGCGATCTACTCATCCAAAACCAGTTCATCCAACCCGGCTACGTCGAGAGCATGCTGGGCAGGGAAAAGGTAGCCAACACCTACCTGGGCAATGGGATCTCAATCCCACACGGTCTGCCCAAAGATCGTGAATTGATCCTGCGCACTGGCATCGCTGTGCTGCAGGTCCCCGCGGGGGTTGAATGGAATCCAGGCGAAAAGGCCACCCTGGTGGTGGGGATCGCAGCACGCTCGGACGAGCATCTGGAGCTGCTGGCCAATCTAACGCATGTGCTCGGAGACGAGCAGACGGTCCAGCGTCTGTCCACCACCCGGAATAGCCAGGATATCATCCGCGCTTTGACTCGCATGCGGGACGAGAAAGCTGCACCCACCCCACAAGCCCCCGTATTAGATTCATACCCGAACTATGTGGAAGTGCAGGTAGCTGGGGTCCACGGGCTCCACGCCCGCCCGGCCACCATGTTTGTCGACCTGGCCAAGCAGTTTGCTGCGGAAGTTCATGTCGCCTATGATGGCAAAATCGCCAACGGAAAAAGCCTGGTTTCCCTGCTCAAGCTGGGCATTGAATCGGGCAAGCTGATCCGCATTATGGCCAAAGGTGCAGACGAAGACGCAGCCTTGCAAGCCTTGAAAGAAGCCGTCATCAAGGGTCTGGGTGACCTGGACGAGCCAGCCCCTGTGGCAAAGCCTGTCCAGCCTCTGCACGGATGGAATCCGGTTTCAGTTGGCAAAAGGATACCCGGGCTTGCGGCTTCTCCTGGGCTGGCCATTGGGCACATCCGCCAGTACCGCCAACGGAAAATCGTGGTTGAGGTAACCGCCAAGGACCCCGCGGCTGAGGAAAAAGAATTATTGCGCGCCATTGCAGCTGCCCAGGCCGAGCTGCAACAGCTCTACCAGGAAGTCAAGGAACGCACTGGGGCAGCGGACGCCGCCATTTTTCGGGCCCACGCCGAATTTCTGGATGACCCTGAATTAATCCAGGCCACCCTGGCGTACATCCAAAAAGGACATTCATCGGGCTGGTCCTGGCAAGAGGCCATTCAGGAGCGAGTGGCTGCCATGAAAGAAGTTGATGACCCCCTGATCGCGGGACGTGCGACGGACTTCAACGATGTGGGCACGCGCGTGCTTAAGCTATTGGGAGGCTTGCTAGATGATGAACCCTTCATCCCAGATGAGCAGGTCATCCTGCTGGCTGACGATCTGACGCCTTCAGACACCGCGACCCTGGACCCCGCCTGCGTGCTCGGCTTTTGCACCGCCAGCGGCGGCCCGACCTCGCACACCGCCATCATTGCCCGTTCGCTGAATATCCCTGCCATCGTTGCCGCCGGGCCAGCCGTGCTCAACCAGCTGGATGGCACCCTGGCCATCCTGGACGGCGACCGGGGCAACCTTTACCTGGAACCCAGCCAGGCTGATATCGCTTCCGCCCGCCAGGCTCAGATCGCCATTCAATCCATGCGTGATCTCGAATACCAGGCTCGCTTTGAGCCTGCTCTCACCAGCGATGGTCATCGCCTGGAAGTGCTGGCCAATATCGGGCGAGCGTCAGAAGCAGCCCAGGCTATCGAGGCTGGCGCTGAGGGTGTGGGGCTGATGCGGACCGAGTTCTTGTTCCTTGAGCGCACCACACCCCCTTCAGAAGAAGAGCAATACCAGGCTTATACCGAAATGGTCACTGCCATGGGCGGCCTGCCGTTGATCATTCGCACCCTGGATATCGGCGGGGATAAAGAGGTACCCTACCTGGAGCTGGCCCCAGAAAGCAATCCTTTCCTGGGCTTGCGCGGCATCCGTCTGTGCCTGGCGCATCCTGAATTGTTTGAGCCGCAGCTACGCGCCATCTACCGCGCCTCTCAGCACGGGCCAATCAAGATCATGTTCCCGATGGTTTCCACCATAGAAGATTTGCAAGCAGGGCAGGATATCGCCGAGGCCATCCGCCAGGAAGTAGGCGCTGATCACCTCGAAATCGGTATCATGATCTAGGTGCCTTCAGCGGTGATGATGGCCGAGGAGCTGGCCCGGGAGGTGGATTTCTTCTCCATCGGCACCAACGATCTGACCCAATACACCCTGGCAATGGATCGCCTGCACCCCCTCCTGGCCAAGCGCGCCGACGGGTTGCACCCGGCAGTATTGCGCATGATCTGGAAGACAGTCCAGGCAGCCAAGACAGAAGGGAAATGGGTCGGCGTGTGTGGGGGCGTTGCCGGTGATCCGCTCGGGGCAGTGCTGCTTACCGGCTTAGGCGTCAGCGAGCTTAGCATGAGCATCCCCAGCGTGGCTGCCGTCAAAGCCAAACTGCGCACGATCTCTTACGCCCAGGCGCAGACCCTGGCGCATCAGGCGCTGAGATGCCGCAACGCCGTCGAAGTCCGTAATCTGGTCAGGCAGTAAAAAAGAAGGCTAACGATGACTCAACAACTCAAAGTCGCCACCATCACCCTCAATCCAGCCATCGATCAGACCGTCTCGATCCCCAACTTCCAGGCCGGGAAGGTCAACCGGGTCCAGCAAAGCCAGTCTGACCCAGGAGGCAAAGGTGTTAACGTGGCCTCCAACCTGTCCGATTTTGGCCTGCCGGTCAGTGTCAGTGGCTTCCTGGGAGAGGAGAACACCCGCATATTTGAGCGACTTTTCGCCCAAAAGAACATCAGCGATCACTTTGTGCGCATCGCTGGCAGCACCCGCATTGGGATCAAAATCAGCGATGAGGTCCAGCAGGAAACCACAGACATCAATTTCCCCGGGCAGACGCCCAACCAGGCTGATATCGCTAAATTATTGCACATCGTGGATTCTTTGGTCCCGGATCATGGCTGGTTTGTGATGGCTGGCAGCATCCCAGCCGGTTGTCCTCAGGATATTTACCGGGATCTGGTGCAAAGGGTCACCAGCCAGGGACGCTCGGTAGCTCTTGACACCAGCGGTGAGGGCTTTCGCCTGGCGCTACCTGCCATTCCAACCATGGTTAAACCCAACTTGGACGAGCTGCAAGAGCTGGTAGGACGCTCGCTGCCTGACCAGGGAGAAGTGATCCGCGCAGCTCGCCAATTGCTCAGCCAGGGTATGGAAACCGTAGTAGTCTCGATGGGTGCACAGGGCGCCTTGTTTGTCGAAGCAGATCAAGTAATACTGGCCACACCACCCCGTGTAAACGTCAAAAGCACGGTCGGAGCAGGGGATGCCATGGTCAGCGGCGTAGTAGCAGGTAAGCTTTTAGGAGCTGACCTGGCCGAGTGTGCACGCCTGGGAACCGCTTTTTCTGTCAGCGTCATCTCCCGTGTGGGTTCCGGATTACCAGCAAAGGAGGTTATTGAAAGGACCAAGCAGCAGATCACCGTCCAAGAAATCACTTAACCCCGGTAATTGCTTAGGCTTACGCCTTAGAAATTAGAAAACCAACAGACAGGAGGATAGAATGGCTAGAATAGTAGCGGTAACCGGATGCCCTACGGGCATCGCCCATACGAAAATGGCTGCCGAAGCCTTAAAAAAACAGCCACCATGATGGGGCACGACATTGTCGTGGAAATGCAGGGAGCTGAAGGTGTTCAAAACCAGCTTTCCGAAGAAGAAATCTATCGTGCCGATGTGGTCATCGTCAGCTCGGATATCTACATTGACATGACTCGCTTTGCCGGCAAGCCCATGTATGCTGCCTCAACCACTGAAGCCATCCGCTATACCGAAGCAGTGATCAAAGCGGCTCTTGAAGATGTGAAGGAGGTCGGCACAGCGCCGGTAGCAGAGCACGCGCCACCCAAGGCTACCATCTCCGGGCAGGCCATACGCATTGTAGGCGTCACATCATGTCCAACCGGCATCGCCCATACATTCATGGCTGCTGAAGGCGTCAAAAGTGGCGCAGAGACCCTCGGACACCAGGTCAAAGTGGAAACGCAGGGCTCGGTTGGCTCACAAAATACCCTGACCGATGAGGAGATCCAACAAGCGGATTTGGTGATCATCGCTGCAGACACCAATGTCAATATGGACCGGTTTAAAGGTAAGCGGGTATATGAAACCTCGACTAAAGCAGCCATCCATAACGGAGTTGAAATGGTGGAGAAAGCCATCGCCGAGGCCACCGTTTACGGCGCAGCTAAGAAAGCGGACCTGATGGGCGACGTGCAGCAGATCAAGAAATCGCGCTCAGCCTCGCGCAGCGGTCCTTACAAGCACCTGATGACCGGTGTATCCTATATGCTGCCCTTTGTGGTCGCCGGTGGTTTGATGATCGCCCTGGCCTTTGCCTTTGGCGGCATCTATGTGTACGAAAATGAAAACACATTTGGGTGGGCGCTGTTTCAGATCGGAGCGCCTTCTGCCTTTGCCCTGATGGTGCCCATCCTGGCTGGCTTCATCGCCTACTCTATCGCCGACCGCCCCGGCATTGCCCCCGGCATGATCGGCGGCATGCTGGCTGCCAGCACCGGTTCGGGCTTCTTGGGCGGCATTGTGGCCGGTTTTGTGGCCGGTTACGCCACCGATTTCTTCAACAAAAAGATCAACTTGCCCGCTTCTATGGCCGGACTGAAACCGGTCCTAATTCTGCCCCTGCTGGGCGCCTTGGTGACCGGTCTGCTGATGGTCTACGTCATCGGAACGCCGGTCAGCGCCGTCCTGAATGCAGTCACCGA
>JAWOHN010000067.1:0-14291 GCA_046485135.1 Anaerolineales bacterium | reverse complement strand
TTGCGAGCAGGAACACTAGGTCCGCCGGCTGGTCTTTTGCGGCGCGGGGCAGTATCGCGCCTTGATGTGGTGCCCGATGGGGCAGGAGAAGTCGTATGACGACGAACAGAAAGCTGCGGGCGGTCGTGCGGGCGGCGGCTGGTGCGCTGGCGGCAGGAGCGCTGCCTCTCCGAATGGAATATAATAGATAGGTGTTGCGCCGTTCATCCGAAAATGGCCTTTCACGGTTCGATGGAGTGCGATCTTACACCCATTGAACCTGAATATGTTGTTTCCTGATAATGTTACTTAATGAAGGTCTGAGCCTATGGATTACAGAAAAACGCGCTTATGGATCATCCTTTTCGTTCTTCTTTGCACAGGTATCGCCTTGTCCGGATGCACCTCTCCTGCTCCGCTAGCGACTTCTCTCCCATCTGAGACACCAACCACACAGGCTCTGCCCGTGTCGAGCCAAATCAAGCCAACCTTGGAGCCCAGCCCTATGATCCCTACGCCAGATATTGAGCCTACCGCGGAAGATATCCCCTCGATTGAACTTCCCCTTTCAGTTTTGGCGCCAATCGAGCTGGTAAACCCAGACTTTGAAGAGCAAGACTCAAATGGAATGCCCTTGGGCTGGGAACACACAGGTGCGTTAGAAAACGCCAAGATCGATGATCGAGGTCGTTCCGGCGATTTTCGATTGACGCATCAGGGATCAGAAGCATACCAGGTTGAAACATGGCAAACCATATCCGGTTTGGAGAATGGCTGGTACAGCCTGCGCGCCTGGGCCCGTTCCAGCGGCGGGCATAATGCGAATTATCTTGCTCTCCAATGTGGAGGCGAGCAAAGGCAGGTGCATGTGCCCTCTACCTCGCCGGGTTATCGTTGGATTCAGCTCGTGGTCTCGAATCAGGTCACCACGGGTGAGTGCACCATCGTCTTGCACTCAGACGGGGACGCCAGCGCCTGGGCCAGCTTCGATGACATTGAATTGGTTTCTGGTCGTTCGGCGCTCTCCATCCTGGGCGCAGACATTTCCAGTTTGAAGAAATCTGAAGACATGGGTGGGGTGTATCGATACGCAGATGGAAGGCAGGCTGATGCTTTACAAATCCTCAAAGATCAAGGTCTGAATTACGCCCGCTTGCGGGTTTGGGTGGATCCTGCCGATGGTTACCACAATAAGGAACGAATTTTGGAGATGGCCTTGCGCCTAAAAGAGCTGGATATCAAGTTGCTGGTGGATTTTCACTACTCGGATGATTGGGCCGACCCTGGCAAGCAAATCAAGCCATCCGCCTGGCAAGAGTACGATTTCGAGCAGCTTAAACAGGCTCTTTACGAGCATACGTATGATGTATGTAGTAGCCTGGTAGCCCAAGGCACGCCCCCAGATATGGTTCAGGTAGGGAACGAAATTAACGCTGGTATGCTCTGGCCGGATGGAAGTTATGAACATATGGATAATCTGGCTGATTTGCTGAAAGCGGGTTACCAGGCTGTAAAGGACTGCTCCAGTTCTGCATTGGTCATGCTCCACATTGCAGAGGGCGGCGATAACGATATGGCCCGCTGGTGGTTTGGCCATATGACCCACCGGCAGGTCCCCTTCGATGTTATCGGCATCTCTTATTACCCCTATTGGCACGGAAGTTTGGCGGAATTGCAACACAACTTGAACGATATTTCTGCCCGCTACGAAAAAGACGTTATCGTGGTTGAAACCGCCTATGCCTTTACAGACACGGAGGATGACTTCCACCCTAATATCGCCGCGAGCAGTATGGCCATCCCCGATTTCCCGTTGACGCCTGCAGGCCAGCGGGCCATGTTGAGGGATATCATGGCTGTCGTGCGGGCTGTGCCAGACGGACGCGGCCTGGGCGTCTTCTATTGGGACGCTACCTGGACGGCTGTGACTGGCAATGGCTGGGAAGCAGCAAACCCCGAGTCGGGCAATGCCTGGGAAAATCAGGCCTTATTTGATTATGACGAGCGTGCCTTGCCGGCGCTGGCTGAGTTCATGAACCCTTAAATGAAGAAAGGTTTGCTATGAAACTAGGAGTTTGCTATTACCCCGAACACTGGCCCCAGGAGCGTTGGCCCGTTGATGCCAGGCTCATGCGCCAGGCAGGCCTCTCCCTCGTCCGAATTGCGGACTTTGCCTGGGCGGTAATGGAGCCTAGAGAAGGTGAGTTCACCTGGGATTGGCTTGATCAGGCCATTGAGGTGTTAGCTGCCGAAGGACTTCGGATTGTTCTCTGCACGCCAACCGCCTCCCCACCCCCCTGGCTTTGCCGCGCTGATCCGGATATTCTCCCCGTAGATGCCCAGGGTCGTCGCCGCCGCTATGGTTCTCGCCGCCACTATTGCCCCAACAGCACGACCTATCACCAGCATACACAGCGGATTGTGACCGCCATGGCTTCCCGTTATGGGAGTCACCCTGCCGTGCTTGGCTGGCAGGTTGATAATGAGTTCGGCTGCCACGACACTGCCCGCTGCTACTGCGAGGCCTGCGCCAGCTCGTTTCGCGCCTGGCTGAAAGCAAAGTACGGGACCATGGCTGCCCTCAATGACGCCTGGGGCTCGATCTTCTGGAGCCAGGTCTACAACGATTGGAGCGAAATCGAACCACCTAACCTTACTGTTGCCGAGCCCAACCCCAGCCACGTTCTTGATTATTTCCGGTTTTCCTCTGATTCGTACCTCGTCTACCAGCAATTGCAAATATCCATCCTTCGCTCGCAAATCTCTGAGGCCCAAACCATTACCACCAATTTCATGAGTCAATTCTCTGACTTGGATTACTATGATCTTGCTGCTCCGCTCGATTTCGTCTCGATGAGCTCATACCCCACCGGTCACGCCGAATCCAGATCCTCTCTCTACATGCCCTCCGCCGTCCAGCCGGTCTTCGCCTATGATGTTGGCGATCCTTATCTTACCAGCCTGGGTCACGCCCTCATGCGGGGCTTCAAATTGCAGCGTCCGTTCTGGATTATGGAGCAGCAGTGTGGGAATGTTAACTGGGCTGCGTACAATACCGGCATCCGCCCCGGCACGGTCCGCTTATGGACCTGGCATGCGTTAGCCTCAGGCGCAGAAGCTGTCATCTATTTCCGCTGGCGAGCCGGCTTATTTGCTCAGGAACAGTTTCACTCCGGACTGCTTCACCACGATGTCTCTCTCGCGGTGGGCTACACCGATCTGCAGGCGATGCAAGCAGAACGATCTCTGATGGCCGAGATCGCTCTTGCGCCGCATCAGGCGCAGGTCGCTCTCCTGCTCGATTACGACAGCCTCTGGGCCATCCGATTACAGCCTCACCACCGCGACTTTGAGTTCATGCGCCATCTCTTTGTTTATTACCGTGCCTTGCAGCGCCTGGGCTTGCCGGCCGATATCGTCTCTGTAGACGCGGACCTCTCCTCGTATAAGCTGGTAATTGCCCCAACGGCCTTTTTAGCTACCGAGCAGCTGGCCGCTTCTCTCAAGGCCTATGCAGAGGCCGGGGGAACGCTTTTGTTCGGGGTTAGGGCTGGCTTTAAAACGATGGATAATCAGGTCACCGGTCAGCCATTACCGGGTCCCTTTCGTTCGCTCACTGGCCTGACTGTCTGGGAGTGGCATTCGCTTCCCCAGGGGGTCAGCTACGATCTCAGCTCCACGATCCCCGGCTTGAATGGTCCAGCCACCCTGTGGGCAGAAGCGCTTGCTCCTGACAGCCCCGCTTCAAGTTCCTCGGACCCAAAACCCCAGGTTCTAGCCCATTACACTTCGGGTCCTTTCAATACCTACGCAGCTCTGGTTGAGCAGCAACGAAAGGCCGGTCGGGCATTCTATCTGGGTTGGTATCCGGACGACGCTCAGGCTGAAGCGCTCCTGGCGCATTTGGCTTCTCAGGCAGGCTTGCAGTCCCTGGCTGCGCTTCCAGAAGGTCTGGTGGCATTTAAACGAGGCGCCCACCTCATTCTGCTCAACTTCACCGATACACCCCTGCAGGCTACTGCCCAAGGACGATCCATTCTGGTCGGGCCGCGCGATGTCATTGTTGTTTAAAAGTGAAATTTCAGGATGTTCTATGCGGCGCAGCTGCATGGAACATCCTGAAATTCGACCTTATTCTCCTTAACCCCAGCTTACTTTAAAATAAATGGATTATGAAGAGGTAATTTCATCACTTGACAATCGGTATCTTTTGATTTAAAGTTGGTGTACTGTCTAATGGGGTACCATACACATTGTTTTTGATCCCGAATTTCCTGTTAACTTGTCTGTTGATATTGTTTGTTCGAAACCTAAAAAAAGATCGTTCATTGCATCCATCCCATTGATGGGTTTTTTGCTAATCAGTTCTTATGAGCCTTGCTTCGTTCTTGTGCTTTGAATTACATCAAATAATATCTGAGTGGATCTCTAACGAAGTTGAGTGTATTGCTACTCAGCCTGCAGAGGAACACAACCTGGCTGGTCAAAAGAGTCCAAGCGTAAAGACTTGTTCGCGACCAGGTGTTATACTATTGACTTGCTGGACGTGAAGTCGAAGCAAATTGAATGAGGAGGTGAGCACAGGCGCAAAATAAAACACTTTTTGGCAATATATACCAGATCCGGTCAAACCAAGATATCGTGATACCGGCACGGTTATAAGAAAATTTACTAAGGAGATTAAAGAAATGAAGAGAAAAATTTGGACTTTGGTCCTACTAATTATGGTTACAGCCCTTGTCCTTTCGGCCTGTGGCCCGGCTGCTACACCAGAGCCTGCAGCAGAGCCTACACAAGTTGTAGCGCAACCCACAGAAGTTGTCGTAGAGCCCACGGAAGTTGTCGAGGAGCCTACTGAGGAGCCCGCACCGCCTCCACCGCCAGCTGCGCCGGAAGCCACCTTGACCATCTGGGCGGATGACACTCGCACACCGATCCTGCTCGGTCTTGCCGATGAATTCCTGGCTGAGTACAACGTTCAGCTCATCGTCGAAGACCTTGGACGTGTTCAAGACATTCGCGCTCAGGCAATCATCGCCATCCCCGCCGGTGAAGGCCCCGATATTTACATCGGTGTGCACGACTGGCTGGGTGCTCTGATCGAAAGTGGTCTGGCAGCGCCCATCGACCTGGGCGGCAAGGCAGATTCGTTTGTCGAGTCGACCCTGGACGCTTTCACCTATACAGATGGCAATCTGTATGGTGTGCCCTACGCCTCCGAGAACCTTGGCTTCTTCTACAACACCGAGCTGGTTCCTGAACCGCCTGCCACCTGGGAGGAAGTGCTGGAAATCGGTCGTACCTTGAAGGCCGAAGGCACGGCTCAATACGCCTTTGCTGTATCTACAGGGCCGGGTTACAACGCTTTGCCCATCCAGACAGCCTTTGGTGGCTATGTCTTTGGCTTAACTGAAGACGGAGCCTGGAATCCCAATGATGTTGGTTTGGATAGCGAAGGCATGATCGCCGCGGTGACCTTTATGGCCGATGCCGCTACAGAGGGCCTGATGCCCAACACCTTCGATTACGAAACTGCCCACTCCCTGTTTGAAACCGGGCAAATTCCCTTCTTGATGGCTGGCCCCTGGGCGTTGGATCGTATCCGTACTTCCGGTGTGCCCTATGGGATCACTGCCTTCCCCGATGACGGCGCTCCCTTCCTTGGCGTGCAGGGCTTCCTGGTCAACCCGCTTAGCGATAACGTCTTGCTGGCCCAGGCATTTCTGACTGAGTTCGTCGCCACTGAAGAAGTGATGCAACTGCTTTACGTGGAAGGCAACCGCTATTCCGCCTTTAAGCCTGTCCTCGAGGCCACCGATGACGCTGACCTGGCTGCCTTTGGCTTAGCTGGCGCAAACGCATTCCCCATGCCGAACATTCCCCAAATGGGTTCCATGTGGAGCGCCTGGGACAACGGCATCACCCTGGCGGTGACCGGTGCGCAGACCCCCGAAGAGGCCATGACTGACGCCGCCGAGCAGGTCCGTGCCCTGATCCAGGGTGCGCTGGCTGGCATGGTTAACCTGCCAGGCAGCTACCAGGACAAAGCTGGCTGCGGCGCCGCCTGGGATCCGGCCTGCCCGGCAACTGCCATGACCGAGGGTGATGATGGCTTGTTCACTCTCGTTGCCGAAATCCCGGCGGGTGACTACGAATTCAAAGTCGCCCTGAACGGTGACTGGGGCGTAAACTACGGCTCCGATGGCGCTCAGGGTGGTCCGAACTATGCGCTGAGCCTTCCGGCTGACAGCACAGTGACCTTTGTGTACGATCCGGAAACAAATCTGGTAGAAATCACAATCGAATAAACGAAATTTTCTGCAGAAGGCCGGGAGTATTCCCGGCCTTCATTCCATTTTCACACAACTGAACGGTCTACCGGAGGTTACATTATGGCCTCGACTGCCTCCTCAAACACTCTCACGAAGCGTACATCAAATCCAGTGTTGTCTCGGATTGCGCGTCTGGCGTTTTTGATTGCTATTGACGTTGCTGTAATATGGTTTCTCAACCGGCTGGTCTCTTTTGGCTACTACCCACTGGCAGCCGCAGTTCTCGCCATATTGGTCCTGGTCAATGTTGTTCTCCTGCGCCAGGAGGCATACCCAGTGCGCTGGATGATCATTGGGCTGGTATTGATGTCTTTGTTTACCATTTATCCGATCTTGTTTACAGTGTGGGTGGCTTTTACGAATTACGGCGAGGGCCATCTCATCACCAAAGAACAAGCCATCGACCAGCTGATGAATCAGAAATATCTCCCAGAAGAAGGTAAAGCATATTCCTGGACGGCCTTTAGATCCCCGGATGGAGAGTACGCCCTCTGGCTCAAGGATGCAGACGGCAATGGCTACCTGGCGCTGCCTGAGGAACCCCTCACCCAACCCCAACCCGGTCAGGAGGGGCTCGGGGAGTTTGACGATAGAGGTATCCCTGTAACGATCGAAGGCTACCAAAGGTTGAATGCCATTGTGGCAGCCACCGACAGGAACCTTTCAAACATCCTCTTTGGAGAAGAAGGCACAACCATCCAGGTTCGGTCTCCTTCTGAGGCAGCAGAATTATTGCCCCTTTACATTTACGACTCAGATCAAGATGCCATGATCAACCAGGAGACCGGGCTGGTGTACTTTAATCGTAACGGTACTTTTGTGACCGTAGATGGCAGATCGCTCCGGCCGGGTTTTATTGCGACAATTGGCTTCTCCAATTTCAGGGAGTTTTTCCTCAGCCCTGCCTTGCGTGGTCCCCTGGTCCGTATCGTCAGCTGGAATTTCGGCTTTGCATTTTTTAGCTTGCTGTTTAATTTTTTCCTCGGCTTGGCCATTGCCATCATGTTCAATGAGCCAAATTTCCCTTTCAAAAAGCTCATCCGCTCTTTGCTCATCATTCCCTACACCATCCCCGCCCTGATCACCATTCTGATCTGGCGCGGCATGCTCAATCCAGAATTGGGTGTGATCAGCCGCATGCTGCAAACTTGGATTGGCTGGTCTCCACCCTGGTTTACCGATCAATGGTGGGCAAAAATCGCCATTCTGATTGTCAATCTGTGGTTGAGCTATCCCTACTTCATGTTGATCTGTAGCGGGGCCTTGCAGTCCATCCCGGATGATATCTACGCTGCCGCACAGGTTGATGGAGCCAACGCCTGGCAGAAGTTTAGCAAGATCACGCTGCCGTTGCTGCTGGTAGCTGTCGGCCCGTTGTTGATCGCCTCCTTCAGTTTCAACTTCAATAATTTCAACCTGATCTATTTGTTCAACACCGGCGGCCCACCCATGGCCGGCACCCCCACCCCTGCCGGGCACACGGATATTTTGATCAGCTATGTGTATAACCTGGCCTTCTCTGGTGCTCGCGGCATCAACTACGGTTTTGCCTCGGCCATCACCATCATCATCTTCTTTATTGTCGGCGCCATAACGCTCTTCCAGTTCCGCTATACCCGCATGTGGGAGGAGGTCAGTGAAAATGTCTAATATGACCGCTGCTCAACGCTTTCGTGGTTCTGCCAGCGCACAACGCAGGTTCGGGGTTGGCGTGCGTCTGGTAATTGCGCTGATCCTGATCTTTTTCTCGATTTTCCCCATCCTGTGGGTGATCTCTGCCTCTATCAATCCCACCGGGTCATTGGCTACCCAAACGCTGATTCCTGCCAATCCGGGGTTAGGTAACTACCGAGAATTATTGACCTCGCAGCAATTCCCGTTCTGGACCTGGTTTGGAAATTCACTCAAGATCGCCACCATCACTGCTGTGCTTTCGTTATCGATCACCACCATAGCAGCTTATGCCTTCTCGCGCTTTCGCTTCCGTGGTCGCACGACAATGCTTAAGGCCATCTTGCTCATCCAGGTCTTCCCCAGCCTGCTGACGCTTGTTGCTGTCTTCCTCATGTTTTCCCAGATCGGTGATATCCTGCCCTTCTTGGGTCTGAACAAGCATTCCAGCTTGATCCTGGTATATCTGGGCGGCGCCATGGGCGTCAACATCTGGCTGATGAAAGGCTTCCTGGACACCGTCCCGCGTGATATTGACGAATCGGCCATGGTGGAAGGGGCGACTGACTGGCAGATCTTCACCCGCCTGATCCTACCGCTCTTGCGGCCGATCTTGATCGTGATTTTTATCCTCAACTACATCACCACTTACGGAGAGTTTGTCCTGGCGCGGGTGATCCTCAAGAGCAGCGACCAATATACTTTGATGTTGGGTCTGCAGATATTCACTCAAGCTCAGTTTGCTCAGCGTTGGGGCGTATTTGCCGCCGGCGCCCTGCTTGGCGCTCTGCCGATCATGATCATTTACCTTATCCTTCAAGATCAAATTGTGGGAGGCCTGACAACAGGCGCAGTTAAAGGCTAATTTGAGGTTTGCAAGGAAAATGCCCGGGCGTTCCCCCACACCCCTGACCCGTCGCCAGCGTGGGACGCTGCCAGGTCGCATCACCAGTGCTGCCTTGCCCACCCAGTGATCTTTGCTACCCTGCTTTCCTATATTTATCACCACGAAACTGAAGAGCTGACACAGCGCTTTGGGGCTGATTACCGGGCTTACAAGCAGAATACGCCTTTCCTGTTTCCGCGTTTTAGCAAAAAGAAAGGCCCATGACCTCCTTCGGTGATGGACTGGCGGGGGATTGGTAGCTCATAATTCTGATAGAAATTCTACCATCTGAAAGATCTCGGCGGTGTTGTCCGTTCCATATCGATGTTCTTGACGGGATTACCTTCAAGTGTTATACTTAGTTAGTCTAACGAAGTATTTAGGGAGCCCCGATGGCAGATGAACATTCTTTAGCCGCAGAGCGATTTCTTGTTCTGATGAAGCGGTTACGAAAATTAGGGCTGGAGAGCCAGCCTTTGCAGAACAGGTCGATCTCTCCTGCTCAAATGGCCTTGCTGGATTTGATTGCTGCCTCGCCTGGTTGCGGCGTGCAGCATATTGCCGACGAGTTGAAGTTGACTCCCCCCACGGTCAGCGTTGGTGTGCGCAGGCTGGAAGAGAGCGGTTTGGTAGAACGCAAGCCCGACCCGCTGGATGGGCGTTCCGTCCAATTCTTTCTGACCCGGCGTGGCCAGGCATTGCAACGGCAGATACAAAATTCTCATCGTCAGAAATTTCGCCGTCTGCTGGCCGGCCTGGTGCCACAGGAACAGGAGACGTTGCTGCAACTGTTGGAGCAAGCCTTGCAGGCAGCCGAAAACGAAGTACCTGCTTTTAAGAGAGAGGTTACAGAAACAGGAATCGATGATCCTAATCAATGATTGCAGTTCAGCATCGCCAGTCTGAAAGCTCAATGACTGAGAACCGTTTGCTGGCGGTTTTTGCCCATCCAGATGATGAGACCTTCCGCCCAGGCGGGACTCTGGCTCTCCTGGCTCGGTATGGCGTCCAGGTGGCAAGTGCTGACCGCCACGCGCGGTCAGGCCGGGTCGCGCGGTCACCCACCCTTGTGCTCTCCAGAAGATTTACCTGTAGTGCGTGAGCGAGAGCTGCGCTGCGCTTGCACCGCGTTGGGCATCCTGCCTCCGATTTTGCTTGATTATCAGGATGGTCACCTAACAGAGGTTGACCCAAATGAGGTTATCGAACAGATTATTCGAGTTGCGGAAACAGTGCGTCCGCAGGTGCTGTTGACATTTGGGCCGGATGGATTGTCTGGGCATCCCGATCACATTTTGATTGGACAATTGGTAAAAAATGTCTTTGATCGCATGACGCAGGTGGTCGCTTTGTACACGGTTGCAGTACCACAATCGCTGGCGCTGCGGCTTGGTATGCCTCAGATCCGAGCCGTGCCTGACGAATCCATCACTCTCACAGTGGATGTTTCGGCAGCATGGGATGCCAAGCTGGCTGCTGTCCGCTGCCACCGTACTCAGCTCGGAGAATCGCCTATCCTGCAAGCGCCTGAAGAAAAACAACGTTTGTTTCTGGGGAAGGAGTACTTCCGGCGGGCACAGGGGTGGTCTTGTACGGATTTCTTCCTGGAGATCTTTTCATCAATTGAGGGAAACACCGAATGAATCATGCTATTAAGGTTGAAAATCTGACAAAGATCTATGGCAAACCCGGAAAGGGCGTGACAGCTGTTGATCATATCGATTTCGAAGTCCACGCTGGAGAAATTTTTGGCTTTTTGGGACCTAATGGCGCGGGGAAGACGACCACCCAGCGTATGCTAACCAGCTTGTTGGAACCCACCGAGGGACGGATCTTGATTTATAACCAGGATTTAGCCCACGACTCCTATCCAGCCAAACGGATGATCGGGCTGGTGCCTGAGGAGTCTAATGTGTATACCGAGCTGACTGGCTGGGACAATTTGATGTTCACTGCCAGCTTGTATCGCGTGGCTCGAGGTGAGAGAAATGAACGAGCCCGCCGAATCTTGGAGGCATTCGGGTTGTGGGAACAACGAGACATGAAAGCTGAGACTTTCTCCAAAGGTATGCGTCGCCGGCTGAGTATCGGCATGGCGATCATCCATCAACCGTCCCTGCTCTTTTTGGATGAGCCTACCCCAGGACTGGATGCACAAAGCGCCCGCGCGATATTAAGTCTGGTCCGCCAGTTGAATGCCGAAGGCGCCACGGTTTTTCTGACGACCCACTTGATCGAAGAAGCCAACCAGCTATGTGATCGGGTAGCCATCATCAATCACGGGAAAATCGCCAAAATCGATACCCCGGAAAATCTGAGAAGAAATATTCAACGCGTGCAATCCATCGAGGTTGCATTAGATCCAAACGGACATACCCATGGCGAGTCACTGGCTTCCTTGCCTGGTGTCACAACATCCGTTAAGTTGGGTGACAAGTGGCGCCTGTACACCGAAGATCCACCCACATTGCTGCCCTTAGTTATGAATTATGCAGCCTCACAGGGGTTACGCATCCTCAGTCTTAACACTCTGCTCCCCAGTCTGGAGGACGTGTTCCTGGAGATTACCGGCGGGAAAATTGGCGCCATCCAGCCCGCACAACAGGCAGATAAACCCCGTCGCCGAGGCAAGGGAGGTGGTAGATGAGTTATCAATGGGTTCAGCGTTTTAAAGATGAACTGGCGCAGGCCTGGACGGTAGCTATCAAAGATATCCGGGTCTATTACTTGCGACCCGGCATGATCATGTTTGGCTTCATGATGCCATTCTTTATGTTTTTTTCATTTTCAGTGCGCCGTGAACTTGGAGCCGAAGAGGGGCTGGCCCGCCTGCTGGCCTTGACGGTCTTTTTCACGGCAGGGGCAGCCGGTCCCTTCATTATCCCCACTGAACGGCGCATTGGCACCTACGATCGTCTATTGGCTGCTCCAATGTCCTTGCTGACATTGTTATTGGGTAAAACGGCGGTGGGGGCATTTTTTGCCATTGGAGTCTCTACCGTCGCTTTGTTGGCCGGATTACTATTCTTTGGTGTGAACATTACTCAACCTGCTTTGTTGATTGCAGGAATTCTGTTGGGGTCGCTGTCTTTCTCCGCCCTGGGGCTGGTCTTTGGCTCTATGCCAACCACCAACCCTGGCGATGTGCAGATGCCCAGCACGCTTCTGCGATGGGGACTGCTCTTCATCAGCGGCGTCTTTATCCCTTTGAGCGAAATGGCGCCTGCTGCTCGCTTCATTGCTTACCTTTCGCCGTTGACTTATGCCCAGGATCTGATGAATCAGGCTGTGTTGGGAAGGAGCATGTTCAATCCCTGGATCGACATGGCTGTTTTATCTGTGAGCGCAATTTTATTGTTGTGGCCCTCGCACCGATTACACAAGCGCGCCAAGGTGTTGGGACGCTGACATAAGTTTGCTGACCGTTGTGGTGAAGTAAATATCTTTTTGTGTCCGCTGCCCACGCGTATAAACCGTCACAGTCTTTCAACACCTGTCTTGAATTCCTTGAACAGGATATTCTCGCCGTCCCTTTGAATATAGGCGCTCACTACCACATATTCCTCGATCCCTGACCCCATCAGCTTCTTTCTCAACAACTCATCCACCTGGAAAATCCCGGCTGTGTTGTTCATCCAGATATTGATCTGGATGGGTTTTTCTTTTCCGTCGACGATCTCCACCTTGTCGATGGCCTCAGCCGATACAGAGTGGATATCGATCTTGCCTTCCTCGTAGGGGATCCGCGAGCGCCCCTCACTCATATCTAATGCGTCAGCCACCCTCACGATGCCGGCCTCCACCGTGTTGGGGATGCCGCCGCTGCGGTGCGATATGATGGCATGCAAGATCTCAGACGTCACGATGGTTTTTTCCTCCAATGGCAGGAAATCAAGCATCCGGTGCAGGATATCATTTGCCAGAAACAGGCTGAACACCTCATGCCCTTCCCGGCTGATGGACATGCCCAGGTCGTGCAGCAGGCTGGCCAGCAGTACCACCAGCTCTGCATGGTCCTTTGATAGCCCATAATCTTTGCTGATCGACATCTCGACCTGGTTTTTCAATAAGATCCGCGCCAGGCGGATGGCGATATTGGAGACAATCTGGAAATGCACCGGTCCATGGTCCGTTAACCCTTGCCGGTCGATAGCGTTGATATTGATCACCCGCCATAAGGTCTTGATCTCAATGTCTTCATTGATCGATTTCAGCGCCTTTTCCAGCAGTTGGTTGTCCCGGGTGGGGACATGGATATCGAATTGAGCGTACTTCTTTGCTTCCATCTGGATGCACTCCTTACCGTTTTCTCGCAGATTTTTGGGCAAGATCTTAACTCCTATTGTAATTGCTCAGCTGCGAGGTTTCACTACGTTTTTTCTCAAATAGCCAAACAGGATATTCCTTACGAACCATATAAATTAGACCCATTAACTCGTTCAAGGTGATAAACTATAGCCGCCAAGTAATCTCACCCACTGGAGGTTCGCAATGGTCGCCTATAAACAAATTCCCCTGCCCGATTTTCACGAATATTCCCCCGCTGAGATGCAGCAAAGGTCGGCTGCCTTCCTGGCTGAGATGCGGCGGCGGCGTACCATCCGCCACTTTTCTGACCGCCCGCTGCCCCGCCAGGTGATCGCTGACTGCCTGCTCGCCGCCGGAACCGCCCCAAACGGGGCCAATTTGCAGCCCTGGCCTCTCTGACCCATACCCCCAGCCCGATGGGCTTCCTGAACCAAATCTTGGATCGCCCCAAAAATGAGCGACCCTATCTGATCCTGGTGGTTGGCTATCCGGCCTCAGACGCCCTTGTGCCCGAGATCGAAAAGCAACCCCTGCAACGGATCGCCTCCTTCCTGGAGGGCTGAGACCTTGGCAGGGAATTGAACAATTCGATCGTTAAGGTTATCTGCGCGGAACCCCAAATTCCCAAAACCGTGCTATCATTTTCGGGTTGGTCGACAACTTACCCCAGGAGATGCATAGAGAGGAGCAACAGGCATGGGCGATAAAGCCTTCCAGGATTACTACCCGGATGATTTGAGCTACTGTTATGGTTGCGGGCGCTTGAACGAGCACGGCCTGCAAATCAAGAGTTTTTGGGATGGCGATGAAACGGTCTGTCTCTTCCAACCGCGCCCTTACCACACCGCTGTGCCCGGCTATGTCTATGGTGGGCTGATCGCTTCCTTGATCGACTGCCATTCAACCGGCACTGCCGCCGCAGCCGCTTATCGCCATGAAGGGCGCGCGATGGATAGCCTGCCGGCGCGGCGTTTCCTCACCGCCGCCCTGCACGTGGACTACCTGCGTCCCACCCCTATTGACACCACCCTGGAAATCCGGGCCCGCATCAAAGAGATCAAAGGTCGCAAAGTGGTGGTGGAATCGACCCTCTCTGCCAGGGGAGAAATCTGCGC
>JAWOHN010000258.1:0-6137 GCA_046485135.1 Anaerolineales bacterium | reverse complement strand
GCCGGCTGTATCCAATGCTACCGGGGTCATGATCACCGCTACGGCTGCCCCGTGCAGGGACTGCGTCAAGAGCAGGGCGATCAACGTGACCCCCATCATGGTGATATGCGGGCCAAGAGTACCCAAAGTATCTGCTATCAGGCTGGAAACAAGCCCAGCCGCGCCGCTTTTCTCCATCGCCAACCCCAACGGGAACATACCCCCGACCAGTACAATCGTACGCCACTCCACATGTTCATATAACAGCCGGAGAGGCAGAATGCCGATGAGGACCATTAAAGCTGCACCTCCCAGCGCCGCTACAGCAATAGGAAGCAGATTGAACCCTGCCAAAGCAACCACCCCGGCCATTATCAAGGCAGCCCACTTGCCCAGGTGGCGCAGCTTACGCGGGGCTTCCTCCCGGCGTGGCTTATGCAGCCACAAGAAACCCGGTCGGGGGTCGTAGCTACGCGTCTGATCGCCCGGGCCATAGAGCAGCAGTGCGTCTCCTTCTTGCAGAGGGGTGGTTCCCACATCGGTTCGAATGGGGTTATCCGCACGCCAGATCGCTACGCCTGTCAGGCAGGTTTCTCTGCGAAAATTCAAATCAGCCATGGTCTTGCCGATCACCGGTGAACGCGGTGGGACAACCACTTCGATCAGCTCTCCACTGGATGACGGGAATTTTTCGGGTTCGCTGGGATGTCCCAATACTTTAAGTCCCGGGTGTTCCTGCACCAGCTTATCGACCCTTGTCCTGCGCCCGCTCACCAGCAGCACATCATCCTTTTCAAGGACAAAATCCTCTCGATTAAGAAGCTGGGGTTCGTCATGGCGCACAACAGACAAGACCGTAAGCCCGTGCCCACTACCGATTGCAATTTCTTGCAATCTCTTTCCCACCCAGGAAGAATCATTCAGGAGCAAGACCTCCCATAGACGATCTTCCAGATGGTATGTCCGCATTAAATCGGTGCGATCTTCTCGGCTTTCCGCGGGGCCTTTTTCATTCTCACCCGGCAACAGGCGTTGCCCCATGGCCAAGGTGTAGACGGCGAAAGAAATGATCAGGGCAATACCTACTGGCGCAATTTCGAAGAAACCAATTGCAGGCTGTCCTGAGGCTCGAAGCAAATCGTTGACCACAAGGTTATGTGAGGCCCCGATAATGGTCAGGTTTCCACCTGCCAGGGCAGCCATGGCGATGGGCAGGAGCAGCTTTGAACGGTGGATATCGTTCTTGCGTGCCAGCCTGAGGACCACCGGGATGAATAACGAAACCGTGGCAATACCGCTCACCACACCTGACAAGAAACCAGAGACCAGGGAGCTCATCAAGGTCAACCGTTTGCGGCTCCCCCCGGCAATATCGTTCAAACGCTCTGCGATCAAGCGGACCACCCCACTACGCACCAGTCCAGCGCTCAATACCAACAAGCCGGCGATCGCGATCACGGCTTCGCTGCTGAAGCCTGTCAGAACCTCCTTTACATCTAATACGCCGGTAGCTGCCAGCGTAACGAGCACCAATACCGCGACGATATCCGTACGGATCCAACCGGTTATAAACAACAGCATGGCGGTTCCCAGTATGGCAAAAACCACCCCGATTTCCATGGTCATATTATCTGTCCTCCGGACCTTCTATGGGAAAATATCAAGCAGGGATTAATCTTTTCCTTGTAAAGTGATATCCTCCAACCTGGGCGGTCTTACCGTACCCATTTTGGCAAAAGCCCTTTCGACCAGTTCGTTGACCTGGATATCGTGAATCACCACATCCTGTCCTTTCGTAAAGGCCGTATACCGGTGCAGCCCGCGCGCCATACCGGCATTGGTGCCAATGGAATAACTTTTGTCTTTCCGGATAGCCTCGCCTCGAACGTAAACAGCCGACACCCGACTGCCGGAAGGTTGAGCGAAATCCACGCTCCAGCGTAAACCGGCAGTTTGAACCAGGCCGCCCACGATCAGGCGGGGATCGCCGGGAGCCTGGTTGGTGGCGCACTGCTCGAGGATTTCAAGAACACGATCACCGGTCAACCGCATCGTCACTAACTTGGCAGGATGAGGAATAAGGGTGTAGAGCGCTTCCCGCGTGATCGCACCGGGCTGGAGTGTCACCCCATAGCCCACCCCCGACATAAAGGCTATTTCAGCACCGGTCTCGGCGCAAATTATCTCTCCTACCAGCTTATCGAAAGGGCTTTCCGAACGGTAATGCCGGCCTATCGGTTCTCCGGCAATTGCGATGACCTCCTCCAGGGTATCTTGATATGGCGCGCGCAACGCTTCGACCTGCCGGGCGATCTGTTCATCTTCCGGAAACTCTTCGATCCATAAAGTATGCAGGCGGCTCTCCACATTGGTAATTTGCGTTCCGTGGAGGCTGACCACAATCTCCCCCAGGACCGAGTTGTCCGAAACGGCCTGAACGAGGGTAATATCCCCGATCCGCTCGTTAGAGATGCGGTCGTGAGAGTGCGCGCCGATGATGATGTCCATCTCTGGCACTTCAAGCGCCAAGACACGGTCCATGGCTGAACCGAGGTGGGAAAGCACAACTACTAAGTCAGAGCGCCCTTGCAGATCAGGCAGGTGCTGGCGGACCGCTTCAATCCCGTCCTTGAACTCCAATCCTTCGTAGTTCTTCTGATTTCCTGTAAACCCGGTATTGTGATACGTCAGCGTGAGAAAGCCGACCCGGATGCCTGCCGCCTGGAAGACAATGGTAGGATCTCCCAGAAATGGCCGGCCCGTCTTTACATCAACCACGTTTGCGGCTCGCATGGGGAACTTCGCGATCTGATCGAGTTCGCGAGTCCGCTCGCTTCCGTAGTCATAGTCATGGTTGCCCAAAGCCATCAACTGATACCCCAACGAATTCATCAGCCTGATCACGGCCTCGCCCCGGGTCAAATTTCCCAACAAATCATCGCTGAAGGTATCCCCACCGTCCACGAGCAGGACGTTATCCGGCCCCCGCTCCCGACGAATACGCCCCACAGCCGTGGCCAAGGCTGGGAAACCACCCGCAGTGCCTTCCCGGTCAAACTCATCCCAGGTCCGCCCTGGATCCCCGGTTTGGGAGGTGGCGCTGCCTTTAATGATTGAGATGGGCCGGTAACGGCCGTGCATATCGTTGGTGTGTAAGATCGTTAAGCTGGTTTTTGTTTTCTCGCCCATTTCACGTCTCCTTTTAGTTATCCTAAATTCCGGAGGTCAGTAATACTCCGAGTACGAAGATAAAGGCGATAATGAACCAGCGGAATAACTCTTTCGGCATGACATTGAACAGCTTGATGCCCAACAAGGTTCCCAAAAACAATGCCGGAACAATTGCAAGCGACTCAACCGCAATCTCTGCCGTCATCTGTCCCATGGAGGTCAACACAACGATCCGGTAAAGCAGGTTGGCAGCAAAGAACGAAGTGAAAATGGCCTTCATTTGCTTCGCAGTCCAGTAATCGGTCTCCATTAAGAACGCCCCGTATATGATCATCGGAGGCCCGGGAATCGATACTGCCCCACCAGAGATGCCTGACAGAAATCCAGCCAGCACGCCGCTGATCCAGCCGGGCTGCCATCCGGTGCCCTTTATCCATTCTCGAATCCACTTGATCTGGCGCAGCAGCAAAATCACCACCGCGCTAATCATCATTAAGATTCCTATGGCTACTCTGAGCTGGTCTTCATCCCAGGATCCATACAGGTAAATTCCTATGGGAAGACCTGCTGCCAGTCCTGCTACAGGAATAATCCAGTCTTTCCAATTAAACTCGTCTCGTACGCTCCAAAAGACGCGCAGATTCGTGATAAAAACGAGAATGGAGACGACAATGGAAGCTGAAACCGCGTCGCGGAAGAAGGGGAGCACCCCCATCGCGATTTGACCTGTGCCGAAACCGGCAATGCCGTGCACTGTAGTCGCAACCAGAACAACAAGAGCCGACCACAACGTTACTATCCAATCAATCCCCACATCTTTGCTCTCCTTTCTAAACCGCGACAAACGTTCCCCGAAGTTCTGATAGCAGCGGGCGGTGCCTGGCCAGATATGCCCTCAGCGCATCTATGCTCCTCTCAGTGTGCTGTTGGCGGTTGCGCCCGTACTTGCCCGCGACGCCCTGTTCGGTTACAAAAGTTGTGGGGTAATAGCGCCCGGGTTGCAGCTCTTCATCACCGACAAACACCTGCTGGACGCGCTGTCCGGGAGGGTTCTCGATCTTAATGTAGGCGTTGAAACCGAGACCGCGCTTGACGTAGCCACCCATCTGGTCGTACGGATCGCGTGCAAACGTCCGCTCCAGATTTTCCTCCAGCATCGCGACGATTTCCTCGCCTGTCAGCTCGACCGTTGAGATCGGCGGGTTCATCGGAATGATATTGTAGAGGTCATTCAGCGTGACCTCCCCGGGAATGATCGGTGCGCCATAGCGCCAACCGTTCGAGAATGCCAATTGCGCACCCGTGCTTTCCATCAACGCCTGCAACAGGAAATTGTCCATCGTCGTTTCCAGCGTGGTGCCTCGGTTGAGTGCGGTCGCCGTTTCACCCACAACTGTTGACAATTCCTCTTGATACGGTGCGATCGCTTGGCGCACGAGGTCATCAACTTCGGGATCGGGGTTTATCTTGGCTTCTACCTCAATCAGTTGGTGCCGGTAGTCAACGACACGCCCTCCATCGATTTCCAGATCCAGGCGGCCCAGGAAAGAACCGTGGCAGCCCGACTGGATGATCAACGTTTTCCCCTGGAGTGCCGGCTTATAAAGGCGGTTATGGGTGTGGCCGCTCAGGCAGACATCGATTCCCTCAACCTCTGATAGCAGCTTCATATCCTGGGAAAACCCGAGATGGGAGATGAGAAAGATCAGGTCCACCTTCTCCTGGGTGCGCAAAACGTCGATGATCGGCGGGAGCTCTTCCCGCCCAAGGGTGAATTCCACTCCTTCGCTGAAGGAAGGCGGCATGGTCCTGCCCACAATATTGGAGGCGATGCCCACGAGACCAATTCTTAGCCCGCCGATCTCCTTGACGGTGTAAGGTGGATAGAGCCGCTTCTTGGTTGCCTGGCAAAAAACATTGATTGCAAGCACCGGATAGGTGAGTTCCGCTGCGCGCTGCTTGAAGGCCTCGGGGCCGTAAGCGAATTCCCAATGGGCCGTCATTGCATCGAGGCCCAATGAATTCAAAACAGGAACCATTGCCTGTCCCTGCGTACTCTGGGCGGGATAGGTACCCTGGAACGTATCGCCGCAATCGCAGAAGAGTACGCGCTCCGGGTTTGCGGCCCGAATTTGCTTTACGAGTGCGGCCATGCGGGCATATCCTCCCGCAGGACGGTAGACTGCCTGACCACCCAGCCAGAACATCTCCTGGTGTAGATCAAGATAGGCATGGCTGTCGTTCAGTTGAATGACGGTGAGTGAATTTCTGCTTTTCATCATGGCAAAAATGTCCTCCAGCCAGGTTCTTCCATCATCGGTTGAAAAAACATGATGTAGGGACCCCGGATAAGATGGGCCATAACGCCATCATCGTGGATTTTTCTAATGGTATGGTTCACCAGAACTTTTGCGAAACCCAACTGAGCCATTTCCGTCGCGTCCCACTCACTATGAATAAGGTATTCAGGCGGGCTTGGCATGGCATCCAGTGTTTTAAATAACGGTTTCGGGTTCCTCGGCGGGTTGGCTCCGAGTGTCTGCAGGGTTTCTGCCATTGACACCGGGTCGAGCATAAAACTGCCCAGTGCGCAGACCCCGATTTGTTTCAAAATCATGTACCCGAGAAAACCAGTTGAGTCAGACAAGGCTTCCATCGTTTTAATTGAGCCTTCTTCAAATGCCTTTTCCCTTCCCGGAGCCACCGTATGTTCGCCGATGGCAACACAGCGCTGTGGGGTGGCAAAGCGGATAAACTCTTTTTGCTGCACAAAATCTTTACCGAGATCGGCGATTTGCCCCATAGATCGAACCGGTGCCATTTTGGCTTTGACGATGCCGTAAACCGGCTCCCATGGGCCTTCTACCACCATCCCCAGGCAACTGGCACATAGCTCAAAGATCCGGCTGAATTGTTGTTCATGAAATTCGTCATGATCTTGCCAACGTTTCCACATGGTATACTGATAGTTGCGGACAGGGTTCAGT
>JAWOHN010000248.1:0-15318 GCA_046485135.1 Anaerolineales bacterium | reverse complement strand
TAAGCCCATTTGATGTAAAGATCATATTCGTAATTCGGATTATGCGGTGGGGTGCAGGGCTCAATCAGCATCGGGCTGACGAAACCATGCAGGTCCAATATGACCATTGGGTTCCAGTCCTTAATTACCTGCACCGTAGCGCGAGTTTCCGGCTGGGATTGGGTGATGAAATCACGGTTGAGATCAATGCCGTTGGCGTTGGCGCGCGTGCCTAGTACTCGCCCATCTGGGTTTTGCACCACGTTCACCAGCAGGATCACCTTGCTCAAGATGGATTGCACCTCTGGTGAATCGTCATACGCCAGGGTCTCAATCAGGCGCATGGCCGCATCGGTACCTGGGTATTCATTGCCGTGGATGCTTCCGTTGATGAAGATAGGCACCTTGAAATCACCCAAGCGCTCGATCATTTCCTGGGCTGCATCCGGGTCCGTCAGCATTGTGCGGCGGATGGCCTGGTATTGCCCCAGCCGCCCCAACGCTTTTGGCTCTGAAAGGGTCACCAGGTACAGATCACGCCCGCCAGCAGATTGCCCGATGACCTCCACCTGTACTCGCCGGCTGGAGAGCTGGATCTGGCGCAGGCGCGGGCCGATCTCAGAATACAGGATCGAATCATAATGGGTAGCGGGGACCTCTGGCTCTGGAGTGGTCACCCACCATGGACCGCCTTTGGTTTGTTCTATGCTGCCCACCGCCCCCCAGGTAGGCGTCCCCAGCAACAACAAGCACAGGATCAGCAGCAAGCAGAATTGGGTTATTCGCATGATTTTCGATTTCATCCTACACGCTCCTCCCACAAACATCGCCTTCATAGATGGTGAACATGGTTGGTAGCATGCCCAGCACTTTCATCATAGATGGGTATGCACGAGGAAGATCTTATTTATCCAGCAGTAAGAGAGCTCGATTGGATAATTAGAACGCTAAACAGATCAATATCGTGAGTTCGGGTTAATGGAAATATGGTCGAAGTCACGCTCAATAAGTCGTTTTCGGAAGGATATAAACCATCACAGCAGTAAGGTCCCCACCAATACCTGCTCAATGTACCTTTGAAATTTACAACCATCCTACATCAAGCGCATTTCAATCATACAAAAATACAGCAGGCTAGTCAATAAGGAAAATTAGACAGCTATTGAGAGGTCACAGTTGTAGCGCCCCCTGCATTATTCAGGGGGCGCTATGAAGCAAATCATGCGGTTAAGCGTTCAGGAAGTTATCTCAGACCCTCGTAGATGGCGTTGCCGATCAGGCGGAAGGTGTTCTCTGGATGCCCACGGAAGGTGGCATCGATCCCAATCAGAGTGAAAGAACCTGGGCCATAACTACCCCGCACGACGACCGGGCTGCCGGCGGCTCCGCTGTTGGGCCAGCCCGGCCAGAAGCCTGATACAACAAAATCACCAGCGTCTAAAGTAGCGACCACCTCCAAAGGCTGCGTGCCCAGGCTGGTAAACCACAGGGGTGTGTTCACAAAGGCGTAGTCCTGCTGCCGGAAGCCGGCTGCCAAGGCAAAGGCTGGGTCGTAACTCAACCTGACAATGGTATTGCCGTTGCCGGTTGCAGATGCAGCGTCAGTAAGCCCGGCGCTACGGGCGAACCCTACTCCTGTGTTCAGCAAGCCGATATACTGACCGCCGTTCAACATGAAATCAAGGAAGGACGCTCTTCCAGCAGCATTGATAGATGTCCAGGTCCGGTTTTGATTGATGAAGACATCGAAATCTGCCAACATGCCGGCGTTGATATTGGCCACCGATAGAACCGTGTATTGGAAACCGAGCGCTTTCAGGGCCTCGGTCAGGCCTGAATCCCCTGAGACAGCCACGCGCAGCGGCGTAACCGGTATGGTGTTCGTTGGAGCAGAGCGCAGGGCAGACAGGTCCATGCCATACTGGTTGGCCAGTTGGTTGGCCAGGTTTGGCTCACCGGGGATCACGATCGTACCCGCCGGGAAGAAGCGACCACTATCCTGGAAAGCCGTTTCGGTTCGCCACAACGCAACTCCCTGGGCAGCCAGATCATTAGTCACCTGGAAGGCATTCAGGCTGGTGAGCGAGTAGGCATAGGCTTCAGCCCGCCCGCGCTCCAAAGAACCGCTCGCTGGATCTGGATTTTGCACCGGACGGGTCTGGATGGCCAGACGCTCAGGCATGACCCAGCGGGCTGTGCCCCATAAAAGCGGGTTGCTCCACACCGAAGGCGGCGAATAGAAGGTCAGACCCTGGATGCCGGAGAGATCGGGGCCTGACTCCAGGATTGTGTTGGCCAGGCCGCGCTTGGGCTGGTCCATCCAAACGATATAGCTGCCGGCAGGGAAATCGATGCCCTCAAAAGAAAAGGCTTGTACAGTCTGCTCCACCTGAACATCATTATCCAGCAAGAACTGCACCAGGCGCTGCGGCTGGTGGCCAGACAACTGCAAGGGTGCATCTTTTGGGATGATATAACCAGCCGGGAATTCCTTATTGACCAATCACATCGACCTTGACCCGGTTGCTGCTCACCTCTATTTGACGCAGCCGCGGGGCAATCTCTGAGTAGAGGATGGAGTCGTACTGGTTCGAGGGAACCTCCGGCTCAGGTACGACATCCCACTAGGGTCCCTGTTGGATGCTGCGGGCGGAACTGAGCACAGGTGTCCCCAACAACATGAGGGTGAGGGCTAACAGGAAGTAGAAACGGATACGGTTACGGATACTAGTATTCATCGTATACTCTCCTTTTTCGATTGTCCTCCGGTTGGAGGGGTTATGGGGTGCTGGTCATCTTGGATGGTTAAACTGGTATGCGCTGCATATGACAGGCATTGTCTCCCACTTAAAGCCTGACTAGTGGATGGGGCGCGGCAACAGGATAAATAAGACCTATAATATATACTTACCACCTATCATACAAATAATTCGATTTTGAGTCAATAGGACTTCAGGACTTGCCTTATAATGAGCTGGATTGAAGGCGAATGCAGGCTTGCACCGCTACGTCCACACAACCCCGAAAGGCTCTGGGTGGTTCCTAATGACAAATGGGTGGATATCTCACAGGAAAGAAAAGCGCTGTGGACATAATCGTACGATCAGTTCAACCACATGAGGAACAAGGAACATGGGAAAGGGTAATAAATGAAAGAAACCTTTGCTTTTGACGAGCTGACCTGGCCGGATGTGGAGGCGCTGCCACGCGCCACCCCCCTGATCATACCTTTGGGAGAGGCAGCTATTCCCGAGCGCTTGGCGGCATTACCCAACCTGCCCGGTCAGACTGGGGTGCTGCCAGCTATCCCTTATGGCTGGCCTGGCAGCGGCCTGGTGGTGCCCCCTGCCCTGCTGGAGGCCATGTTAAGCAATTTGCTGGCTGGCTTGCATGAGGATGGCTTTGGGCAAGCCCAGGTCCTGGGTCTGCAGTCTGCCAATGGAACGCCGCTGCCCGCTGACGGCGAGCAAGGCAAGGTAGTGCTGATCCCGATCGGGCACACCGAGCAACACGCTTATCACCTGCCCTTATCTACCGACACGCTGATCATCGAAGCCATCGCCAGAGGGGCCGCGGCGGCAGTCCCCGATCAGGCCATTGCATTGCCGGTGATGCCTTATGGGGTTAGCATGCACCGGCGGGCTTTCCCCGGTACGCTCAACTGCGGTGGACGGGCTTTTGAGGATTTCTGGCTGGGTTTGATCGACACGCTGGTGGAACGGGGTTTCGACCGCTTCTACCTGTTGAGCGGGCACGGCGGCAATTGTTCCTTCCTGACCAACGTGATTAAGTACGCTGGAGAACGGCACCCGCGCATCTTCTGCGCTACCACCTGGCTGTACCTGTCTGGCCCTAGTGGTGTGGCAGCCCTGGAAGAGCGTCGGCGATCTGCCATTGGTGGGATGGGGCATGCTTGCGAGCTGGAGACCTCCCTGATCCTGCACCTGCGCCCGGAACTGGTGGACATGAGCAAAGCGGTGGACGAAACCGATTTCATCAGCACCCCAGCCTATTATATGGATTGGGTGGAGGGAGGGGCATTGGTAGCCAACCCACCCTGGGAGGACGACACCGCCAGCGGCGCCTATGGCGCCGGCAGCCTGGCCAGCGCTGAAAACGGCCGGGCCTGGCTAGAAGCAGCCATCGCCGAGAAGGTGGAGCATATAGCCGAGATCCACCAGCAGCACCAGCGCCGGGAGGCGCGCCGCCAAGCCGGTTACGGGCGCTGGGCTCACTCGTCCAGGTGAAAGGTATGGTAAGGATTCTCGCAGGGATTGCCCCAGGCGATATGCAGGGTCCGTGCGGTCAGATCCATGATCAAAGCGTTGATGGTCTTCTCGCGGTTAAGCGGCTCGCGGGTCATATCCAGGTGATTGCAGATCGAGTTAGGGTAGTTGATATGGTCACGCTGGATAGCCTGGAGCGATTTGACGGAGTGCGCTTCGTCCTTGGACAGCAGACGTTGGGCGCGAAAGAAACGCACCCGCGTGGCGACCAGCTCGTCGGGGTCCTGTTCAATCTCCCGCATCCGGTTGTCCAGGTAATGGTTGGTGTGCACCAGCCAGCCATCCAGCCCAGCCAGGATGGCAAAGCGCCGGGCTGAGACCTCCACGTTGTACATCTCCCCGCTTTCGTGCACCAGCAGGTGATTGTAACCGGCGGCGCGATGCGACACCAACATATGGCGAATGGCCTTCTCCGGACTGGTGGCGCCCAGCACAGCCCGCGAGACGACCACGCGTGGGATACCTATCCGGCTGTCGTTGGGATAGACCGAATCGCAGCACTGGGCGATGCCAGCTGCGTTGAAGCCGACGTTGGGCAGCAGACCGCCGTAGGACATAGCCAGGAAAGGCGGCTCGTCATCGGGGGTGGCATGGACGACGATGGTATCCTGCTCATCCTCTGGCAGCCAGTCCTCATTATGCGCCACCAACACATGTCCGTCGGCGGTATGCTCACAACTAACCGCCATACTGGTGCATTTGGTCAGGTGCAGGGCATCCATGGTGACGGCCTCCATGCCGATCAGCACGGTCAGGTCGTCCAAAGGCACGTCGGCGCCCTCAGCAATGCCGATGATTTCTTGCATGTATTGGGGGTAACGCTCCTGGGTGAAAGGCCCATATTTGCTGGCCTGGATCACCGCGCCTTCCCAGGTCAATTGTAATTCGTCGTAGCCGTTTTCGATCAGGGCGCGGGCGTTCTCCAGACTATGCAAGACCTGGGTGCGGCAGGCCTCGCCAAGCTGCCGCCCCATCTCACGGTGCGTGCCTTTAATGCGCACAAAGGGCGGCGGGTCAGGGTGAACAGGGGTGGTGGGTGCAACCATAGGTTCCTCATTTGATTTTTAACATAATGAATCAGGTGATATGAACATTATATCGAAAGAAATGCCTTCGCGCATGAATAGGCAGCTCCTCACTTAACTGTGGTTGGTCCGGTAATTGGGTTGTTGAGCGAGCGTACGCTTGCTCAACACTGCCAACCTAATTCCGTTGACACCTATAGGCTTATACGCCATAATTATCACCAGATCACCAATTCATTTTTCGTAAATGGCCTTTTAGTACCATTATTTATTGAAAGGCCTCTGATGCGACGAGGGGATACATCAGATGGATCCTTTGACCGTGCTGTTCGCCGAAGATGATGCAGAAACCCGCGAACTGGTAAATATTCTCTTAGGTCAGAAAAACTTCAAAATGATCGGGGTCTCCAACGGTCAGGAAGCGATCGATGTATTGGAACGCCAGGGAGTCGACCTGGTCATCCTGGACGTGATGATGCCGGTGCTGGACGGGCTGACAACCCTGCGCCATATCCGCCAGACATCGAATATGCCGGTCATCCTGCTGACTGCCAAGGACCAGGAAGACGATATCCTGGCTGGCTTTGCTGCCGGAGCCAGCGACTACGTCACCAAGCCCTTCCGCCCGGCAGAGTTGGTGGCGCGCGTGCAGAGCCGCCTGCTGAGCGATCAGGAAACCCGCCCGCTGGGCATTTTGAAGTACCAGGACCTGCAGATGGACCTGAAACGGCGCGAGGTGACCTGCCAGGGCAAATCGCTCGACCTGACCCGCTTGGAATATCAGCTCTTGCTATGCTTTATGCAGCGCCCCGGAGAGGTCTTGAGCAAAGAACAGCTATTGCGCGCTGTATGGGGCTACCAGGGGGAGCTTCCAGACCTGAACCTGGTGGAGGCGGTGGTGGTGCGCCTGCGCAAGAAGATCAAGGTCTCATCCCACTGTCCCGAATTTATCCACACCGTGCGCGGGGTTGGTTACCGCTTTGGGGTTGAGGGGTCATGCTGAACGACAATATGCTGAACCGGGAGAAAGCCCGCTTTGAACAACCGGATAAGCTGAACTCGCAGCGCCAGTCCAACCCTCACCTGGCTTTTGGTAAGGGCCCGCACTATTGCCTGATCGAGCCGCTGAAGCGACTGGAGGGAAAGATCGCCCTGCGATCCCTGTTCCAGCGTGTTCATGACCTAAGCTTGGGGATCGACTCATCCAAGTTGGAATGGAGGGATGTGCCCATCTTTCACAGCCTGGTTCGCCTACCAGTCAAGTGGTCAACCAAAGGAAAGGGCTAAGCCATGCGACCTAAGCGCATCCCCCCCGGTCCAGGGCAGGAGTCAGTTTGGGACTACCCGCGCCCTCCTCGCGTTGAGGCTGTTCCAGAGCGTATTCGAGTGATCTTCAACGGTCAGGTCATCGCCGATACTTACCGGGCCTGGCGCGTGCTGGAAACCAGCCACCCGCCGGTCTACTATATCCCGCCAGAAGACATCCACATGGAATACATCCAGGATGCGCAGGGCAGCTCGTTCTGCGAGTGGAAGGGCCAGGCTTGCTACCATGACGTGGTGGTCGGTGAAGCCCGGGCTGAGAAAGCTGCCTGGAGTTACCCGCAACCGCAGCCGGGCTTCGAGGCCATTCGCGCCAGCCTGGCTTTCTACGCCGGGCCGATGGACGAGTGCACTGTGGACGGTGAACGGGTCACGCCCCAACCGGGTGGCTTCTACGGCGGCTGGATCACCTCCCGCATCACCGGACCCTTCAAAGGCCAGCCCGGCAGTTGGGGCTGGTAGGTTAACGACTAAAAAACAGGCCTGCGCGGGTAGCGAAAACCCCACGCAAGCCTGCTTTTCGGATATTTCAATCACGCTCTGAGTTCAACGATATCCCCTTCCTGCAACACATAAGAGCGTGTCACCATCTGCCCATCAAAAGCCGAGGAGCCCCACACCCGGGCTGCTTTCAGGTTCTCGTAGAAATCGCGGTGAACCATGCCGGCCAGGTCCATGACGGTGCTGCCTTGTTTGAGCACGAAGGGCCGCTCCAGGTCGGGTTCCTTGCCGGGCGGTTTGGCGTACACGCGCAACACCCCCAGGCGTTCGTACACCTTTTTCTTCAACAGTTCAAAAAATCGTCCGTTGAGGGCTGAGACCGGCAGGTGCTCGCAATCCATTTCACACAACGCGCAGAACAGCTCGTAGACCTCATCCAGGTTCTCGTCGTCGCATTTGTTAGCCAGCACGATGAAGGGGCGAAAAACCGTGCGCGGGTCGCCCTGCCAGCCATCCCGGCGCTGAAGCGGCGCCAGGCGGTGCGCCTCCAGGACAGCCAGACAGGTCTCCATTTGCTCGAGCGGGTCGGCCTGTAGATCCACCACCAGCAGGATGATGTCTGTGCGGCGGGCCAGGTCGAACAGGACCGGCTCGACGTATTCACCGTCCAGCGGCGGGGTATCAATCAACTGGATTTGGATGTCCTCGTAAGGCATCATACCTGGGGTGGGCTTCCAGGTGGAGAAGGGCGCCGGTGAGACCTCTGGATCGGCGTTGGTCAATGCCCGCACCAGGGCAGACTTGCCGCTGTTGGCCGCGCCCATCACCAGAGCCTGCCCAGCCCCCTCCCGCTCGATATTAAAGGCTGAAGCATGCCCACCGGCTTTTTTGCGGGCGGCCTGGGCTTCGTCCTTCAAGCGCGACAACTGCCGGCGCAGGTCAGCCCGCAGCTTATCGGTGCCCTTATGCTTGGGGACGATGGAGATCATCTCCTCCAGGCAGACCACCTTCTCAGCCGGAGTCTGCGCCTCGCGGAAGCGCTTTTCGGCGTTGGCATAGTCGGGCGGCAGATTGGTGGGCACGGGAATCTCCTGGGGATATTATAACCTCCCCCTGATCTCCATTCGGCGGTCATGGAGGGCAACTGCACGTGTTGGACAACCGGTCAGCCAGCCGCCCACCACCGCCCTACAGATAACCTGGAGCGGGTAGTCATGGCCCGCCTGCCAGAAGGGATTGAGATCTTAACCTGCTTACTACGCCGCTACGATCAGCGATAATTTTGTTAAAACTATTCTCCAACCTGTTGGCTGGTCCCAGCCAATATCACCGGGATATTGGAGATGGTATCGTAATAAGCTGCCATCTGATCTGTCTCAGCCGCCTGGTATGCGCGCAGGTTTTCCATCCAGCGATAGCCAATGGTCTGGTAAAGCACGTGAGCGGTTACCGTGAAAGGTCCCTGCGCCTCGCCCAGTGCCACCTGGTAGCGCAGCCGGTCTGTGCCGCCGCTGAAATCCTCATCTGCCAGGGCCTCTCCGTAGACCGCGATTTCTGGGCGAGCAGCCTGCTTGTCAAAGCCGGCTGGCAGGAAACGGTTGTCCTTGACATATTCGTATCCCTTCAGCAAACCAGTGGTGATCTGGCCCTCTACATCGACAAAAATCACTTCATAGATCTGAACCTGCTCATCGCTGTCGATGACCTGGTAATGTGGCTCGTACAGGTTGGGGTCCTGATCGTTGGCATTGCCCTGGATCGATCCATTCGGGTTTGCGCGGCCAGAATCAAACAGCATCACACCAGCCGAGTCCTGGACAGTAAAATGCACCCAAGCCCGGCGTGAGGGGAATCCGGAAGGTAGTTTGTGCCCAACCTGGCTGCTCAGCAGCAGATCGGCTATCAGTTCGCCATTCGAGACCTGCAAGCTTTCGAACTGGATAGTCATGGTGCGGTTCTGGAGCTGGTCCAGCGTGCGCTGCTGGGTGCCCTGGAACTGCTCGCTGGAAGCCGTTACCCCCAGCTCGTCGGCAAAGTAATCCAGGATCTGAGACATGTAGACGTTTCCACCCACAAAATGGTGTTGGTAAAAAGGCTCACGCAGCGGGCTGCCGGTAATTGAAAGGCTAACGCCCCCTTGGGCTACGGGCATATGGCAATCCTGGCAGGCGTGCGTCTGGGTATAAGCACTGTGCTGCCATTCCAAGAAGACCATTTGTTCGTGGAATTGGCCAGCCACCGAACCACCCGCATCGAAGGAGTCGGTGGTCAGATTGTGACAGGTAGCGCAAACTTCTGATCTTTGCATATGTTCAGCGTATACAGGATCATATCCTGAAGCCGCAATCATAATAGCGGCCTGGTCATCTGGGGTTTCATAAGGGCCATAGGCCTTTCGCTGGCCTGGAGGAGCGCTGGTATCAACCACGAAGCCACCGCTGAAGCTCTCTGCCGTGCCTAGATCCTGATCTTCAATCTGGTGGCACAGCGTACAGGAAACACCATCCATGGCATAGGGATAAAGCTCGTGCTCCTCAGGGAAGAAACCTTCACCCAGAACAGCCACCGGATCCCCCTGGTGAACGGCCGTAAACCAGGCCATCGGCAAATGACAGGTGGCGCACTTCTCCTCAATAGCCTCCTGGGCAAAGTAGTGATCGGTCACCTCCGCCCGCACCGAGGCCCGCCAGTAGGGGTCGCGCGAAGCATTGGCCATCATGGTCGAACGCCACATACTGTCGGTTGACACATCTATCCCAGCCGCGTCAACCATGCGGGTATGGCAGGAGGTGCATGCGCCAGCGGCCGAGAAGAGCTCTCCCCGCACTATCGAGAGAGGCTCAGCCGGGCGCCCATCCGGTATTGGAGTAGCTTCTTCAGCCGGGGCAGCCGGCTCAGAGCTCTCTGCCGTCTCCAGCGGATCGCTGGGGATGTCGCTGGGTTCCATACCTGATGAACAGGCCGATAACAGGAACAACAGGGTTGCAATAAGCAATACAGGCAGGTAAAAGCGTTTCAAATGAGACATGATCCCTCCTGTTGGATAAATCCCGGATATACAATAGATATGGTACCTCTTCAGTCTACCTAAGAAATCACCGAAAAACAGGTAGCATTATGGGTATGCGCCCTCCAAGCATACCTGTTTATCAAATAATCGTTCTATGAAGTCGGTGACTTAAGCAGTTATAAGATATCATACTATATTTTGTGAAATCTTGCCCTAACGCCTGAACCCGCTCGTTGGGAACTGCCATGATGGGACTCTGGAACAGAGCGAGCCTTTTGAAGTAAAATGGTCCTCGGTAAAAACTCACTTCAAGGCAGGCAACAGATGCAGATTGAACGTCCCGATTTAAGTCAGGTTGATCCCCTAGTTAGAGCATATATTGAAGCATTGGAGACGGCACTTCAAGACATACAGACCAGCGCAGACCGGTCCGCTCCAACAACAGCTCAGATCCCGTTGGCGCCCGACGAACCTCCCACTACACTAAATGTGATCACCCTTACTCCAGCTGGATCGGGTAAGCGTACCCCGCGCCACCAGTACTCACGCCAGCGCCGGGGTGGGATGGGCATATTCGATCTGCAGACCAGCGACAAAGCAACCCCGGCTGTACTGACCATTGCCGATGCAACGCAGAGCTTGTTATTATTCACCAATCTGGCACGCGCTTTCCGAGTACCGGTTAAAGCCTTGCCGGAGAGCCCTATCCACAGCCGCGGGGTGGATATCACTGTCCGCTTGGGTTGGCAAGAAGGCGAACAGCTGGTGGCAGCCCTACCAGACCTGGCACGCGGCAGCCTGGCTTTGCTATCGGAGCGAGGCCTGGTACGTTGCCTGCGCCACCATGTATTTGGTGAGTACATGAAGCCCGGCATTGTCTTGTTTGATACCCGGCAGTTCGGCCAGCTCAGCGCATGCTGCTGGACGCCTGGAGATGGAGATTTGTTCATTGCTACCCGCCAGGGCCGCGCCATCCGCTTTGCCGAAAAGTTGGTACCCCCATCTGGCGGACCAGGCATCAAGCTAGAAGGCGATGATAAAGCAGTCGCGGTCGCCCCGGTCTACTCAGACAGCGGGGTATTCCTCCTGTCTGCTGATGGGCGGGGCACCATCCGCGATATGCAAGGCTTCAATCCAAATAAATCCACCGGCGGCAGCGGCAAAATTGCCATGAGCACCAGTGCATTGGTCGCAGCTGCCACCGTCCAGGAGAAAGATGACCTGTTTGTCATCTCGCGCTTGAGCAAAATCATCCGCTTTATGGCAGCCGAAGTACCGGTCAAGGAAGGGGTCGTGCAAGGAGTGGCCTGCATTTCGTTGCGAGCTGACGAGACCGTTGCATTGGTTGTCAGCCGGTCTGCATCATAACAAGGAAAATCACCGAACTAGAGGTGTGCAGGAAGGCGCACGCCCTCCGCATACCTGTTTTCTGGTTTTTCATCCGCTAAATTTCAAATGAACCGAGTTATCCTGCATCTTGATCTGGATGCTTTCTTCTGTGCAGTAGAAGAGCAGCACGACCCCGGCCTGGTCGGGCGAGCCTTTGCAGTCGGCGGTCGCCCAGAAGAGCGGGGAGTGGTTGCTTCCTGCTCGTATGCTGCCCGACGCTTTGGGGTACACTCGGCCATGCCCATGGCACGCGCTCTGAAGATCTGTCCTGACCTGCTGATTATCGGCTCACGACATGGCGTCTACGGGGATGTCTCTCGATTGGTGATGCAACGCTTGTGGGCTCTGACCGACCAGATCGAGCAGGTGTCTATTGACGAAGCCTTCCTGGACGTCAGTGCTTTGCCCGAGCCTGGACCTGCGCTGGCGCTCCGCCTGCAAGAAACAATCCGAAATGAGCTGGGGCTGCCCTGCTCGCTGGGCGTCGCTAGCAACAAACTGGTCGCCAAGATCGCCAACGATGTTGGCAAAGCTGGCGCCAAAAAGATGGATCCACCCGGCCCGCCCAATGCCATCACGGTGGTGCCAGCCGGGCAGGAGGCCGAATTTCTGGCGCCTTTGCCGGTACGCGCTCTGTGGGGTGTTGGACCGAAGACCGAGGCGCGCCTGGCTGAGATAGGGGTGACCACCATTGCCGGGCTGGCTGCCTGGCCTGAAGAGGATTTAACTCGTCGTTTTGGCAAACATGGACAAGAACTAGCGCAAAGGGCCAGGGGCATCGATGACAGTCCTATCGTAACCAGCCATGTCGCCAAATCGGTCAGTCAGGAGACCACCTTTGCCCGCGACCTGCGTGACCAGACCCTGCTCCAACAAACCCTGTCTGAGTTGTCTGAAGGCGTCGCCCGGCAACTGGAGCAGGCTGGTTTATGCTGCCAGACAGTCAAGCTTAAACTACGCTGGGCCGATTTTAGCACCATTACCCGCCAGACCAGCCTGGATAAACCTACCCAGGATGCTAAGGTAATCTATAAAACCGTGAGCGACCTATTCTTAAAGTCCTGGACTCCCCCTCGCCCGGTACGCTTGCTGGGCGTCGGCGCTAGCGGACTACAGGAGCAAGAACAGTCCAGAGAAGGGTATCACCAGTTAGCCCTGTGGGAAGCCGACCCGCTCAAAGACCAGCGCCTGCAGGACACCATTGACAGCCTGCGCCAGCGCTTTGGAGAACATGCAGTAAAGCTCGGCAAAAATCCCCCCAAACAAAAAAGCTAAACCAACCCATTACCAGTTATTCAGCAAAGAAAGCAAACAATAGTGCCTTCTGGCACTTTTTGTAATGCCATCCTAGTTATTTTTGTCATTTGACAGTCGATTCTCGATATGATAACCTAACAACCGAGGCCGAAAATCTCACCGCCGATCGAGTACTGCCTAACGCTAAGCGCCAGGCACCCAATCGGCCGAACATTAATCAGGAGGTATATCCCATGGCAATGAAAATTACAGACGAGTGTATCTCATGTGGGGCTTGTGAGCCAGAATGCCCAACTGAGGCCATTAGCGAAGGCGATGCGATTTACGTCATCGACCTGAACGTCTGCGTTGAGTGCGTAGGGCATCACGATTCTCCCCAGTGCGTGGAAGTCTGCCCGGTCGACTGCATCATCCAAGCATAAATACGAAATTCACCATCAACGATTAGCACACTTTGTGTCAGCCAGACGCCCCTACTTGCGGGGGCGTCTGGCTGGACATTTTTAATTGAGAATTTTCAAAATAAAAACCTGACCAAAGGTAAACTCCCATACGCCAAGGTGACCTTTGTCAGTTGCGCAGCTTGCATCTTTTTCTTACAATATAGATAATGGTTGGGGGCATCAGGAACATTACCAGAAATATGTACAGCTACTGAACCTGCTCTAATCGCTCCATTGTATTGCGAGAAATTTAAAAAGTGAACCGAAAGGAGAGAAAGAATGGCTGATAATATCCGTCAACTGCTGCAGATCCCGCCTGAGAGGCTGGCCGACATCAACGCCGTCCTACTCAACCCGGATTCGAGGGTGATCAACGACTTCCTGGCGGTGGTTGAGAAGTACGGCACCCCTGCAGAGATCAACGCCAAAGCTGAAGCGGCGCGCAGCCTGCCAAACCTACTCAAACGGGTGGAACAAATCAAACCGGAATATCTGGCAGATCTGAAGTGGCTGGAAGATCAGCGTGACAAAAAAGCGTTTATCTCTATCTCCGATTACCGGCGTAAGATCTTGGGAGAGAAAGCCAATACAATCCAGTTCGACGAAAAATATGCCGTTACTCTAGAGGTGAGCGCTACCCAATATTTCCCTTGGGTGATTGCTGTTGCCAAACGTTCGATTGAAAACGGCTTGCTCATGCCAGGCCGCTTTATTAAAGTGCGCAAGATGAAGGAGCAGGAAGCGGACGGCGACTTGCCCGCCATTGCAGCTGCCATGGACATCATCGGGGCCAGCTTTGTTGAAACGCTAGACACCAAAGGCACCGATGGGTCGAACGTGCACCTGGGCGGTCCGGAAACGATCACCGGCTATTTCGGCGGGATCGGGCAACCCAATCACTATCCGTTGAAATGGCTGGACGAATACCTGTATTACTTTACAAATTACGGCGTCCGCCAGGTGCTCAACATCAACCCAGGCACCGTGCTGGTAGGCTACCTGTTGCATAAGCTGGGCGTGGATATCGAATTCAAGATCAGCGTTTTCATGGGCAATGACAACCCCTATGCCGGCTTATGGACCCTGCTGGGCGCCAAGCTATTCTCCCGTGACGACGGCACCTGCCCCTTGATCGGCTTCAACTGGAGCAATTCTATCAACAACGAGACCATGGAGATCACCGCCCAATTCCGCCAGGAGCTGGGCTTTGAGGAGGTGGTGCGCTTTGAGCACCATATCGTCGAAACCTGGAAAAGCATCGTCCGCCAGCCTTATAACCGCCGGGACGAGCTGATCGAGATAGCCGACCATGTCGCCAATATCTCCGCCAAACACGAAGGGGGCGATCCAGAAGTTGAGCAGACCCGAGCCCGCCCTTCCGACATCCTGGATTACTTCCGTGATAAAGAAGAGATCATTGCTTCTGGCGACTGGGAAGCAGTAACGCAAAACTTCATCGACAAATTCGATGCCACCAACCATACCGCGCGGGCACTGACAGAGAACGGATTATGTTTCGTGGCAGCTCAGAGGCTGCACACCTGATATGGGAGAAGATTACCAAAAGGCAGACAAAACATGATTCCAAAATATATGGAGAGCTACCTGCGCGAGCGCCTGCCTGCCAGCACCTGGCAGAACCGGCTGGTCAAGGATGGCAGCCTACGTTTCATCGAATTCACATCCTTGGATGTAGAGCGCCTGGCCCGCTTAGGCATTGAGGTTGACAAGCTAGGACCCCGCCTGGTTGTCTGCATGTGGGATGAGGCCTCCGATCTTGAGATTGGAGGCTACCTGGTAGTTACTTCTGTCGTGGAGTGGTTCGATGTTCGAATACCTCATGCCGCTGCTGGTGATGCCGACCTATGAAAACACCCTGCTCGATCAGACCTGTCAGGCAGCGGTGGATCGACAAATCGAATATGGCAAGCAACGCGGCGTCCCCTGGGGCGTTTCGGAATCCGGCTACAACATGGTCGACGTGCATCTGAACTACCAGTATCGCGCCTTCGGGGTGCCCGGTTTGGGGCTCATGCGTGGGTTGGCCGAGGATCTGGTCATTGCCCCGTATGCCTCCGCGCTCGCGCTGCTGGTGGCGCCCGAGGCCGCGTGCCTGAACTTACAGCGGCTCGCCGCCGCCGGGGTCGCCGGAACTTTCGGCTTCT
>JAWOHN010000216.1:0-8725 GCA_046485135.1 Anaerolineales bacterium | reverse complement strand
ATCTCCTCTAAGAATGCCACCAGCACCCACACTACCAGCAGCCATTTCAACAAAGCCCCAAAATCTCCCCGGATTCCATCAAACAGGCTGTGGTCGTGTTCTTCACCGGTCAGTTTATCCGTCAACGGCTCGATCACCATCGTAGAAGCCAGGGCCAGGATTGCACCCAGGAACAGGCTCAATAGGATTGTATTCAACCAGCTCTCCGGACGCACAAAGCCCAAAGACTCCAGGCCTTCCCCCCGCTGCCAGATTACAAAAGCAATGATGACAATTGTTCCTAATACCCCAACACCCGGCGAGCGTTTCAAGCTGGTCAATGTTAGAATGATGGACAGGACCAGGACGGAAGCCAGCGATAACCAGATTGACATTTCCATATGAGCACTATTATAACCAAATCGAATACCAAAAAACAAATCTTAACTATGCGAAATTTATGGCGAGATTACGACCACAGTATTTAATATGAGTGATTCGCATGCTCTGAACTTTCCCGGGTCTTATACGCTGGTCCTGCACGCCACCCAACCTAGCAGCTTGATGGTTGGAAAAGCAGGTCGCCTGGAAGTCTGGCCGGGCTATTACGTCTACACCGGCAGCGCCTTTGGTCCTGGCGGTCTGCGCGCGCGGCTGGCGCGGCACCTGCGCGGTCCGCTCAAGCTGTACTGGCATATCGATTACCTGCGCCAGGTAACCGTCCCATTGGAAACCTGGGTTGTGTTGGGGGGTGAAAATCACGAGCATGCCTGGGCCAGGGCGCTGATTCAACTGCCATATGCTTCCTTACCCATGCCTGGCTTTGGCGCTTCAGACTGTCGTTGTCCTGCGCATCTGATCTATCTCTCCAATTTGCCCCATCCAAAAATACTGATGGAGCAGCTCTCTGGTTGCATCCCAGATGGCTCTCCACTCCAGCGCTGGCTCCCAGACGAGATTCTGGCTGGCGCCCCTACCCACCACGAATCTGCCACGATCACCAAACCGCCATCTCAATTGTCGTTGCAGCCTCAGCAACAATCGTTGCACGTCGATCAACAAAGTTTGCGATCCGCTCAAACATAGTTGCCCCCTCGATACACCTCCATGCCATGATTGACATACAGCAAAAATCAACCTATACTCAACCACAACCATGGACACCCACCCCCTCCCTTTTCCGTTACTGGTACCCGCCGAGATGCCCTCTGTCCCCGGCTTGAGCGTTCCAGCTCAGTTCTACCTGGTCACCAGGGAACCGGCCCCCCTGGCCGGCATGCCTTACCCGGGTCCCAATACCCCCTGGCAGACCTTTTATGACCTGGGACTCCGCCACCTGGTTAGCCTGCACAACGACCCACACCGGCCTTATAATCCGTCTCCGCTAGCGATGCTATCATCTGTCCATCTGCAGGACCTCTACAATGGTTCCCTCCCGCAGGATCCAAAATTCGAAGAAGAGCTGCTTAGCATAGTCGTTGGCGTTGCCAAAGACTCACTCCAGGTCGGGTATGGCGTTCTCGCCCACTGCGCCGGGGGTATCGGTCGCACCGGTACGCTGATCGGTTGCCTTCTGGCCAGCCTGGGATACCCCCCCGATGCAGCTATCGATTACCTGGACGGGTTGAATCGCTCCCGGGGGGTTCGAGGTTGGCCTGAATCACCCTGGCAGGCCGAGATGGTTTATAAGTTTTCAGGCGGATCGTGATATGCCCGGGTGGTTGCAAACGCTTCCCATCCATCCTCTGCCCTCTTTGGTAGCCGAAGGCAGCGTGCCTTTGCCACTCATCCTCACCACTCCCGTTCTGAGGCTGTCTTTCAGGCCGGCATTTTGCTCAAAGGTCGTTCCTTTCAGGCCGACAAGTATAACGACCGGAAGACCCCTGCCTACTGGCTGAAGTTCGAGTATCCATTTTGGTGGAATAACCTGCTCTCCGCCCTGGATTCGCTCTCCCGTTTGGGCTTTTCTGCGCAAGATGCTGAGAAGGTTCATGCCTTAATCGTCCTGCAAGTTTATCTCAAAACCTAGCACTCCCGATATATATCCCAGACTCCCGGTATATTGCTCATTTCCTTTCATCACATTCCCCCTGCAACCACGTCTCAATATACGGACCATCATTTGATTTACCCAATCAAGGAGCTGAGCAGCTCATGCACTACAACTTGCCTACACCACACCCAGATATACGCCTGGCTGGCTCCTGCGGTCTATTTTGCCCATCCTGCAAGATCTACATCGCTACCCGCGACCGGGCGGATATCCGTAAGCGCATTGCCGAAAGCCTGTATCTGCCTACACTGAACCTGGAGTGTGAGGGCTGCCGCTCAGACTCTCGTTACTATTACTGCCAGACCTGCGAAATCAAGCGCTGCGCCGCCTCCAGAAATTTGGATTTTTGTGGAGAATGCTTGGATTACCCTTGCGTCAAGCTAAGTCGCTTTCAAGCACAAAGACCACACCGCAGCGAGGTGTTTGCCAATCAAGATCGAATTTTGGAGGCCGGCTTTGAGACCTGGTTTCAGGAGATGATTGTACGCTACTCTTGTCCGGAATGCGGCACGTTAAACTCAGCTTATCACCTGACCTGCCCGACCTGCCGGACATCCCCCAGTTGCGCCTATGTAAGTGACCACAAAGCCGAGATCATTTACTATCTTTCCACAGCTGCCATCGCAGAAACCTGAGTTTAAGAGCTGTAAACAATAAAAGCCAACTGTATACAGGAGGCACTTCCTGCATACAGTTGGTTTTTTGTTTCTTCTCAATGGAGGTTTTTGTCTAAACAACTACAAATCTGATATAATTTATCTCAATAAAGGTTCTTTGGAAAAAACCGTTGGAACATCAGATTAAAGATGTGAGTAACCGTTTGCTCGCTCACAACCCTTAGCCTAGGATATTCTACGGTAACACCTGAAGAACCTCACACAGCAAACCAGGAGGGATGAGATGGCACAGGTACAAAAAGGGATCATCATGATCGCTGACATCAGCGGGTATACAACCTTCCTGAGCGAGTCCGAGCTGGAACACGCCAACAGCGTGCTCCAAACCCTGTTAGACGTGTTGGTTGAAAATACCCGTATTCCACTGGTTATCTCCCGGCTGCAAGGTGATGCTGTTGTCAGCTACGCGCCAGACGGAAGTTTCCTGCTTGGGGCGTCTGTCCTGGAGATGGTAGAGACTTGCTACATTGCTTACCGCCGGGCCATTGAACTGATGGTCATCAACACCTCCTGCACCTGTAATGCCTGCAAAAATATGCCCAAGCTGGATCTGAAATTTTTCATCCATCATGGGAAATTTGCGTTGCAGCCTCTGCCAGCCTATACAGAATTGGTTGGGTTTGACGTCAACGTAATCCATCGCCTTGTAAAAAACCATATTAAGGAAAGAACCAGCTATCAAGCTTACGCCATGTTCACCCGGGCAGCCATCGAAGCCTTAGGCATCTCAGAATTAACTCAGGAAATGGTCCAGCTGCAAGAATCTTACGAAGACATTGGAACTGTCGATATTTTTGTAAAGGACATGCACCCTGTTTGGGAAAGTGGCAGAAACATCACCCGCATTACAGTCAAAGAAGAGGCAGCCGTCATCATCATGGAGTATGACTTTCCCGTCACAATGGTGCAGCTTTGGGATTATCTGGTCAATCCAAATGGTAGGGCGCTCTTCCTTAACTCACAGTCAGCCGTGATGGAAAACGCCTCTGGCGGCAGAGCCGGGAAAGGTACAGTGTATATTTGCGCCCATGGTCCCATGGTGATCCGCCAAACTGTCGTCGATTGGCAGCTGTTCGAAACGCACACCGTTTATGACAATACGTTTGGGATGCCCGGTTACAGCACATACCAGCTTTCCGAAACAGAAAACGGCGCCCACTTGAAAGTCCTCATTGGCCCAATTCAATCGAAAAATCCCCTCAAACGCTGGGTAGGGGCTATACTAATCAAACTCATGCCGAAATTCTTCGGAAACAATGGCCCGCATAACTTCCGCAAAAGGATGGAAGATGACCTCGCCCGCGGGGTCCTCCAGGTACCGCAGAAATCAGAAATCGACCGGGCAGCACTGCAACAGTCCATGCGCGCGGCGTTAGCAGATACGCAAAGCAGTGAGAATCACCCACTTTAACCACCGTCTGCTCTGGATAGCCGTAAGAGGGCTAGTTTGTAGCACACTTCACGGCCATCAATTCAGTCATCTTCAACCGAACTTAGCGCATCAAAAACCTCAAAGTCATGGTACTTGGGATCGAGAACGGTTGACAATCCACGTCCGTACGCCCCCACCGCCTCGCCGATCCCTCCATAGAACGTGGGAAAGGCGTAGATCATACTGCCCAACTGCGCCCACCTCAGGATCGGTGAAGATGGCCCTGCGTACAGCATCGTACCGTGCAGGCGGGTGGTGCTCGCCCAAGATGTCTGCAGCGATGATCGCTGATTGGTAAAGAGCCACGTGAGTGAACATCCCCTTGCCGGTGACGTCACCCATCGCCCAAATTCCGTCCGCTGCGCGCATTCGTTCATCTACCTGGATTATCTTAGCCGTGCTGTTGAGACCCGCCGATTCGAGCCCAAGATCATTTAGATCGACCGTCCTGCCTGTAGCAACCAGCAAGCCTTCACCGGCTAATTCTTTGTCCCCCTTCAGTTTAACTACGATCGACCCTTCACGCGCCTGGACCTGCTCGGCTGCTGCGCCAGTAACTACCTGGATGCCTTCGGCATTCAATGAGGCTTGCAGCACCTGCGATGCCTCAGGTTCCTCCGCCGGCAGGAGGCGATCACCTGCCTCGACTGTTGTGACATCGACCCCAAACCGCCCCAGGATCTGTCCCAGCTCGCAGCCTACCGCGCCGCCGCCGAGGACAATCAACGATTTAGGCAAACTTTCAGGGTAGTTTCCAAAAATCCTTGACCAAATGGCCAATCCGAGTAGAATTAACCGCACGGGGCGGTGGCGGAACAGGCAGACGCAGGGGACTTAAAATCCTCCGGGCTAAACACCCTTGTGGGTTCGATTCCCACCCGCCCCATTCAACTTAGTATTCATAAGCTCCCTGAGTCGGATCAGGGAGCTTTTACGTTGTGGGGAAATGGTCATTTATGGCCTGCTTCTCCGCAGACACGTTGTTTTAACCCTTTAGGAATCAACAAGCTGCAACCCCTTCCACATTATCATCAGAGTCGTGCATTTTTGGGGTATTGCATTTCATCATTATTATGATACAAAAATTATGGTCTGATTTATCCTAATTACCACATCAAAAATCAATAACTCTGTAGGTATAAGATGAAAGGCACCAAACGTTTCTCGTTATTAGTAGTTGTTGTAACCTTATTAGCTGCCTTGCCGATGACGGTCCTGGCCAACAAGCAGATCTTCCAGGCCACATTGACCACCGGCGCCGAGCTGCACGACGTAGTTGATTCTAATGCGCGCGGCTCCTTCACCCTCGGCTTTAACCCGGATGGCAGCATGCGCTTCTTAATGAATGTCCGCAACCTCTCCGGTCCGCCTAGCGGCGCTCATATCCACGGCCCGGCAGCCGAAGATCAAAATGCACCCGTCCTTCTATCCCTGTGCGGCGCCCCTGCCCCATCGGCTGCGGGCGATTGCACATTTGATGCAGACACCTCAACCTTAACGGTGAGTGCAAATATTACCCCCTCCCTCCTGCAGCAATGGGGTATAGGCGGAGGTCAGTTTATCAGTTTCTTGAGCGATGGGCTGCTTTACGTCAATGTTCATACAGCATTAAACCCGGCCGGCGAAGTGCGCGGCCAGATCTACCCGCGCTAAAAACCAATCGATTACTAAGGATAAAAAACGCCAGGACAGACAGTCCTGGCGTTTTTAGTACTAATCTATAGCGCAGGTTCAAAAAAAATTTGCTTGCATGATTGCAGTTTATCCTGCCATCGTCAGGATGAAACCAAAACTGGCAATAACCAGTATAATCGGTCTAGACAATGATTTGCTTGTTTCACACAGCTTTATAGATGTATTTCCATATTTCAAAAGGACAAGGAGGTGGATTATATATCTTTTATAATAATACGACATAATTTCTCTGTTAGGATCAGTACGATAAAAGGAGAGCACTTCATGCAAGTTCATCAACATCTTTCCAAAAAATCCGTCTGGTTGGCCCTTTTCCTGGCTTTGGTTTTTTGGGGAACATTCGCCCTCTTGCCGGGTGCTACTGCCAGCCGGGTGGATGGCGTCAAAGTTGGCCTCATTACCGGTTCCCCCAACCTCATGGACGAAAGTTTCAACCAAATGGCTTACACCGGCCTGCTGCAAGCTAAGAATGATCTGGGCATCGAAGAATCTGTCTACCTACCGGCGGATTGGGATGAGATCGCGGCAAAACTGGACCAGTGCGTCCTCGATGGCAACAGGCTGTGTATCATGGTCGGATTTACCGGGTTCGATCAAACGTACGCTGCCGCCTTGGCCAACCCTGACACCTTGTTCGCCATTCTCGATATATCCTACGAGAATTATCCAGCGAACCTCCAAGGGGTGGTTTTTGCCTCCGAACAAGCCGCTTATTTGGCCGGAACGTTGGCGGGCTATATGACCGAAAGCAACATCCTTGGCTTGATCGGCGGGATGGACATCCCACCGGTCAACGTTTTCCTGTGCGGCTTCGAGCAGGGTGCTGTCGATGCCAATCCAGAAGTCACCACCATCCTCACCTATGCCGGTGATTTTAACAACCCATCCCTTGGAACGGACATTGCCCAAGACATGCTCGATGAGGGCGCCGATGTGATCTTTCCGGCTGCTGGCGGAACCGGCAGTGGCGCTCTCTTGACGGCTACACAGGCTGGCGCCTGGGCGGTAGGCGTAGACTCCGATCAGTACATAACCGTATTTGCCAATGGAACAGTAGCAGGCGCCGACCACCTGCTCACCAGCGTTATGAAACGTCTCGATAACGCTGTTTTCCAGATCATCTCTGAAACCATAGCCGATTCTTTCGTCTCCGGAACCGTCGTCTATGACCTGTCTGTCGAGGGAGTTGATCTGGCCCCATACCACGACGCTGATCCCTTCATATCCGTTGACGCAAGAGCCGCAGTTGAAGCTGCCCGCACCGGTCTTTTGGACGGGACCATCGATCCTCTGCGCTCCTGCGCCCCATTCGACCTTTACTTGCCTAAAATCACTGCGGACCTTCAACCGTAATCAAGAGCATCTCCGATCAAAGTAAACTTACCCGAGAGAATATTGCCGGCAGATTAACCACCGGCAATATTCTCTTTCTGGATTAGTCATCGAAAATAGTTTACAAATTAACTAATTCTCTGCTATAATCGTAAACATGTTAACCAAGGAGGCAAGCCATATCTGGTATCAAAGATATCTGGGCGTACGCGCATAATATCATCCGCACCTCTCGCCAGTTGATCAACAATGATTTGAAACCCCTTGGTCTCAGCAGCGCTGAGGGCAACATCCTTCTGCATCTGCTCACCCTGGACCAGCCCCCACCCCAAGAGCACATTGTCGAAACCCTGGATATCAGCAAGCCGGCCGTTTCGCGGGCCCTGGAATCACTGGAAGCAAAGGGCTACATCCGCCGAATTCAGGACAAAGCCGATAAACGCGCCAAGCGGGTCTATCTGACCGCCAAAGCCAGGCAGATCGGCCCGCAGCTCGAAAGTATCTACAGTCGCGTTTTTTCCATCGGAGCGCAAGGAATCTCAGAAGAAGAAATCCGCGAATTTATCACCCTGTTCGCGCGTGTTTCTGCCAGCTTTACAAGCGCCAGAGAGAATAGGAGATCATCTGAATAATGCTTAGCGATTTGTTAGGAGCCGGATTTTTGCTGTTGTATTACCTTATCACCTGTTTTATTATCCCTACCTTACTCAAAGGCTGGTTTGGAGCGCCCAACGAATTAGCCCGCAAATTTCAACACGTTGCCTACGCTTTATCGGTCTTCATTTTGCTGGAGATGTTTAGTTCCTGGTATATTGCCATCGCGGCGGCCTTTTTGTTGGTGCTGGTCGCTTATCCGGTGTTAATGGTGCTGGAAAAATCATCTTTCTATAAGAAGTGTCTGACCGACCGGACTCCTCAGGGCGGTGAGCTGCGTAAATCGATGCTTTACGTCCAGCTCAGCTTTGCCATTCTCATCTTCTTCGTTTGGGGTCTTCATGGAGCCAAGTGGCAGTATGTTGTTGCGGTAGCTGTCATGGCCTGGGGCTTCGGAGACGCGGCTGCGGCGCTGGTCGGCAAAGCCTGCGGGCGTCACCGCATCATCCACTCGCTGGTCGAAGGGGCCAAGACCCTGGAAGGCACCAGCGCGATGATCGTTTTCGCCACCCTGGCCTCCTTCATCACCCTCCTGTTCTATGTCGATCTCTCCTGGTACCTCAGCCTGCTGATCTCTGCCATCGTTGGCTCAGCATGCGGGGTGGTCGAGTTGTTCTCCCGGCGTGGCCTGGATACCCTCACCGTGCCACTTACCGCCGCCGCGTTGACGATGCCCTTGGTGTACGTGTTCTCCTTGACAGGCTGGTAAAATGGCTTCCATTTGTCAAGACCTGCCCACCACTAAGCCTGCTCTTTCCACAAAACAGGCTGCCAGCCGCGAAAAAACTCTCCTGGTAGCCTTCCTGCTCAGCGTTTGGGCGCCTCTGACCACCGGCCTGGCCGTCTTGATGAGCCAATCGACCACCCAGGTGGCCGATTTCATCCGCCGCACGGTCGAGCTGG
>JAWOHN010000185.1:0-8794 GCA_046485135.1 Anaerolineales bacterium | reverse complement strand
TGAGGATATCTGGACCCAGAATGGCAGTCGTATCAGGTGATTTGCCATTTTCCATATCATTTGATTTGACTCATAATCCATGGTTCAGGATTTGAGAACCACCACTCCCCCCGTTATAGCGGAGCACCAAAATTTTGGATATGAAAGGAGGGATACTGTCCAAAAGCCAATAAATTTCCATCACAAAAATTCAGCGTTTACCCATTAACCCAATTTCGATTACAGGAGAAGAAATCGCATGTCTAAGAAAATTTACTCACTTATGGCCCTTTTGCTCTTAGCCTCTTTAATCCTGACAGCCTGCGGACCGGCTGCACCAGAAGCACCATCTGCCCCTCCGGAAGCGGCCTTCAAAGCCTGCCAGGTGACCGATACCGGCGGCGTTGATGACGCTTCCTTCAACGAAACAGCCTGGGCGGGGGTCCTGAAAGCTGAGGCAGAACTGGGTGTGGAAGCCAAGGTGCTTGAATCGCAGCAGCAGGCGGACTACGAAAGAAATATCAACGCCTTCATAGAGGAAGGTTGCGATATCATCATTACCGTAGGCTTCCTGCTTGGTGATGCCACTGCAGCTATGGCAGAACAGAACCCCGATCAGAAATTCTCGATCGTAGACTATGCCTACGATCCTGGTTACGACAACGTCCTGGGTCTGGTCTTTGCAACTGAGCAAGCTGCCTTCCTGGCTGGATATGCTGCAGCTGCTGTAACCCAGACCGGTGTGGTGGGCACATTCGGAGGCATCCAGATCCCACCGGTTACTGTATTCATGGACGGATTCGCCATGGGTGTGAAGTATCATAACGAACAGAAGGGCACCGACGTGCGCGTGGTCGGCTGGGACCCAACCACCCAGACAGGCTCATTCACAGGCAACTTTGAGAGCCTGGACGATGGTCGTGCACAGGCAGAGGCTCTGATGGGCGAAGGCGCTGACATCATCATGCCGGTAGCCGGCCCGGTTGGCCTGGGTACTGCTGCCGCCGCCATGGAAGCTGGAAACGTCTACATTGTTGGCGTCGACACCGACTGGACCGTCAGCTCACCTGAGTACAGGGCGATCACCTTCACCTCCGTAATGAAGAACATGGACGTAGCCGTCTATGAATCCATCGAAGAGGTCGTGAATGGCACCTTTGCTGGTGGTGTGTTCGTCGGCACGCTTGAAAATGACGGCGTAGGGCTGGCTCCCTTCCATGATCTGGCCGGCATGGTACCCGCTGGGCTTCAGTCTGAGTTGGATGCGATCAGGCAGGATATTATTGCTGGGAACATCCAGGTCATGCCGTAAAGTTGGCAAACTTAACGAAGTAAGTGATTGAACAAATCTAAGAATGGAGCTGGTGGAAGCCAGCTTCATTCTTAGATCATCAACTGGACTACGTACTGATCATAGGTTGATTCGTGCAGCGTACCGAAGACGAATGGTGGAAAATCTATGGCGCCCATTCTCGAACTCCGAAATATCACCAAAAGGTTTCCCGGTGTCCTGGCCAATGACAGCATCAGCCTGACTCTCAACCAGGGAGAGATCCACGCCCTGTTGGGCGAGAACGGCGCCGGAAAGACCACCCTGATGAACATCCTGTACGGGCTTTACCACCAAGATGAAGGCGAAATCCTGGTGCGCGGTAAAGAGATTACTGTCGAATCTCCCAGCGACGCCATTGCGGCCGGCATTGGCATGGTCCACCAGCATTTCATGCTGATCCCGGTATTCACGGTGACAGAGAACGTCATGCTTGGGCAAGAAGCAACCAAAACAGGCGGTTTTTTGGACCACAAAACTGCCGCCGAAAAAATCTCCCAGATTTCCGACCAATTTAACCTGCAGGTACACCCCGATGATTACATTAAGGACCTGCCAGTGGGCGTGCAGCAAAGGGTGGAAATCATTAAGCTGTTGTACCGGGAAGCGGACATCCTGATCCTGGATGAACCTACCGCTGTGCTGACCCCCCAAGAGGTGGACGAGCTGTTCAAAATCGTGCACTCGCTGGTCGATCAAGGCAAGTCGATCATCTTTATCACCCACAAGTTGCGCGAGGTTTTGAATATTGCAGACCGCATCACCGTAATCCGCCGTGGAAAAGTGATTGGCGAAACGACACCCCAGGAAGCTGACCAGAGCAAGCTGGCTGAGATGATGGTGGGGCGTGAAGTGAATCTGGAGCTGGAGAAAACCCCCCACCATGTTGCGGATACCGTTCTACAAGTCAGCAACCTGATTGTAGAGGATGAGCGCAACCAGGTAGCGGTTGACGATGTCTCGTTTGAGGTGCGTGCAGGTGAAATCCTGGGTGTCGCCGGCGTGCAGGGCAACGGGCAAACCGAGCTGGTTCAGGCCATCACCGGGCTGCGCCAGCCAATAGAAGGCAAAATCATGTTGTTGGGCGAGGACGTAACCAGCTACTCACCCCGCCAATTTACGGAGCTGGGCTCTGCACATGTCCCTGAAGACCGCCAGCGAGATGGGCTTGTTCTGCCCTTCCCGGTAGCGGATAACCTGATGTTGAACACCTATTATCTGGAACCTTTTTCAAAAGGGATGATTCTGCAAGAAGAAGCGATCCTGAGCTCAGCCAATGAACTGATCAAAGAGTTTGACATCCGCACGCCCGGAGCCCGGACCAGCGCCGGTAGCCTGTCTGGCGGGAACCAGCAAAAAGTCATTGTGGCACGCGAGTTCTCGCGCCCCATCAAACTGCTGGTTGCATCTCAGCCGACACGCGGGCTAGATGTGGGCTCAATCGAATATATTCATGGGCGTATCCTTCAGAAACGGGATGAGGGCTGCGCAGTGCTGGTGGTCTCTTCGGAACTGGACGAGATCATGGAGCTATCCGATCGCATCGCGATCATGTACCGAGGTAAGATCGTTGACATTCTCTCCGCTGAAGAAGCTACCAAAGAAAAGGTCGGCTTGTTGATGGCAGGGGTTAAACCCGAGGCCAGACAAGAAACGCCGGCCTGAGCATAGGTTTCATCCCAAAGGTTATTTGCATGAGTGAAGAAAATCAACCTACGCCCAATAAAGAACCCCCAAAAAATGCCCTCAAGATCTTCTTTGAAGAGCTGATGTCTGGGCCTCCCGGCCACCTGCCCTGGTGGCGCCGGATCATCAAGGTTCTAACCATCCCCGTGCTGGCCATCGTCACCGGCCTGCTGGTTGGCGGGATCATTATCATCCTGACCACCGAGGTCTTTTGGGTGCTCTTGAGCCAGGCACCGCTACAGGCGCTTCAAGAAGGGCTGCGGGCGGTGGGGTCTGCCTATTCGGCATTGTTTACCGGTTCTCTGGGGGATCCGGCCCGGATTGCGGCTGCCCTGGAAAGCAGAGATGGGCTAGAAATCCGTCGCGCGATCAATCCGATTTTCGAAAGCCTGGTATCTTCCACACCTTTCATTTTTGGCGGATTGGCGGTAGCGCTTGGCTTTCGGGCAGGCCTCTTCAACATCGGGGTGGAAGGACAGCTCTTTGTGGGAGCGATCTTTGCAGCCTACGTTGGCTACGCGGTAACTGGGCTGCCGGCCATCATTCACATCCCCCTGGCGCTGGCTGCCGGAGCACTGGGAGGCAGTTTATGGGGATTCATCCCCGGCTGGCTGAAGGCCAAAACCGGCGGTCACGAGGTGATCAACACCATCATGATGAACTATATTGCCTTCCGCCTGAGCGATTGGCTGTTAAGCGGACCGATGAAGCGCCCTGACTCATTCAACCCGGTCAGCCCGACCATCCAGAGTTCGGCAATCCTGCCACGGCTGTTCGACACACCCATCCGTTTCCATGCCGGTTTCTTTATTGCCCTGTTTATTGCCTGGCTGGTGTACTGGTTCCTGTTCAAAACCAAATGGGGCTTTTACTTGCGTACGGTGGGAGCGAACCCCCATGCTGCACGCTACGCAGGTATGAATGTACTCTCGGGCATCATCATCGCTATGGTGCTTTCAGGCGCACTGGCAGGCCTGGCCGGGGCAAACGAGGTTCTAGGAGTCAATTACAACCTGGCCATGGCCTTCTCCTCAGGTTATGGCTTTGACAGCATCGCCCTGGCCCTGTTAGGGAAAAGCCACCCGCTGGGTGTGGTGCTGGCCGCGCTGCTGTTTGGCACCCTGCGCAATGGCGCCGTGCGCATGCAGTTATCGGCCGGTATCCCGATCGATATCATTTCAGTATTACAAGCTCTGATCCTGGCATTCATAGCTGCACCGGCCATTATACGCACCATTTACCGCCTGCGCCAACCCTCCGAAGAAGAGGAAGGTTTGATAGTCAGTGGATGGGGAGGTTAACCGAATATGGCTACCACTGCTTTACGACGCAAGGTTGAGCATATTTCCCCTGCTCGCCAGCGGGTGATGGGTATAATCTTCCTGGCAGTTGCATTATCTATTTGGTTTTTCTTCAGCCGGCCGATGGAAGCAGACCAGATCACCACTTTCGTGCTTACCCCGGGCCGCTTTGATGAAACCCTGGGGGATTGGAAGCTGCCCACCGCTGCTGCCTTGAATGTCCTGGCCTTTGCCAGCGCATTTTTAGGGGGCGTTCAGCTCATGCGGGCGCGCGGTTTTGGGCGTTACACCAACATGGTCCTGGCTACTGTGGCTGGTTTTTTCATCTTTGGCTTCCTGACCTGGGCTGCGGCGGGATCATCATTAAACCTGGCCAGCCTGCTGAACACGACTATTTCGAAAGCAGTCCCGATCACGCTGGGGGCGCTTTCTGGTGTTTTGTGTGAGCGGGCCGGTGTGGTAAATATTGCCATTGAGGGTATGATGCTGGCAGGAGCGCTTGTGGCTGCTGTGGTGGGTAGTATATCTGGTAGTTTATGGATCGGACTCCTGGCAGCGGTGCTAGCAGGTGCTTTCTTGGGCTTCATCCACGCTGTTCTATCGATCAAATACCTGGTCAACCAGATTGTATCCGGTACGGTCATCAACATTTTCTCCATCGGGATGACTTCTTACATTTCTTCGAAATTTTTAAATGTGTACCGGCATTTGAATGCGCCAGGCATCTTCCCGATCGTCGAGATCCCAGTTTTATCCAAGATCCCTTTCTTCGGCCCAATCCTATTCAACAACAACATCTTTGTGTACGCGATGTTCTTCTTTTTGGTTCTGCTGCACGTAGCCTTGTTCAAAACTCGCTGGGGGCTACGAGTGCGCTCCGTAGGAGAACATCCACGAGCGGCTGATACCCTGGGTATCAACGTCTTCCGTACCCGTTATATGGCGGTGATATTGGGCGGCATGATGGCCGGGTTTGCCGGCGCCTACTTTACCCTTGGCTCGGTGGGGCGCTTCAACGAGGTCATGACGGCCGGACGCGGTTTCATCGGCCTGGCAGCCATGATCTTCGGTAACTGGAACCCCTTTGGCGCCTTTGGGGCCGGCCTGTTATTCGGCTTCGCCGACTCGCTGGCCACTCGCTTGGCCATATTGAACGTGCAGATTCCATCACAGTTCTTGCTGATGGCGCCTTATATGGCTACCATGATCGTTCTGGCTGGTGTGGTCGGGCGTGGCCAGATGCCTGCCGCAGATGGAGAGCCGTACGAGAAGCAGTAAGTCTAATAGTTAAATAGAGGAAAAAATCCGAAAACTGGTGTGCGTAAGGGCTGAATGGTCCTTACGCACACCAGTTTTCCGGTAAATTCCCTGTATAATATCATTGACTGCTGATATAATGATAAATAAATTACCTTATCAGCTAGTGAGGTTACTGATGCTCATCTCTTCCAGCACCCAAGCAACCACTCTTAAGGCCAAGCTCTTCCGGGGTTTTGCTGATCCGTCGCGCCTGTCGATTTTGGAAGCCTTGCGAGACAAACCACTGACAGTTACCAAGATCATTGCAGCGACCGGATTGAGTCAATCTAACGTCTCCAACCACTTAAGCTGCCTGAATGGCTGTGGGTTGGTGGCACGCGACCAAAAGGGACGCTTTGTAGAATACCGGCTGAGCGACCCACGCGTGGTCGCGCTGCTGGGGACCGCCGATGAGCTGCTGGCTGAGGTGGCGCGCAGTGTTTATGAGTGCACGCGCTATGAAGATGATCCATTGGAATAAGTTTACAGAATGAAAACAACCATTGAGATACCTATTCAGGGCATGGACTGCGCCGAATGCACCCTGCACGTACAAAAAGCGATCGCGGCTCTGCCTGGGGTCCATGGAGTGGAGGTCTTCCTGGCCAGTGAAAAAGCAGTGGTCGAGCTGGATCCGCAACTTGCAGATCTGAAAACGATCGAGAAAGCGGTGCAGAAGGCCGGCTACCAGGCCGGCGCTGCTGGAAAGAACCAGGAGGGGGGATTTCAAGCCAGTGAATACACCCGCCCGATTTTGACCCTGTTTGGGGCCATCTTCGGCTTTGTCTTGTTTGTCGTGGTTGCCGGCGAGTGGTTGGGGCTGATCTCCGCGGTTACCGAGCGGGTACCCTGGCCTATCATGCTGTCGCTGGTTTTATTGGGCGGCTTCCCGATCTTTAGAAACGTGATCCGGGCAGCACTGCAAGGTAAGGTACTGGCACACACTTTGATGACGGTAGGAGTCCTGGCAGCCATTCTGGTTGGCGAGTGGGCTACTGCAGCTGTGATCGTCTTTTTGATGCGAGCCGGTGATTATGCCGAACGCTTTACTGCGGAACGGGCCCGGCGGGCGGTTAAAGACCTGGCTGCCATGGCCCCCCAAACGGCGAGAGTCGAGCGGGATGGACAGGAAATCCAGGTGGATATTGCTGACCTGCAGACCGGTGAGATTGTGGTTGTTCGTCCCGGTGAGAAGATCCCAGTGGATGGAGAGGTCATCAGCGGGCACGCCACGGTGGATCAGGCTGCCATCACCGGAGAATCGATGCCGGTGGAGGCTGCCGCCGGATCCAAGGTGTATGCCGCCACCATCGCTCGGCTGGGCAGTCTGCGTTTGCAGGCCACTCATATCGGTCCAGACAGCACCTTTGGGCGGGTGATCAAGATGGTGGAATCGGCCGAAGCGCACCGGGCTGATGTGCAGCGCGTGGCAGATAAGTTCTCCGGTTATTACCTGCCCATTGTAGCCAGCATCGCCGCGCTAACCTTCCTCATCCGCCGCGATCCGCTGGCCACCGCGGCTGTGCTGGTGGTAGCCTGCTCATGTTCCTTTGCCCTGGCAACCCCCATTGCCATGCTGGCTTCCATTGGCGCCGGCGCCAAACGCGGCCTGCTGATCAAGGGCGGCAAATATCTGGAGGCGCTCTACCGGGCAGACACCTTGCTGATCGACAAAACCGGCACGTTGACCATGGGAAAGCCGCAGATCACCCATTTGGTGGCAACCAACGGCGGGCCAGGGAGTTGGGAAACAGCCTCCATGCTAGACCAGCAGGCTGTAAGCATAGACCATCTGGAAGTGTTAAAACTGGCTGCCTCTGCAGAACGTTATTCCGAACATCCTGTGGCAGAGGCTGTCCGCCAAGCAGCCCACGAGCGCGGCTTACATCTTTATGAGCCGTTGGAATTTCAAGCCATTCCCGGCATGGGCATCCAGGCGCAAATTAATGGGAACACGGTGACGGTCGGCAACCGGCGCATGGTAGCAGAGATGTTACACAACGGAGGCGTCCAGGCAGCCGGCCAAATCGAGGCGCTGCTTAAGCAAGCCGGGCTACTGGAAGCGCAGGGAGAAACGATCCTGTTTGTTGCGCGAGATGGTCATATCAGCGGTGTGTTGGCAGCCGCCGACACCTTGCGTGCAGAGGTGCCGCGCGCGATTGCGGCTGTTTTGGAGCTGGGCATCCAACAGGTCGAGCTTTTGACCGGCGATAACGACCGGACTGCCGCGGCGCTGGTAGAAAATCTGACCTTGGGGGACCAAAATCACAAGCCCCTGCAAGGTCTGCGTTACCGGGCTAACCTGCTCCCAGAAGATAAGATCGCCATCGTGAAAGAATACCAGGCCCAAGGGCACACGGTCATCATGGTGGGCGATGGGGTCAACGACGCCCCAGCGCTGGCCCAGGCAGACGTGGGCATCGCCATGGGCGCAGCCGGAACCGATATTGCCATCGAAGCCGCCCATATTGCCTTGATGAGAGAGGATTGGGAGCTGGTGCCGGAGGTGCTGCGCATTGCCAAGCGCACCATGAAAGTTGTCAAAATGAACATCGCCTTCACCGCTGTATACAACCTGCTGGGCCTGTCATTGGCAGCCCTGGGATTCTTACCGCCGATCTTCGCCGCGGCAGCCCAATCCATCCCAGATCTGGGCATCCTGGCTAACTCTTCACGGCTGCTGAGGCAAAAAGACAGCAGCAAACGCGGCGTGCACGCTCTGAACCGTTTATCGTAAAAAAAAATTCGCAGTGTGAAAATTCTTAATAAATCAGGGGCAGAAAGGCGGGCAGAAGCACCTCCACCAGCGTTGCAGAACGGATGACCGGCTGCTCCACCTGGTCGCTGGTGACGCTAAAAGTGCTGTCTATGGTTGTCCCCAGATCAAACGTATCCGGGACGCGCAGGTCAACCGTCAGCAGCAGGGTTTCATTGGCAGCCAGGGAAGCAAGCTGCCATTGCAAGCTGCCGCCAAGCTGGATATAGGGCGCGCTGCTGGCTTCCACGCTGGTCCGGGGGGGGAATTGAGCGACCAAGATCACATTGTCGGTTGGGTAAAGCGGGTGCAGATGGGTGAGCAGCACCTGGTAGCGCAGCAGCCCTCCAGGGACGACAAATGAGCTGTTGGCTACAGAGATATCAAAGCCATGCGGAAGGGTTTTCAGCGCCTCCCACGCGTCAACCCGCCCATACCCAAAAG
>JAWOHN010000164.1:0-17349 GCA_046485135.1 Anaerolineales bacterium | reverse complement strand
GCCTCGACAGAGCCGAAAGAAAAGCCCAATGACACATATCTTCCTGCTGATAATGCGGCGACGCGGCATACTCGTCGTTTTCATTGCGATCCTGATGGTCGGTTTTCTGCTCGACAGGGCGTTTCTTCGCTCGGAATTCGGCGAGGCCTTTTTCTCCCGGGCCAACCTCCTGAACATTGTACGCCAGAACGCGGACTACGGAGTCATGGCCGTGGGCATGACCTTCGTCATACTGACGGGCGGAATTGGAACCGGCTGATTGGTTGTGGGCAGATCAAGATTCACCAGGATGGCTCACACGAACTGGCTTCCATTGCTGTAGCCCCAGCCTGGCGCGGACAGGGAGTTGCCAGTGCGCTGGTCGAGCGCTTGATTACTACCCCCAAACAGCCCTTATACCTTACCTGCCGGGCTCATTTAGGCGCGTTTTATGAACGTTTTGGATTCAATGCCATCCAGCCAGCCGAAATGCCGCCCTATTTCCGGCGCGTTTACCGCCTGTTTAATCTATTGCCCCGTTTCTCCAGGGGGAAATCGGACTTGCTGGTCATGCGCAGATAAACTAAACACCGGCTCTAGTATTGGTAGAAACCCCGGCCGGATTTGCGTCCCAGGTAGCCAGCGTCCACCATCTGGCGCAAGAGTGGGCAGGGACGGTATTTATCATCGCCCAGATCTCGCTGCAGCACCTCCATCACGAACAGGACCACGTCCAAGCCGATCAGATCGCATAAGGTGAGCGGTCCCATGGGGTGGTTCATGCCTAACTTCATGACAGTGTCGATGGCCTCCGGCGTGCCGATGCCCTCCTGTAGGGCGAAGATGGCTTCGTTGATCATAGGGCACAGAATGCGATTAGAGATGAAGCCCGGTGAATCCTTAGCCTCTACCGGCTCTTTGCCCATTTGGCGCGAGATCTGCAACGTTGCCTCGGTTGTCTCGGGCGAAGTCCCCAGCCCGCGGATCACCTCTACCAGACGCATGAGAGGGACCGGGTTCATGAAGTGCATGCCGACCACCTTGTCAGGCCGATGAGTGGCTCCTCCGATTTTCGTGATGCTGATGGAAGATGTGTTGGAGGCCAGGATCACCTCCGGACGAGCTTGCTGGTCCAGGTCACGAAAGATTTTCAGCTTGAGGTCGGGGTTTTCGGTAGCTGCCTCAATAACCAAATCAGCAGTAGACAATTCGTCCAGACTACCTACCATACGGATGCTCAGCGCGGCCGCTTTTTGTTCGTCTGTGAGGGCGCCTTTAGAAGCCAGCTTCTCGACTGATCTCTTAATGGAAATTTTGGCGCGCTCCAATTGTTCGGGGATCACATCCATCAGGGTGACATCGAACCCACTGGTAGCCGCAGTTTGGGCGATGCCGTTGCCCATTGTTCCGGCTCCAACAACAAAGATCTGTTTGATTTCCATGATTGCCTCCGCTTATTGATGACCAGGATAAGGACAGGTTGTTATTCGATTTCAACTGCCAGCGATACGGCTTCTGCACCGCCCAGGCATAGTGCAGCGATACCCCGCTTAAGTCCCTGGTTTTTGAGCGCATAAATCAGGGTCGTCAGCACGCGCGCTCCACTGGCGCCAATGGGGTGTCCCAAGGCAATCGCTCCGCCGTTCATGTTGACCTTATCCCAATCCCAACCCTGACCGGCCAGGGCATAACCGTTTGCCAGGACCTGCGCAGCAAAGGCCTCATTTAACTCGATCAAATCGACATCTGCCAGGCTCCAGCCCACCTTCTCAAGCAAGCGGGGTAGCGCTTTGGCAGGCGCATCAAACAGGTACTTGGGCGCCACCGCGGCCTGGGCATAGCCCACCACTCGCGCCAGAGGTTTTACTCCTAATTCGTCTGCTTTCTCTCGGCTGGCGACTACCACCGCGGCTGCCCCGTCGTTCAACCCAGGGGCATTACCGGCTGTCACTTTGCCATTTGCCTGGAAGGCCGGCTTGAGTTTTGCCAGCACCTCCAAGGAAGTATCTTGCCGGGGTGTTTCATCGGTATCGAAAACCGTCACCTGGCCCTTGCGCCCAGGCAGCTCTACCGGCACGATTTCATCTACAAATCTTCCTTCGTCACTGGCAGCAATCGCTTTCTGGTGACTGGACAGAGCAAACTCATCCATGGCCTGGCGGGTGACCTGGAATTCCTGGGCAATGAACTCGGCGGCATCTCCCATGCTCCAATTTTCAAAAGGGTCCCACAGGCCGTCATTTAACAGGGCATCGATGAGTTGGGCATGCCCGTAACGCAGGCTGCCGGTACGCCCATCCACCAGATAGGGGGCGCGGCTCATGCTTTCCATGCCGCCGGTCACATACAGGTGACCGTCCCCCGCCCGGATGGCCTGGGCTGCCAGCATGACGGACTTAAGCCCTGACCCGCACACTTTATTGACCGTCATCGCTCCAACCTGATCTGGCAATCCGGCAAAAATAGCTGCCTGGCGAGCCGGGTTTTGTCCTAAGCCGGCTGAGACGACGTTGCCCATAATGACCTCATCGATTTGATTTGGGTCGGTCAGTCCGGCCCGGTCTACTGCTGCGCGCACCACCAGGGCGCCTAAACGAGGGGCTGGGATGCCACTCAGGCTGCCTTGAAATTTACCGGATGGGGTCCGCACAGCGCTCAGGATGACGGCTTCGGGTGAATTTTTATCGTTGGTCACTGTTTTGCTCCTCCAGATTGATGATAGTTTTCCAGAAGTGTACAGATTAATTGACCGAAAAATGGGTGTGCACACCCGCGCGCACCCGTTTTTCGGCTTTTATACTGCAAAGGCCTGAGCCGGTGCAGTTACTATTTTTCTTTTCCTTCCAGCTTTAACCAACTTGATAAAACACGCTGGTAAGTATCTTCTAGCGTCTCGGGCAGGACCCGCGTGTGGAATAAAGAAGACATAAAGTTGGTGTCGCCTGTCCAGCGCGGCACAATATGCAGGTGAACGTGCTCAACAATCCCTGCTCCAGCTGCGGCTCCTATATTGATGCCCATGTTAAACCCTTGCGGTTGATATGCTTCACGCAGTACCTGGATGGCCCTGGAGGCCAGCTCCATGATCTCAGCCCTGGTTTGACTGTCCAAGAGCTCTAAAGAGCGTTTGTGCTCGTAGGGTACTACCATCAGGTGACCACTGGTGTAGGGATAGCGGTTCAGGATTAAATATGTCAGTTCGCCCCGGTAAACGATCAAATGCTCGCGAAAATCAGACCAACCCGGAGCGCTGCAAAACACACACTCGTTATCTTTGTTTTCATCTTCGATATATTCCATACGCCAGGGGGACCACAGATAATTCAACAGGTTGCTCCATTAATTATCCTGGAAGAGAGAGGATCAAGAATGGGATGCACAGAAGGTGCACGCCATCCAGCGCAAACCACATGATTGGGATTACACAGCTATCGTCTTTATTGTAGCAAAGAATTCAATGGATTGGAATGGAGTTGACAGACCACCCCAATAAGTGTATGCTTGCGCACATGGCCCAATTATCTCTCTTCCAATCTCATTCCTGGTCTGTCACCAGCCTGACGCGGCATATCCGCCAAATACTGGAGGATGATCCCGATTTGCAGGGTATTTGGGTGCAAGGAGAGGTATCTAATTTTTCGCGGCCTGCCTCTGGGCATATCTATTTTACGCTGAAAGATGTCACGGCATCGCTGCGCTGTGTTATGTGGCGAAATGATGCCCAACGCCAGAAGACGTTGCCACGCGATGGAGATGCGGTTGAGGTGCATGGCAGTGTTGGGCTTTATGAATTGTCCGGGGTCTACCAGCTATATGTCGACCAAGTCCGCCCGACAGGGGAGGGCTTGCTTTATCAGGAGTTCCTGCGGCTGAAGGAGCGTTTGGAGAAGCAAGGGCTTTTTGACCCTGAGCGGAAGCGCTCCATCCCACGTTTGCCTGCCTGCATTGGGATCGTTACATCTCCCAGCGGTGCAGCTTTGCAGGACATCTTGAATACGTTGAGAAGACGTTGTCCCATGGCGCAGGTCGTCATTGCTCCTGCTCCAGTGCAGGGTGAAGATGCACCACCTCAGATTGTGGCAGCTCTGCAAAGCCTGGAAGAAATTGTGAAACCAGATGTGATTCTGCTGGCACGCGGCGGCGGTTCAATCGAAGATTTGTGGGCTTTCAATGACGAACGGGTGGCGCGGGCGATTGTAGCCTGTTCTGTGCCAGTCATCTGTGGTGTTGGGCACGAGACCGATTTTACCATTGCCGATTTTGCAGCTGATTTGCGCGCCCCAACCCCCACGGCTGCTGCTGAGCAGGCGGCTATTGATCAGTTGGAATTGAGCGGTGCATTGAAAGATGCCTTCCGGCGGCTTGGGCGGGCAATTGAAGACCGGCTGGAAAGCCCACGCTGGCGGTTGGATGAGCTTGGCCGGCGCTTGCATATGCTTTCGCCACGCTCCCGCATCCGGTCGGACCGACAGCGGTTGGATGAGCTTGCCCGCAGGGCCCGGTCTACCTTGGGTCACAGCCTGCTGCTGCAAAGGACGCGCCTTGCCAGCCTGGAGCAGGGTCTGATGGTCCTGAATCCGCAGGCTGTCTTGCGGCGTGGCTACGCAATTGTTACTATGCCCACCGGCAAGTTGGTTCGTAGTGTGGAACAGGTTCAATCTGGCGATCATCTGCAGATCCGTGTGACAGATGGACAATTTGGCGTACAGGTGGAAGAAGGGAAGGTAGAGTAACATGGCGGATGTCACTGCGCTTGTCCCAGAGGAACAACGCCAGGGGCTGGAAGCGTTGACCAACTCCTGCAATGAGCGGTTGGAGAAAGCCGGCGCGCAGGGGGCTGAACAATCTTTTGGCCTGGGCTGCGCTTTGGGAGGTCTGCCTCTGGTTGGGGGGGTCTTGATGCTATATGTACTGGGTGTCTTCTCTTTTATCCTGGCGTTTATCACTTTTGTTATGGGCGCGCTGGTTTTACTCGGCATAACTGCCCTGATCTCTTTCAGCGCCAAGAAGCGCTCTATTGCAGAGATTTACCGTACAGAAATTGGGCCGGAGATCCAGGCTTATCTTAACAACCATCATATTGAAGAAGAACAGCTTAACCGGTTTGTGGATGATACACTGCCCGTTGGTGCTCCCCTGCGGATTTTTCATTTCATCTCATTACCTGAAGATATCAACTCAAGCCAGGAGTAGATCATGACTTCTACAACCTTTCCGTCTGGTGTTGGGTCAACCCCCATCGAAGAATTATCTTATGAGCAGGCATTTGCCGAACTGGAGGCGATTGTGTCTGCACTGGAAGCGGAGGAAAGCTCGCTGGAAGACGCTCTGGCGTTGTTTGAGCGAGGTCAGGGCCTGGCGCATTATTGCGCTGAGCTGCTGGATAAAGCTGAGCTAAAAGTCCAACAACTGTCCGGACAAGACCTGGTTGATTTCGGATCCGAACGATAAACGAGATGCCATTCACAGGTATTTTTATTAATCCGGTCCTGATCGCCGCGCTGGTTGCTTGGGGTTTGGCTCAAATCATCAAGGTGCCGCTCGAATATTTGCGGTTCAAGGCCTGGGATTGGGCGTTGCTTTTACGCGCCGGCGGCATGCCCAGCTCTCACTCTGCTTTGGTAGCTGCTTGCGCCCATTCCACCGGGCTTTTCTACGGCTTTGATACGCCAATTTTTGCGTTAGCCGGGGTAATTGCTATGGTTGTGATTTACGATGCAACCGGCATTCGCCGGCAGGCAGGCAAACACGCTGAAATCATTAACACCATGATTCGCGACCTGGCTCATGGGCACCCCTTGCGGGAGGAGCAACTGCGTGAGGTCTTGGGACACACGCCGCTGGAGGCATTGGGTGGCACGATTTTCGGCCTGGTTATTGCACAACTGTTGTGGATGGTCTTGCGGTAAGCATTCCCCCCTTCTCAAGGATTTGCTTGTCATAGCTCAGGAGAGGTTGGTTTTTCCTTTTCTGATTAACTTAGTCAACAGAAAACGGGCTTCTGGGATGCCGATGGCCAGGATCAGAGCGCTGTAGATCCCTCCACCCAGGCCTATTCCCCCCATCAAGGTAAACCAAACCGGCATTTTGCTGGTGTAGGTCAACCAGGCTAATAGCGCCAGGGTCATCAGCAAGGCAGCTGTTGCGCCCTGGAGTCCGCCCTGCAAAACCCGCCGACCTTCTATTCCATTCAATCTTCGTCTCATCAGGTGGAGTAGCACAAACATCTCAATGGTTGTAGCCACAGAGTTTGCCAGGGCCAGGCCTCCGTGCGGAGCCCAACCGAATTTGCTAAACAGGGACAGAAAGGTCACGCTTAATAGGATGTTGATGCCCATGGCGGACGCCCCTACCATTACTGGGGTTTTGGTGTCGTGCAAGGAGTAAAAGGCCCGCGCCAGGATTTCGACCACCGAATGACCCACCAATCCAGCCGCATACCATAGCAGCGCCCAGGCGACCAGCTCGGAGCCGCTCTGGTCAAATTGCAACAGCAGGGTGAGCGGCTCACGGAGGAGCATTAACCCAGCCGAAGCAGGTATAGAGAGCAACAACACCCCGCGTAAACTGGCAGCCAGAGATGAGCGCATTTCTTCTAACTTGCCCAGGGCTGCCTGCCTGGAGAAAGTGGGCATGGCGGCAATGGCAATGGATTGGGCGATGGCAGCTTGCGGCATCAGCATGAGGGTGAAGGCGTAAAAAATGGCCGAAACACTGCCCGGGTAGGGTGAAGCTAGCCAGATATTGACCCAAAAGTTGAGCTGAACGACCGCTACGCCGAACAAACGCGGTCCCATTAGCCGGGCGATTTCTTGCACAGCCGGGAGTTTTAGCCCTAAAATAGGGATATATTTCCCTCCTAATCGCAGGAGCGCGGGTATCTGTAAGCTAAGATGCAAGATGGCGCCGATCAGGACGCCCCAGGCCAGCCCATAAATGCCCAGGTGGGGTGACAACACCACCACACCGAAGATCATGCCAGCAGAATACATCGAGGGAGTAAGGGCAGGTATCAGGAACACTTGGTGGGAGTTCAGTATGCCCATGAGCAGACCGCTCACCCCAAAGATCACTGCCGAAGGCAGCATCAGGCGCATTAGTGAGACGGTCAATTCAAGCTTGGCTGGGTCGGCAGCAAAGCCGGGGGCCAGCAAATAACGCACGATTTGAGGCGCAAATATCGCCGCTAGCCCGCTGATGGCGATCAGGATGATCAGAATCAGGTTGCCAACGGCTGAAGCCAGTTGCCAGGCGCCTTCCCGGTCATCCTTGGACAGGAAGCCGGTAAATGTGGGAATGAAAGCGGATGCCAGAGCGCCGCCTGCGACAAGATAAAAAAGGCTTTCTCCTACCCGGTTAGCAGCCGTAAAAGCTTCCATTTCGGCGCTGGTGCTGAAGGTGCCCGCAATGAGCACGTAGCGTACGAGTCCGATCAACTGGCTGGCAACAAAGGCCAACATGACCGTCCCGGCTGCCCGGGCAATTTGTTGGTTGGCAGAAGGAGTAGTGGCAGGTATCACAGCCGTTGATTATATCCGAGTTAGCTCTTTCACACCTCTACACCTGAGCTTCTGCCACACCCTATGATCTGTAATGGCTGGTCAATACAAATCACTGTGGTAGAATGAGGAAGTTGGGGGTATGAGTGGTATATGCCAAGGTCATTTTAATGTTTTCTGTCTTTCTGTTTTATTCAGAGTCACTGTTTGACTGCGGAGGAGGTTGCCATGCCCAAAAAATATTCTTCGCCTCGCAACGTGGCTGCTTACAATGCGCTGGTGTGGGAGATTGTCCGCCAAATCCCCGCTGGCAATGTCATCACCTATGGTCAAATTGCAGCGATGATCCCGCCGCCAGAAGGGATGGAGGCGCGCAGTTACCTGGCGTTTGGCGCCCGTTGGGTGGGCGGGGCTATGGTAGCCTGCCCGGAGGGTGTCCCCTGGCAGCGGGTGATCAATTCCCAGGGGAAGATCAGCCTGGGTAGGGGAGAGGGTCGGCTGGTCCAACGCAGCTTGCTGGAAGATGAAGGGGTTCAGTTTGATGAGCGCCAGCGCGTGAACCTGCCCCGTTATGGATGGTCTGGACCGCCTCAGGAATGGCTGCAAGCGCGCGGCCTGCTGCCGCCGCCTGGTTTTTCTAAACCTCACCAGGTGCAGATGGATCTATGAACACAGCTCAGCAATTCATTTTTCATCCACTGACCCCATCCCGTTGGGGAGATCTTGTAGCCTTGTTTGGGGAGAGGGGCGCGTGCGGGGGATGTTGGTGTATGTGGTGGCGTTTGAAGCGATCTGAATTCAATCAGAATAAAGGGGCAGGAAACAAACATGCCTTTCAAGGAATTGTTGAAGCAGGAGATGTACCAGGCCTGCTTGCATACGCTGGAGATCAGCCAATTGGGTGGTGCGCTTTGGCGCCCAGGGACGCTTACCCTGCCTTGGAGCGCTCGCGGATATTAAAACGGGTAGATGACCAGACTGTATGGTCGATCACGTGTTTCTTTGTTGCAAAGCCTTACCGGCGCAGAGGATTGACTGTTATGCTGCTTCAAGCAGCGCTTGAGTATGCTCGCAGTCAGGGTGCTGCTATCCTGGAAGGATACCCCGAAGACCCGGGGGAGGGCAACCAGCCGCCGCCTTTTGTTTTTACCGGGCTGGCATCGGCCTTTAGAAAGGTGGGCTTCACCGAGGTTGCCCGTAGGTCTGCAAAGCGGCCCATTATGAGATTCCAGCTGGGAGAAAATAGTGATGATTAATCGCTGCGAGTGGTCAACCAGTGACCCCCTATACATCCGCTATCATGATAAAGAATGGGGGGTACCTATTTATGATGACCAGCTGATCTTCGAGTTCTTGATCTTGGAGGGGGCTCAAGCCGGCTTAAGCTGGATTACCATCTTGAAAAAGCGGGAGAATTACCAGGCGGCTTTTGATCATTTTGACCTTCAGCGGGTGGCCCAATATGACACTGAAAAGATCGAGCAACTTCTGTTGAACCCGGGTATCGTTCGAAACCGCCGGAAGGTAGAGTCAACCGTTATTAATGCGCGCATCTTTCTGGAGGTGCAGCACGAGTTCGGTAGCTTTGCCGAATACATCTGGCGTTTCGTGGGCGGAAAGCCGATCATTAACGCCTGGCGTAAAATGGAAGAAATCCCGGCCCAGACGGATGAATCTGTTGCTATGAGCAAGGATCTGATCCGGCGGGGTTTTAAATTTGTCGGACCGACCATCTGCTACGCACATATGCAAGCAACTGGTATGGTAAATGACCATGTCATTGATTGTTTCCGCTATGCTGAATTGAGCGAACGCTAAGCCCTACAGAGACTAAGCGCTTTAAGAGAAACCCAATAGACTGAGCAATTCGAAAATGGTTTGATAAACAGGGTGCTGGATGGGAGTGAATTTGCTCAACCTCTGGCATCCGGTAATTTACGGGTGACTTACTTGCCAACCAGGCCGGTTACTTCTGCTGCATGATGCGGATGGTATGGATCAGAATATCGGGCGTGTGGCGGTAGATCAGGGTTTGCTCCTCAGGATGGTATTCGTGGGTCCCGTCGGTTAATTCCACTCGAAAGCCGCCAGAATAGTGTAAAGCTGGCAGGTAGATCTCAGTTGGAGCTTTTACCGCTGGATCGTGGCGGAATTCGAACTCGAAAGAGTTTTGTTTCAGATCGAAAGTCATGCGCAGCGGCTCCCCGGCGGTTTTACGAGCGTAAGGTCGGACGACTGCTGGAAGCGCCCGGCCTCCTGAGTTGGGGTCCCGCCTATCTTCCTGCTGGTTGCGGCTGTAAATAGACAAATCTTCATCATTCCACTGATCTCCACGCGAGTTAGTGTTATCAGCAGTGTAGTTCCACAGGGTACAACTGAGCAGGTTGTCGTCCATTGCGGTGTAGCTGCGATCAAGGGCTTTTATCTGCGGGTTGAAGTTACCGGTCCGGTACGCCTTTTTGCCCTTTATGTCGAATGGTATCCCAAATTCACCGATCAGGGTTGGCGAGCCGCACATATGTTCAAGAGAGGCCTTCTTTAACGCGCCTAAATGCTGCGCGAAAGATTGGCGGATGCGCTTGGGACCGATCAGTAGTTTCTGAGTATGGTTGTCGACTGCCAGGAAGGGATGGTAATCTTTCAAAAACAGGACAAAGCTGTCGTACCAGTGCGGAGCCGAGACGATGTTTTGTGCATCTGTCTCGTCCCATTCAGGCAAGGGGTGTTCTGGTTGGGTCTCGACAAAGACAATAGCTTTTGGATCGACTGTACGCAGCGCAGCAGCATAACGATTGGCAAAAGGACGTAGGTAATCTCGGTTAAAGTCCACCTTTTGTGAACCGATTCTCGAGAAATGATCAGGTCGCAACAGTTGAGGTAGACCGTCCTTCCCGGTATCCCAGACTCCGTTTTGGCGCCAAATGCAATCATAGCCCGCTAACCAGGCGCTTTGTTGCTCCTGGTTGAGCAGGCGCGTGGCGACTTTTTTTGAACCAGCGATGCCCAGCTTCCATACCTCCACATCTTGTGCAATGCCGGAACCCAGGAGCATGGATTGCCACGGGGAGGGACAATCACCTAGTTTAATCAAACCGCCTGGGGCGTGTAGATCTTTCCAGCCAATATAACCAGCCAGGGGCTCGTTCATGGTGTCGTATCCCAAGACGTTGGATAAATCTTTCAGCGCATGAGCTACCTGTTGCATGGCAGCAATATAATGCCGTTGAAGGTAATCCTGTACCGGCTCACCTTGCACCCTGGTTTGCGGAGCAAAATCGTTACCGCCAAAAAACAAGGTGAACATTGTTGCGGCAGCCAGTTTACCGCTGTTGCTGGGCCAGATCATGCGGGGGAAAGGGTCACCATGTACCTGGTGAACGATTGCCGCGCCGGTGGGAGAAAATTTGGTTATGTCCAATCCGACTGCTTCAAAGGTCCAACCAGGCGCTCCGTCCCCGCCTGAAAAGCGGCTCCACACATCCTGGTGGGGATCAATGAACAGATCCAGACCATGATCAGCTGCTTTTGTGACAATTGCGCGCAAGTACTCCAGGTATGCCAGGTCATAATTGCCTGGTCCAGCATGCTCAACGGCCTCCCAGGTTACCAGAAAGCGCAGGAAAGTCAGCCCCCAATGGCGCAGGCGGCGGAAGTGTTCATCTGCCTCTTCCAGTGGAAATGGACGACCAACAAACGAGATCTCCCGGTGGTTGAAAAAACCCTCGCGAATATAGGTGGCACCATCAGGCGAGAAAGGGACCTTGCTGCTGCCTCCAAGATTCACCCCTCTCAGGATTAGAGTGCGCCCGTATTCGTCTTTAAACCATGGCCCATCGATGTGGATCATATTTGCTCATCTCCTCTAACCCATCCCGGTTTGGCGGGTGATGGTGCGGATGATTTCATCTATGCAGGTTTCAATCGGTTTGTCGGTGACGTTGATGATCGAAATGCCAACCTGGCGGAAGAGTTTGCGTGATTCCTGAATTTCTTCATGAATTTGAGCTGGGTCGGCATAAGCAGATGCTCCGCTAACTCCTAGTTGTCGCTGGCGATGTTGGCGATGCAACAAGAGTTGGCCCGGTTCAATGGTCAAGCCGATGACCCGCTGGGGATCGAGCTCATAGAACCTTGCTGGCGTCGGTATTTCAGGCACCAGCGGGATATTGGCAACTTTCCAGCCTAGCACCGATAAATACAAGCTGATGGGGGTTTTTCCAGTCCTGGAGACGCCGGCCAGCACAATATCCGCCTCAGGCCAGCCACTGGGATCTTTGCCGTCATCGTGCGCCATGGTGAACTCAATGGCAGATACCCGTTCAAAATAATCCTTGTTGAGCTGGCGATAAAGCCCCGGAATACCCAACGGCTCTTGGCCGTAATGGGTAATCATCCACCCCATCAAATCTCCCATCAGGTCAACCGCCAATATTCCTGCCTGCTCAGCCCGTTGAACCAGTTCCTTACGCAGGTCAGTATCGATCAGTGTATGCACGATCAACGCGGCTTTCTTCTTCGCCTTGACCAGGATCTGTACTATTTGCTCGACCGTACGGATGTTACCGAAAGTGATAACTTGGGCCTGGTTATCCGGAAATTGGGCCAGTAGCGTGTGGACAATTTGCTCACCACTGGCTCCGACACCACCGGAAATAATGAAAATGGGTGGATGCTTTGAGCTGGCAGGTTGGGTTTCTTTAACAGGCTTCATCCGCCTCCTTGCAATCTCTCCATACTACTTGATAACGAGCACCGAGCAGCTGGCGTAATGGACGAGCTTACGGGAGACGCTTCCCAGCAACCAGGCCTTAGCCGGGCTTAAACCTCTTGATCCAACCATAATTAAATCGATTTGCTTCTTCTCGGCGTACTCGATCATCTCTGTGGCTGCATCTCCGTCCAGTAAGACGGAAGACGCCTGGCGACCAGCGCGCTGGAGAGTTGCAACTGCTTGCTGGAGTAATCTTTCGCCCTGGTTTTTTTCCTCCGCGCGGATGGATTCGAGCTCCTCCTCCGGTGGAACGAAAATTTGACCTTGGTGGATGGTTGGCATGTAACGTGGATAAACAGCAACGGGAGCCAGAACATGGGCGACAGAGATGCTTGCCTCTGCAGGAAGTGGAAATGGCAGGTGTCCCCCAGCTCCACTTAGGAATTCCAGAGCATGCCGGCTACATTCGGATGCATCGATGGACAACATAATTCGCTTCAGGCCCGTATAAGGCGCCCGGACAACCAATACCGGGGTTTGGGTGTACTCCACGACCTGTTGGGCCACTCCTCCAACCAGGATGCCCAGGGTATGGCGGAGACCTTTAGCGCCTAATACAATCAGATTTGGTCTGTGTTCTTCTGCAAATTCGGTAATTTTCTCGGCAGGGTATCCGGTTTGCATTTCGATTGCTACGGAGACATCCTTTTTGTTCTGGAAAATTTGCCTGGTTTGTTTGAGGGAAGCGTCTAATAGCGAATAAAGGGATGCTTCGCGGGGCACGAGCACGGCGAAAATGGTGATAGAACTATTTGGCGGCAAAGGTAGATCATTCACCAAGCGAGCTGCAGCCATAGCATGGTCTGAGCCGTCGGTTGCTAAAATGATATTAAAGGGTTGGTTTACTTGTGGGGTATCCATTTCTCACCTCGTTAGTAGAACGCAAAAGCCCACCTTGAAACAGGCGGGCTGCAAAGAAGGGTTATGAAGAGACCAGGTACCCGCCAGCGACGGTTCATTTGCTGGGATATATTCCTGGCAATTTCAATATAGCATACTTGATAGCTTATTACAATATGTTATAGGTAGGTGAAGCATTCAAAGGAGAAGACGCTTTATTCACGGTCCAAATTCGTGTCCGTCCAGGAGGCCGGGTCTTCAAGCGGTTCAACATGGGTGATGACATGGACGTTCGGCAGGCGGCGGACGATCTCGCTTTCGATCTCCTCAGCCAGGTGGTGGCCGCGCTGTATGCTCCACTTACCCGGCACCAGGATGTGCATGGATACAAAACCACGTGCCGCTGCGGAGCGGGTGCGCAGCGCGTGGAATTTAACACCTTGAGGTTCGAAGATTTTCAAAGCGTCCTGCACTTCCTTAATATCCGCAGCAGGCAGGGATGCATCCATCAGGCCTAGCGCCGAGCGGCGTACCAACCCAACCCCAGTAACCACAATATTCACGGCCACCAGCAAGGCGATGATGGGGTCGAGCCGCACCCAGCCGGTCAGCTCAACCAGAGCGACACCCAGGATCACTCCTGCGGTGGTGAGCACATCGGTCATCAGGTGCCGGGCGTCAGCCTCCAAAGTAATCGAGTTATACTGTTTTCCGGCCCGGAATAAGATGCGTGATACAACCAGGTTGATCACCCCCGCCACAGCAGAGACGCCCAGTCCAAGGCCGACTTGCTCGAGCGGCTGTGGGTTTACCAAGCGTGGGATAGCGGTGAAAGCAATGCTGCCTGCCGCAATCAAGATCATACTCCCTTCAAAGCCGCTGGCAAAGAATTCAGCTTTTGAGTACCCATAGCTGAAGTCATCGTTGGCAGGTCGGGCAGCGATTGTCAGCGCAACTAAGGCGACAATGGCAGCTACCAAATTGACCCCCGATTCTATGGCATCTGAGAGCAGACCGACCGAGTTGGTCAACCAAAAAGCACCCAGTTTGAGGATGATGGTTGAAATTGATGCAGCTATCGCCAACCAGGCAAAGCGAGTTAAATCTGTCCGGGTTGATGTACTCATAAGAGCCTATTTTATCGCACAGCGTAGAAAAATGCAGGCTTCCCGGATTTAAATCCAGGGTTCCACCTAGCCTGTTCCCTGTGATACACTTGCAAAATACCCAAAAATTAACCTGATTTTCATTATCTTGAACTCACGATAAACATGAAAGGATGCGTATGTGCGGTATTTTTGGAATTGTTACCGATAAAGAACAGCCCTTGGGATCGATCCTGATCGAAGCAGCCCAGAGACTCACCTATCGTGGCTACGACTCTGTAGGCGCAGCAACCATCAACGGCAGCAAGATTGACCTACGCAAGGACGCGGGTCGCGTGCAGGAAGTGGCTGCCAAATACAACTTTGCCGAAATGACCGGTTCGCGTGGCATCACCCAGCTGCGCTGGGCCACCTTTGGCGAGCCATCGCAGGTCAATTCCCAGCCGCATCTTGACTCGGACGGTGACCTGGTCGGCGCGCACAACGGCAATGTGGTCAACAATGTCGAACTTCGCCAGCAATTCATGGCTGAAGGGATGACCGTGCGCTCGATGAACGATGGCGAATCCTGCGTCCACGCCGTGGAACGTTATATCAACCGGGGTTTTGACTTTATCGAATCCATCCGCCATGCTTACGCCGACCTGCAGGGTGATTATTCCTTTGTAATTGGAGGCATCAACGACGATAAACTCTACGCCATCAAAAAAGGCTCCGGTCTGGTAGTGGGGATCGGGGAAGGTTTCACCTGCATATCCTCTGACCTGCCCTCTATTCTGCCTCTGACGCGTAAGGTCATCCGCCTGCAAGACGGAGAGATCATCACCCTCTCGGCCGATAAAGTCGAGCTATACTCTGTCAAGGATGGCCTACCCATCGTCCGTGATCCTGAAATTGTCACTGAGACGATGGAGGCGGTGCAAAAAGGCGGCTATGCCCACTTCATGCTCAAGGAAATTCACGAGCAAGCGCAAGTAGCGCGGGAAGTCCTGCACATGCTGAATGGCTCGACCGATGTGGCTCCTGTTATCGAGAGGATGAAAAATGCTCGCAATTTGTACTTTATCGGCTGCGGGACAAGTTACCATGCCTGCCTGATCGGCGCTATTTATTTTGCACAGATCGCCGGTCGAGCAGTGATTCCAGTGCTGGCGCCGCAGTTCATGCCGCAATATGGGCCGGCGGTCGATTCTCAGGATGTCGGTCTGTTTGTCAGCCAAAGCGGCGAAACCAAGGATGTGCTCAACGCCCTTGAAGTTGCAGAGGCCAAAGGGATGGCAACTTATAGCCTGGCCAATGTCATCGGCTCCACGCTGACCAGGGCCACCATCTGCTCTTTGCCGCTGTGCTGCGGATATGAGATCAGCGTCCCAGCCACCAAGACCTTCACCAACCAGGTTGTCACCTTCCTGTATCTGGCCTATCGTCTGGCCGGGCGCGACCCGAAAGAACTGGAACAAATCCCGGCCCTGATGGATGAAACTCTGGCAATGGTGGCTGAACAGGTGGAGTCCCTTGCAGCCGAAATGAACCCCTGGAATGACCTGTATTGCCTTGGCTTCGGCGCGACCTACCCCATCGCCCTGGAAGGCGCCCTAAAACTCAAGGAAATCACCTACGCTCACTGCGAGGGCATGCTCTCAACAGAATTCAAGCATGGTCCGCTCTCGGCGGTCAGCAAAGGCTTTCCGATCCTGTTCGCTGCCGGACCGCAAGATGTGCCTCTTATCGTCAGCGGTTTGAACGAGGTCACCTGCCGCGGTGCACGCGCTATTGCCATTGGGCAAGATGACCAACGTCTGCGCGATAACGCCAGCGACGTGATTGTCTTACCCGATTCAACGGCGGAAGTTATGCCTCTCCTGGCTGTGTTGCCCCTGCAGCTACTCTCCTACCACATGAGTGTGCTGCGCGGCTTTGATCCCGATTTCCCGCGCAATTTGAGCAAAACCCTGACCGTGGATTAATATATTTTGGCGTCTTAGTCGCTGTAAGGCCCAGCTTGACCAGAAGATCAGGCCCATTCACAGGGTGGCAAGTACCAACCCAACCCAGCAAATCGTTGAATTATCTGCCAAAACGCCTATAACACGTATCGCGCCGTTTTAGGCAACTAACCATCTATTAACCAATAAAACCCTTGAAACTACTGGACAAATATTGTACAATACCTCTTGTATGATATAATCTTTTGCGATATAAGCGTTGGCTTGAAAATTTTCAAAACCAAAGTGAACGCCGCTACAGGTTTTGATGACTAAAAGGAGCCGTGATGACAACAGATAACAAATTTCCTAAACCTGAGAAGACCCGCATTGTGCAGATGATCTTTCGAATTTTGCTAGGTGCTTTCCTGATCTTTACGGGGGTAGGTCACCTTACCTTTGCACGCGCGGAATTTATGGCCCAGGCGCTGTCCTGGCTGCCACTGAATGGCGACCTGGTTGTGGTCTTATCGGGGATTGCAGAAATTATGCTGGGGTTAGGCCTGGTATTTCTTGCAAAGCAGCGTGTTCTGTTTGGTCTGGCCACTGCGGTCTTCTTTGTGCTCATCTTCCCCGGCAATATCTCGCAGTACATCAACCGGATTGATGCCTTTGGGCTGAATACCGACCAGGCCCGTTTCATGCGCCTGTTTTTCCAGCCGCTGCTGGTGATCTGGGCTCTATGGGCCACGGGCGCATGGAGCGCGCTGCGCGCGGTGAAATTTAACCTCCGGACGATGCTATCAACGGCCATTGGCCGGTAACGAACACCCCATTCTTGCAGCAGGAGCTGCTATGCCTCGCGTATCCATCAACCAAACCGCCCCTGATTTCAGCTTGCCCGATTTTTCGGGGCAGGCTTTCTCCCTGGCTGATCTGCGGGGCCAGAAAAACGTACTGCTGGTTTTCAATCGCACCTTTCAGTGACCATTCTGCCAAAAGCATATGGCGCAGTTGCGCCAGGACTATGACAAGTTTGTATCCCGCAATGTTGCCGTCGTAGTGGTCGGCCCCGAAGATGCCAGAGGTTTTGCGGTCTATTGGCAGAAAGAATCCCTGCCCTTTATCGGCCTGCCCGATCCCCAAGCCAGCGTGCTTAAGCTCTACGGGCAGGAGGTCAACCTGTTCAAGCTGGGCCGCATGCCCGCACAGGTGTTGATCGACAAGGC
>JAWOHN010000156.1:0-3094 GCA_046485135.1 Anaerolineales bacterium | reverse complement strand
AAATTAGCAGCTTTGAGCAGGGATTCGTGAGTGCCCGCATCCAGCCACGCCACCCCGCGTCCAAGAACTTCTACTCGCAATTGGCCGCGCTTGAGGTAGACACAATTTAAATCCGTGATCTCAATCTCACCTCTTCGAGAGGGTTCCAGCCTGGAGGCAATATCAACCACCTCTCCATCATAAAAATAAATACCCGGAACGGCATAATGAGAGCGAGGCTTTTTTGGTTTCTCCTCAATACTGAGAGCCAGGCCTTTGTTATCAAATTCGATCACACCATAGCGCTGGGGGTCTCGAACCGGGTAGGCAAACACCAACGCGCCCTCATTCAACTGGGCTGCCTTGCGCAGCAGGCTCGGTAATCCGTTGCCAAAAAAGATATTATCACCCAAAATCAAACAGACCGGATCCTGCCCAACGAAATCCCTTCCCACCAGGAAAGCATCTGCCAGGCCGCGCGGTTCCGCCTGCTCGGCATACTGGAAACGCATCCCCCATTGGCTGCCATCCTTGAGTAGTTCTCGAAAACCAGGCAGCGACTCGGGGGTGCTGATCACCAGTATCTCGCGAATACCTGCCAGCATCAACATGGACAATGGGTAATAAATCATTGGCTTGTCGTATACCGGAAGCATCTGTTTGCTTATCCCAATGGTCAACGGATACAGGCGCGTACCTTTCCCGCCAGCCAATATGATCCCCTTCATCAATCAACCTCCTCGCTTCGCATAATTTCGGTCCAGCCATTGCTGGTAGTCAGATTTCTTGTGAACGTTTTCGACCCAATCCCTACTGGTCAAATACCACTGTACGCTCTCAGCGAGCCCGCTCTCCAAAGACTGGCGTGGCATCCAACCTAGTTCTCGTTTGATCTTAGAAATATTCATCGCATAGCGGCGATCATGACCAGGCCGGTCTGTAACATAGCTGGTCAAATCCAGGTGTGGAGCATATGGTGAATCGGGCAGCGTCTCATCCAGGACAGCGCAAATTGACCGGATCACCTCCAGGTTGGTAGGCTGGTTGTCTCCACCCACATTATAGGTATCGCCCAACCTGCCATTTTTTAATATCATCCAGATTGCCTCGCAATGATCTTCTACATACACCCAATCTCGGATTTGTTTGCCATCGCCATAGACAGGCAAAGGCAAACCTTTGATAGCATTCAAGATCATCAAGGGAATCAATTTCTCCGGAAATTGATAGGGACCGTAATTGTTCGAGCAATTTGAAATGGTCACCGGCAAGCCGTAGGTTTGGAAATATGCTCTCACCAAGTGATCGCTGGAAGCTTTAGAGGCCGCATAAGGCGAATTGGGCGCATAGGGAGTGGTCTCTGAAAATGGCGGGTCATCAGGAGCCAGGCTTCCATAAACCTCATCCGTGGAAACGTGATGGAAGCGAGGCTTTGTCCCTTCAACACCTCTCTCATCCAGCCAGAAGGTGCGCACTGCGTCCAAGAGGGTAAATGTCCCCACAACGTTTGTTTGGACAAATTGAGCTGGCCCCAGGATCGACCGGTCTACATGGGTCTCCGCAGCAAAGTGAACTACCGTATCGATCTGGTGCTTTCTCAGCAATTCATCGACTAGCAAACGATCGCTGATATCCCCTACTACCAGAGTATGCCGGTCATTGCCAGCCAGGTCATTCAAATTCTCAAGGCTACCGGCATAGGTGAGCACATCCAGATTCACAATATTAATATCCGGCTCTACTTTCAGGAGGTAGCGCACAAAATTAGAGCCAATGAATCCAGCTCCGCCAGTGATGAGCAGATTTTTCACAATTTCCTCCACAGATTAAGGATAAACATCAGCCTCACATAGTCTTTTCCCTTGAGCATCCTTTGGCGAAATGATCACCTTACCGTCTCCCATTGCTAAAGGCCAGTCTATGCCAAGGTCGGGGTCATTCCACAACAAGGTGCGCTCCCATTCAGGGGCGTAATAATCTGACGCTTTATAAATCACTTCAGCCCAGGGACTGAGGACATAAAACCCATGGGCAAAACCAGGCGGTATCCATAATTGTTGTTTCTTTTCAGCGGACAAATTAAAGCCTTCCCATTTCCCAAAAGTCGGCGAGCTTCGACGAAGGTCAACCGCAACATCAAAAATCTCACCTGCCACCACCCGTACCAATTTCCCCTGGGGCTGGCGAATCTGGTAGTGTAGGCCGCGCAAAGTTGCCTGACTAGAGCCAGAGTGGTTATCTTGAACAAAATGTAGGTCAATGCCGGCCTCAGCAAACCGGCGCGCTTGGAATGTTTCCATGAAAAACCCGCGCTCATCACCAAATATTCTGGGCTCAACGACAATCATACCGGGTAACGATCCAGGAATAAATCTCACAGATATATATCCTTATGGGCAAACAATTTCGATTTCACAGCAGAACTCCCAACAACAGGTTGTATCAGAACGCCATCCCTGCAAACTTGCGTGTCAAGCAGTTCTCCGCTAGACCAAGCTCCCCAATTGTAAATGATCGAGATCCAATTGTAGCGCATAAATATATGGTTCATGGGATCATCCTGCGTAAGCGGATCCGCAATCCCATTGGCAACCATGCATAAGCGCCTTTGCGCAGGAATGCCTTCAACCGCAAACGGGACAGCCAGGCGCCTCCTTCGCGCCGGTGAACCCGCAGCATTTCGGGATAACAACGATCATCACTGGCAACGCTTTTCCCTTCTCCATGCAGTCGAAAACTCGCCCACAGGCGTGGGTGGTAGTGTAAAGGGGCGATCTTGGCCAGGCGCACCCATAAATCATAATCCATGGCGAAGAAAAAGGTTGGATCGAGCGGTCCGACCTGGCGCCACAAATCACCCCGAAAAAAAGCAGCCTGCTGGGGTATATGCACATAACCCCGCAGCAGACGCCGGTAATCGGTCTGCCTGGCTGGAAAACGGCCGATCACACTCCCGCTCTCATCCACCAGGTTCGCATCGCCATAAACCATCCCTGCTTCAGCATGGGTCTTCAGGTACTCCACCGCTTCTGAGACAGCGCCTGGCAAATACAGGTCATCCGAATTTAACCAGGCCATGATCAAGCCGGAGGCCCGGGCAAAACCTTTATTAATG
>JAWOHN010000146.1:0-9316 GCA_046485135.1 Anaerolineales bacterium | reverse complement strand
GTCAAATATATGGGCCAGTACCTGGTGCAGGAGAAAAATGAGCGCGCTGCAGCGATTGTAAAGGCAGCTGCGCTGGTGGAAGCTGTGACAGCATTGGTGGGGTACCTGGTCTTGCTGGCATTGACCCCTTTGGCAGCTGAACATCTGGCCAAAGACTCTGCCACCCAGCCCCTATTTATTCTGTATGGCTTGATCTTGTTATCCAATGCGTTTTTTGAAACCTCGACCGGCGTCCTGCAGGCTGCACGCTTGTTCAACAAGATTGCGCTGGTGAACCTGTTTCAGAGCCTGATCACTGCCGGCCTGATTCTGTACGCTTACCTGACTCAAGGCGGTATGCTGGGGGTATTAATGGCATATCTGGCAGGTAAAACCTTTGCTGGCCTGGCTGTGTCTGTCCTGGCTGCCCGCCAGGTCACGCGCCAGTTGGGAGCGGGCTGGTGGAGAGCTCCCTTGAGTTTGCTGCCAGAATGGCGCGAGTTAGGTCGTTTTGCGATCAGCACCAACTTACAAGGGACAGTTACTTTGGTTGCCCGTGACAGCGAAACGTTGATCATCACTTTCTTGCGCTCGCCGGTAGAAGCCGGTTATTTCAAGATCGCTCAAGCGATAATCAACCTGGTTCTGATGCCGATTGAGCCCTTCATTGCCACGACCTATGCCGAGATTTCACGGACCATATCCAGCCGCAAATGGCTCCAGACTCATCGTTTGCTCAAACGGGTTAGCCTGATCTCAGCCGGCTGGACGGTGACCGCCGGCGGACTGATGGGGGCATTTGGCTGGTGGCTGATCCCCTTTTTGTACGGGTCCGAATTCGGCCCGGCATACCCTGCCTTTCTAATTCTTTTAGCAGGCTACGGATTTGCGAATATCTTCCATTGGAACCGGCCTTTGCTCCTGGCCTTAGGCAGGCCAGATTATCCGTTGAAAATGGCGGCTATCGGCGCAACCGTCAAAACGGCGCTTGGCTTTGCATTTGTAGGCCTTTTTGGCTACCTGTTTGAGGCCCTTTTGCTGTCGGCTTTCTTTTTATTCTCCATTGGAGCAACGGTTTGGAGGGGTTTAAGCGAGGTGAAAAGAAATGCAGTGGAGGAAGCTGCCCGCCTGTCGCTGACCCCCATCCCTGAATCAGACCCAGGCGGAAGCTCATGAAGATCGCTTGCATTGCCACTTCCAGAATCCCTTCCGATACGGCTAACAGCATCCAGGTGATGAAAGCCTGTTATGCCCTGGCTCAGCTTGGACATTCTGTCCACCTGTTGGCGCCCGAGCATGAGACCAATCTGGGAGGCAGCCTGGTATCTTGGCAGCAGCTACAAAGCTATTATGGCTTGGGAAATAACTCGGCAGGGCAGCCCGCCTTCCAGGTGGAATGGCTGAAAGCCCGGCCCAGGTTAAAACGCTATGATTTCTCTTTTATTGCCGTAAAACGGGCCTATGCCTTACAAGCGGATATTGCCTACGTCTGGCCTTTGCAGGCGGGGGTATTTGCGCTGTTGAGGCGCTTGCCGGTCATCCTTGAGCTGCATGGAGAGCCGGAGGGCAAGCTCGGGCCCTCTGTGTTTCGCCTTTTCCTGAGGTTGCCTGGTCAGAAGAGGCTCCTGCCGATCACCAAAGCTCTGGCGGATCACCTGCAGCGGAGTTACCAATGGTCGTTCCCGTCTGACCAGCTTGTCATCGCCCCGAATGGCGTCGAGTTAGAACGCTATCTGAATCTGCCTTCCACGCAGGAAGCTCGCCTGAAGTTGGGCCTGCCGGAGGGCCTCACTGCCGGATACAGCGGGCATTTATATCCCGGGCGCGGCATGGGATTACTGGTAGAATTGGCGCGCCGCCATACACAGGTTCAATTTTTGTGGGTCGGTGGCGGTCCGAGGACGTCTCACGCTGGCGGGCGCACCTGGAGGATGAGAACATTCGCAATGTGACGCTGACCGGGTTTGTCGAGAACAGCCGCCTGCCCCTCTACCAGGCAGCCATGGATATCCTGCTCATGCCTTATGAGCGTCAGATTGAGGGCAGCAGCGGCGGCAACTCGGCCGATTTCTGCAGCCCGATGAAGATGTTCGAGTATATGGCCTGTGGGCGGGCTATCATTTCTAGCGACTTACCCGTCATCCGAGAGGTGCTGAGCGAATCGAAGGCCGTCTTGTGTCCTCCAGAAGATGAAGATGCCTGGTCTGCTGCACTGCAGGCCTTGCTAGACCATCCGGCCCGGCGTGAAGATCTGGCAGCCAGGGCGCGGGAAGCGGTGCTGGGATACACCTGGCAGTTACGCGCCCACAGGGCTCTGGCAGGATTTCCGAGGTAAGCCATTGAACCGGTTTTATATGATCATCGCAGCGCTTGAACGGACTTCCCCACGCGGCTGGATCCTGGGGGTAGCCTTTATCTCGTTGATCCAGCGTGTAGGCTTGTATTTGCTTTACCAACCGGTTTCTTATGGAGATACGCCCAGCTACCGCCGGCTGGCCGAATCCCTGCTGCGGGGGTTAGAATATTATGATGGAACCCGCACACCCGGCTACCCTTACTTTCTGGCATTTCTAGGACCGGATGAACGGGTTTGGCTGGTCCAGATGGCGCTGGGTCTGGCGACGACGTTTTTATTCTTCTATATGGGCTGGCAGCTCACCGGGAGAGCCTGGTTTGGAGGAGTAGCTGCTCTGGCCCACACCCTCAACCTGGGTCAGCTTTTCTTTGAGGCGAATATCCTGAGCGAGACGCTTACCACCTTTTTGGTGAGCCTGGCTTATGCGGGCCTGTTCTATTGGCTTTTTCATGCCTCCGCCCGCTGGGTCTGGCTGGCACTATTATTGGGGGTGGTGACCTCGCTGGCGGTCATGGTCCGTCCTTTATTCATTTTCTTTCCCTTCTGGTTCTTGCTTTTCATTGCGGTGGAGCGCAAAGAGAAAGACCCGGCCAGTCGCCTACCTTTCCGCTTGAACGTACCGGCTGCAGGCGCTTTTTTTCTGCCGGTTATCCTGGTGGTGGGCGGTTGGATCAATTTCATCCACACAAAATATGGCGATTGGAGCCTGTCAACGATGACAGGTTATCACTTGATCCAGCACACGGGTGTATTTTTTGAGTATGTCCCAGACGAACATGCCGCTTTGCGGGATACCTATTTGAAATATCGGGACCAACAAATTGAAACTCGAGGGAATCAAGCCAATGCAATTTGGGACGCAATTCCAGAAATGCAGCAGGCTTCCGGCTATAATTTCTATGATTTGTCACGGGTGTTGGCAAAAATTTCCGTGCAGTTGATCCTGGATCATCCGGACCTTTACCTGCGCAATGTCATCAAAGGATGGTGGTATTTCTGGCGGGTGCCGGTGTATTGGTCGGCTGAAGCTTTGCGATGGGAAGCCCTGGCCAGGCTGATCGAGCCTGCGGTACTCGGGTCTCGCTTGGTTTTGATCTCCGTGAACCTGCTGTTCCTGGGCACATCTGCGGGTGCACTTCTCTGGCGCCGGTTTCGCGAATGGATCCCGGTTTCACCTGCCTTATGGTGCCTGGCTGGCGGCGTCTGGGCTGCCTCACTCGTACAAACATTGGTAGATCATGGCGACAATCCGCGCTTCCTGGTGCCAATGCAGTCCTTGGTTGTGTTATGGGTGCTGTGGTTGGCTTTTCAGAGCTTTCACAAGGTCAAGCTCAGCCAAAAACAAGCGCACAGATTGCCTGATGAGTAATATTGAGTTCTTTTTCACTGCCTCCAGGCCCGTGTCGGTCAGGTACAATAGCCTGGTTTAGGAGAGTCGATGATGAAAATTTCGATCATTATCCCTGTTTTCAATGAAGCGGAGAATCTGCTGTTGCTACACCAGGCCATTCATAAAGCAATGGAGCCTATCAAGATACCCTGGCAGATAATCTATGTAGATGATGGCAGTTCAGATGGGAGTGGACAGACTCTAGCTGAACTGGCTAAAGCAGACCCAGAATATGTGGGGGTGGTCGAGCTGCGCCGCAACTTTGGACAAACAGCGGCTATTGCCGCGGGGATTGACAATGCGGATGGCGATGTGATTGTTTTGCTGGATGCAGATTTACAGAACGACCCGGCGGATATACCCATGATGATTGGTAAGATTGAAGAAGGCTTTGATGTGGTCAGCGGGTGGCGGGTCAACCGGCAGGATAAATTCTTCTCTCGCAGACTTCCCTCCCGAATTGCAAATAGACTGATCTCGATCGTGACTGGTGTACGGCTGCATGACTATGGCTGCTCCCTGAAAGCATATCGTAGAGAAGTCATCACCGGGTTTCGCCTCTATGGAGAGATGCACCGTTTTATTCCGGCTTACGCAAGCTTGGTAGGATCGCGCATTATTGAAGTTCCGGTCAACCATTACGCACGGATGTACGGCAAGACCAAATATGGTTTAGGCCGGACGATTAAGGTCATTCTGGATTTATTTACGGTAAAATTTTTGACCAGCTTTGTACATAAACCAATCTACTTGTTTGGCGGTGTTGGGGCGTTACTGATTGGATTAAGTATGGCAGTGCTGTCCTTTTTGTTATTCAATAGAATTGTCTTCAATGAGCATATGATCCGCTCACCCTTGTTGCTAATGAGCATGATGCTGTTCATCATGGGTTTTCAATCCATCCTGATGGGCTTGATCGCAGAGCTTTTAGCGCGTACGTATCATGAATCTCAGCATAAGCCAACCTATACCATCCGGCGGGTTATCATGGATGGGCATGAAACCATGCGACGAGGATATGATTAATGAATGGGAACCATTTTCGACCTAAAGGCCGGATGACCTTAAGAATCATTGGGACAGCCCTAGCTCTTGGTCTTTTGGTTTATCTGCTCTTCCGACAGGGTTGGGGGGAGATCTCTGCTGTGATAGGCCAAATCTCACTGGAAGTATTCTTGTTGGTTATTCTAATGACGGTTCTGTCGCGGACCGCCGTTGGTGGGAGGTGGCATGTGCTGCTACGTTCAGCCGGTGTGGACATTTCCCTGCATAAGAGCGTCAGCCTGACCTTTGCTGGTCTATTTGCCTCGAATTTCTTACCGACCACTATCGGGGGGGACGTGGTCCGTTTAGCGGGTGTCTTGAGATTGAATTTGAACCGTCCAGTTTGCATTGCATCTTTGGTTGTGGATCGCCTGGTTGGTATGGTAGCCATGGCAACCGTCCTGCCCTTCATAGCCCCTGGCCTGGCAAGGGGATTGTCCAGTACTGCAAAAGCGCCTCTGTTGGCGGGAGCGCCGGTTTTGAGCAACCTTGATCTGCCTTCGGGGGGCAAAGTAAAAAAGCTATGGGAAAAAGTTGGTGGAATGCTCCACAGGCTATTCTCAGCCCTATCTTTCTGGATCAAACACCCGCGCTCATTGTTGGTCTCCCTGTTGTTGTCGTGGGTGCATATGTTGCTGCTGTTTGGGACTCTTTGGATACTGCTGCGAACAATGGGAGAGCCGCAACCCTTGTGGTTGATCGCGGGAATGTGGAGCCTGACCTATTTTGTGACCTTGCTGCCGGTGTCCATCAATGGATTAGGGGTGCAGGAATTATCCATGACGTTCCTATTCACCCAAATTGGTGGGGTGGCAGAACCAACTGCTTTGACCCTGGCCTTTTTAATCCGCATTTTGCAGATGTTTGCCAGCCTGCCGGGGGCTTTTTACCTTCCGGATGTACTTGCCGGGCGGGACAGTCTGTCTGCCTGAGGGTATTGTCCACACCATTGAACTTAAGGTTAATATGTTAGCGGGTACGCAGTTCAGTCAGAGGTGGCCAGGAAATGAGGCGTTTGATTGGTTATACTTCATTGATCTAGTGTTCCGTCCAAGACCCTTCCAGATTAAAGAATCACATTGGACGGAACACTAGGTGAATGTTAATCATTGAGGAGCGTATGGGGTTTGTCGGACAATTTTACCCGGAGAGCAGGTTTGGGGGCTTTAGCGATGTAGATGGCACAGTTCGCTTTTACTTCCGCGTAAACGCGCTGCTTGATCTGCAATCGGTCGTCATTGATTACGGTTGTGGTAGAGGCGCTTATGGCGAAGATACTGTTCCTGCCCGGCGGGATTTGCGGATTCTGAGGGGTAAGGTCAAACAGGTGATCGGTTTGGATGTGGATATGGCTGGAGAAAAAAATCCTTACGTAGATGAGTTCCATCTATTAGGGGAAGGACTCTGGCCTTTGCCTGATGATGGCGCTGATGTGTGCGTATGCGATCATGTCCTGGAACACCTGGAAGACCCAGATAAGTTCTTCTCAGAGGCGCGCAGGGTATTAAGATTAGGGGGATATCTGTGCATTCGCACGCCCAACTTGTGGAACTATATTGCTCTGGTCTCCAAACTGGTGCCGAACAGGTCTCATGTGCAGGTTCTGGAAAGGGTTAAAGAGAATACCCGTTCCGCAGATGTATTTCCCACCCTGTATCGCTGCAACACCATCCCTGCCATCCGGCGGTTCTTGAACCTGTACGGGTTTAGCCATGCAGTGTACGGGATTGCCCCAGAGCCCTCGTATTTATCTTTCTCCCGGCTGGCCTACCGCTTCGGAGTCATGTACCATCGTTACTCACCGGGTTTTCTACGCCCGGTTATCCTGGCTTTTGCAAAGTTAGAGAAGAAATGAGCAAAATGCGGGTATTGGCTTTTTGCCTGCTGGCAATCGTGTACCCCTGGCTGGTGGTGGGCGCCCCGGTGGGTTACTTTCAGGCAGCCTGGGCTCGCTTGTTGTTATTTTCGATTTTGGTGATTGCAGGGGCGATCTTGGTAAAACCTGTTCGTCCCGGTTTGAGCTGGTCTAGCGCTCTGGCTATGGTTCTGTTAGCCTATGGGGTTGTGTACAAAATCGCCGCATTCATTCCGGAAATCTCGACCTATCCGTTTTCGTTGGGCTGGTCTGAAGTCAGCCGCCATTACTACGCCTCCACCTTCTTGGCGGAGAAAATCTACGGCGCCTGGACGCCGCCCTCGGTATTGCACCCCAGCCGTTACCTGATGCAGGCAGTTCCGTTTTTAGCGTCAGAAATGCCTTTGTGGGCGCACCGGGCCTGGCAGGTGTTTTTGTGGGTTTCCACATCACTGGCAACCGCTGTATTGTTAGCCAGGCGCCTTGGTCTTCAGCAGGCGTTTAACCGAATCCTCTTTATCGCCTGGGCTTTCCTGTTTTTATTCCAGGGACCATTGTATTATCACTTGTTGGTTATGGTGATCTTGGTGTTGTGGGGTTTTGACCGGCAGCGTTTTTGGCGATCGCTGATGGTTGTACTGGTAGCCTCTGCTTGGGCCGGGATCAGCCGCATCAACTGGCTACCGGTTCCAGGGCTTTTGGCGGCTGCATTGTATTTCCTGGAAACTCGGGTCGAAGAGGATGGGTGGCTCAGATATCTGGTGAAACCGGCCGTTTGGGTGGGTTTGGGCGCTCCTTTGGCATACACAGTGCAAGTACTCTACGAGCGTTTTTCTGGAAACCCGGCCGAATATTTTGGGTCGAGTTTCACTTCGGACCTGCTGTGGTACCGTTTGCTCCCCAATGTGACCTACCCGCTGGGTGTTTTGCCGGCTGCGATTCTGGTCTCCTTGCCATTAGTCTTGCTCATCCTCAGCCGCTTGGCTGTACGCGCTGCCAGCCAGGGTAAATGGGGAGGCTGGCGTTTGCTGCACCACCCTATCCGCTGGTTGGGTTTGGGCGCGATCCTGTTCGTATTGGGTTTGGGTGGGATCGTGGTCAGCGTGAAAATCGGTGGGGGCAGCAACCTGCATAATATCGATGCATTCCTGGTCTTGCTTTTGGTGACAGGCAGCTATATCGCCTTGGACAAGTTTAGAAGGGATGAGCATGAGCTGGGTGATCAACCTGCTCCAATTCCTATCCTGGCGGCAATGGCAGTTGTTATACCGGTTTTATTTGCCATAACCGCAGGTGGTTCCCTGCCCAACCAAAACCAGGCTGCTGCGGCTGCGGCTTTACGCAAGCTGGAGCAGTCGGTCAGCCAGGTGACGGCTGAGGGGGGTGAAGTGCTGTTTATTGCGGAACGGCATTTGTTGATTTTTCAGAATCTAGATGCCGGACCGGTAGTCCATGAATATGAAAAAGTTTTCTTGATGGAAATGGCCATGGCTGGCAGCAAGCCCTATTTTGATGATTTTTATGAGGACCTGTACAACCATCGCTTTGGGTTGATTGTATCCAATCCCCTTTGGCCGCATTACCAGGGACGCACCCATTCGTTTGGTGAAGAGAATGACGCCTGGGTCCGCTGGGTGGTGGAGCCGTTGCTGTGTTCTTATAAAGAATGGAAAACGCTGCCAGAAGTGCCTCTGGTCTTGCTGATCCCCAACGAAGCGATGGAAAGCTGCCCTTAAGTCCAGCTTCTGTACCGGATAAACGTCAGTGAGCTCGAGGGGGATACTCGGGTTTGCTCTTTGGCGATAAACGTTGTGAAGGCTCAGATTTAGAGGTGTGGGTGGGGTCGATATTGGGTATAATAGCGCCTGTTTCTATGTGGGAGTTTATCCAATTTGTAAAGAAGGAAGCTATGAAAATTAACTATCAAGAAACCACCAATGACCTGCTCAAGCGAATTGATATTCACCAGAAGTTTGGCAGCAGGGATATCGACCAATGGATGCTCGAAATCCTGCCTTTGAGCAAAGGGATGCGGATACTGGACGTTGGCTGCGGAGCCGGCAAGCAATGTTTTGTCTTTTTTAACAAATTAGAGGGAGAAGCAGAGATTACCGGTGGAGATGTATCCCCCGAGCTTTTGGCTCAGGCTCGACAGGAAAATGCCAAGACCGGCAACCGGGTCAAGTTTACTGAGTTGGATTTCAACCAGCGCTTTCCATTCGATGATGACCAGTTCGACCTGCTCTCTTGCTGTTTTGCCATTTACTACGCCCAGGACATCCCATTCACGATCAAGGAGATGCACCGGGTGCTCAAACCGGGTGGAATCTTGTTCTCGACCGGCCCGATGCCCGAGAATAAACTCCTGTTTTACGATATTATTCGTGAAGCAACCGGGAAAACGATCCCACCGATGCCGGGAAGCTCACGTTATGGCAGCGAGATTCTCTCTACCATCCAGGGTCAATTCTCAAAAGTAGATGTGCATATATTTGAAAACCCGCTGACGTTTACCGAAGTTGAGCCCTTCCTGGTTTACACGCGCGCCTCTTTATCTGAAGATCGCAAGCTCTGGAGCACTTTCTTTGAGGGTAAAGAGGACTTTGAGCGTATCATGACCCAGATTACAGAAGTCGCCACCCACCGGCTGGCTGAGGAAGGTGCTCTGGTCATGACCAAAGTTGTGGGTGGG
>JAWOHN010000024.1:0-5945 GCA_046485135.1 Anaerolineales bacterium | reverse complement strand
AGTACCCAGCACCGCTTTAACAAAGTGAGCGGATATGGCTGCGGCATCTACAAGCGTCTCGACGACAGCATGTATTCTCTGGTAGGCGGGGATGCGGGGGTAGGTTTTGATTCCCGTTACCTGAGTTCAGACCAGGTAACCATCAACATTTTCTCGAACATTACGGATGGAGAGGCGGCTATAAGGGAAGTTATTATGGAAACTCTTGGGCTGGATGCATGACCTTCCCGGCGACCCATATCTGTGGGAGATTTCCCTGAGGATATTTTAAACCTATGGACTCCAAGCCCATATTTGACTTCAGCACCTTTCCCGTTTTGATTACAGAGCGACTGATCTTGCGAGAATTGCGTCGAGCGGATGCTGCTGATGTGCTAGTCTTCCGCGGAGACCCCATTGTTCAAAAATATGATGATCCTGTCATCCATTCCGAGACGGAAGCGCAGGCCTTTATCAATGAGCTGCACGGTGAGTACGCCGCAAAACGGGGGATCAACTGGGCAGTGACCCTCTCCGATCCAGGAGCAGTTGTGGGTATCTTTAGCCTGCACCATTGGGACCCATACCATCGCCGGGCTGAGGCCGGTTATGGTCTGGCGCGCGCCTACTGGGGCCAAGGCATTGGGTCTGAGGCGCTGCGGGCGATCCTGCGCTTTGGTTTCGAACAGCTCAATCTCAACCGCATTTATGCCCGCACGATTGCTGACAATCACGAATCGGTCCGTCTGCTGGAGCGATTGGGCTTTCAGCGCGAGGGAATGTTCCGCAAACATTCTTGGGAAGATGACGGCGCCTTCCACGACAGCGCCATGTACGGGCTATTGCAGGATGAGTTTTCTGCTTAACGGGTTTGATAGCGAACCGGCATAGAGGCGTGGATTAATTTCATGCTCCTTTTAGGGGCTTGCGCGGAAAAATAGAATTAACTCGCGCAGAGACGCGGAGACGCGGAGAAATGCTTGTTGGTTCTTCACTGCGGAAGGAAGTCTTTGCACAAGAAACTGATCAACTCGCGCAGAGACGCGGAGAGATACCTCTTTGCTCTTCTCTGCGCCAAAATTTCTTACACTTCGCATACATGTTTAATACACTTGAAAAAGCGTTTGTTTGGTAAAATTGGGGCGCTTAACGTCAGTCCACTTGGGTTTTTTAAGACCATCCAGCCCAGGCTCATGCGCCAACCGGCGACCAGATCAAATCCCCCTTCAGCTCAGGAAATGTCCTGGGGGAAGACCTTCCTCAATGAAGGGGCATAATCGGAAGGATTTCATTTTGAAGATCGAAACAACACCCTTAGATGACCATCAAGTCAAACTCCGTGTCGAAATCGAAGCGGACCAGTTAGAGGCAGCCAAGCGGCGTGCAGCCCGTCAGATCGCCAAGAAAGCCAAGATCCCCGGCTTCCGCCCGGGAAAAGCTCCTTACCATATCGTCGAACGCTTCGCTGGAGAAGCAGCTTTATTGGAAGACGCTTTGGACCTGTTGGTAAAGGACGTCTACCCGCAAGCCTTGCAAGAGTCCAAGATCGAGCCCTACGGCCCGGGCACGTTGGAAAACGTTCCCAGCACCGAGCCGCCGGTGTTCGAGTTTGTGGTGCCGCTGCAAGCAGAGGTCACGCTGGGCGATTACTACTCGCTGCGCATACCGTATGAGCTAAAAGAAATCACCGATGAGGATGTTGCCAAGGTCATCGACAGCATCCGCGACCAGCAGGCAATCTTAGAACCGGTCGAGCGCACCGCACAGGATGGAGACCAACTACAGATTCGTTTAAGTGCCAAATATACTCAGGTCGAAGAAGGGGAAAACGAAACCCTGCTCAACGACCGCTCTGCGCCGGTGATTTTAGGGGCAGTGGACAGCGATACCCCGGATGAATGGCCTTTTCCGGGTTTCTCCAGCCAACTGGCCGGCCTATCAGCGGGGGATGAAAAAACCATCCTGCACACCTTTGCTGACGATTCCCCTTTCGAGGAACTGCGCGGCAAAGAAGCAGAATTCAATGTAAAGGTAGAAAATGTTAAAGCACGCAGCCTGCCGGAAATCAACGATGAGTTCGCCCAAGCGCAAGGTGAATTCGAAAACCTGGCTGCGTTGCAGGACCTGATCCGCAAAAACTTGGAAGACCAGGCCAAACAAGAGTACCACGACGAATACGAAGAAAAGCTGTTCGAGGAGCTGCTCAAGGTGGCCGAGATCAAATACCCACCCCAGCTGATCGAGCACGAGATCGATGGGTTGGTCCACCAGCTCGAACACCGCATTGAACGGCAGGGCCTGGACATGGACACTTACCTCAAATCCAGGCAGATGGAGATGGATGCGCTGCGGGAAGAGCTCAAACCCGTGGCTGAAAGCAGAGCCCGCAGGCAACTGGCGCTGATCGAAGTGGCAAAATTGGAGAAAGTGCAGGTAGACCCACAAGAGGTGCAAGCGCAGACTTTGCAGACCTTGAATACCGCCGCTCAAGACATGTCTCCAACCGAGGTACGCAATTTGGCCTCTCAGGACATGGTCTCCAGGTTAGCCCAGGATATCACCTACGACCTCTTAATCCATCAAACCACTGATCGACTGATCACAATCTTCAAAGGCGAGGCTGAGGCAGAAGAGCAATCCCAAGCAGAGACCACCGAAGTTGATATTGTTGAGACAGATGCCTCTGAGGCAGAAGTGACAAAGTCAGAGATGGTTGAGGCAGAAGCCGCGGAAGAAGGTGCAATACCGGCTGCTGAGTCCAGTCAGGTCGAGAACGACACAACGGACACAATCGAAGCAGCTCAGTTAGATGAAAGCGATCCAGCGCAGCCAATGCAAGAGGTTTCCAGCCCTGAATTGCAGGAAAAGGACACATCCCAAGAGGGATAAGCTATGCAAACGATTCCCACAAAAGGTGTCTGCAGAGAGGTAACACCCTTGATGAACACCGATTTTGGGAAATTTCTCAGATAAAAATATTGGTTTGTCTTAATCAAATCAGGAGGAAATAATGACACTTTTAGACATGAATTCACTGATCCCGATGGTCATAGAAACCACCGGACGCGGCGAGCGAGCTTATGATATCTATTCTTTGCTACTGAAAAACCGGATTATCTTTCTCGGCACACCCATCAACGACCAGGTTGCCAACCTTACGGTAGCGCAATTGCTGTATCTGAGCAATGAAGATCGCGAAGCGCCCATTCAGATGTACATCAATTCACCTGGAGGGCAGGTGTACGCCGGACTGGCCATATACGACACCATGCTCATGATCCCCAACCCGATCAGTACCCTGGCCATTGGGGTGACGGCCTCCTTTGGGACCGTGCTGCTCACCGCGGGGACCAAGGGCCAGCGCTACGCTTTGCCGCACGCCACCATCCACATGCACCAACCGCTGGGTGGCGCCTCCGGGCAGGCTACCGAAATCGAGATCCAGGCGCGCGAGATCCTGCGCCTGAAGGTGCGCCTGAACGAGATCCTTTCAAAACACACCGGCCAAACCACCGATGTGATCGAGCGGGATACGGAGCGGGATTACTATATGAGCGCTGAACAGGCCGTCGAGTATGGCCTGGTCGACCAGGTGATGGAGACTCCCGAGAAATAAGCCTGCAGGACCCGGCAGGTGTTGCGGGCCCGCAATGATCATATATCGCCAGTAAGCTACAGACCCCGTAGATCGATTTTGTGCCTGCCAGCCTTAATCAAGAATTCTCCGGGTGTCTGTCTTTTTCCTCAGTATATCAAATTCGTGGACACCAAAATGCGATTCACCGCAAAGACGCCAAGAGCGCAAAGGGTTAAAATAGAAATCTTAGCGTACTTTGCGGCTTTGCGGTTCAAAAATATTGGAGATATCACTTGCAAGATTGGAAATCCATCCGCGCTTTGATCATAGATATGGATGGAGTCCTGTGGCTGCAGGACCAACCTATCGGCGATCTGCCAGCGCTGTTTGAAAAAATCAAGCAGAGGGGTTTGAAAGCAGCTTTAGTAACCAATAACGCCAGCCGCTCGATAGATTATTATTTGGAAAAGCTGCGCAGCTTCAATGTAGAACTGCAGGCCTGGCAGGTTATCTCATCGGGGCAGGCGCTGGTGGACCAATTGCACAGAAACCACCCGCACTGCCAGCGCCTGTATGTGATCGGCGAGCAGGGATTAACCAAATTGCTCGTAACGGAAGGCTACCAAATTGTTAATGAGGACGCCCACGCCGTCATCGTCTCGCTGGACCGGGAGCTGACCTACGAGAAGCTCAGCTTGGCCAACCGCCAGGTAAGGCAGGGAGCGTTGCTGGTTGCCACTAACTTTGACCCGACCATCCCCACCCCGCACGGGCTGGAGCCAGGCGCAGGCGCCATTCTGGCAGCAGTGGAGGCGGCTACGGGTGTCCGTGCGACCATCGCCGGTAAGCCCAACCCGCAGGCATACCGGCTGGCGATGGAACGCCTGGGGGTCTCCCCAGCTGAAGTCCTGGTGATTGGCGACCGGTTGGAAACAGATATTGCCGGGGCGCAAAGCCTGGGCTGCCACACGGCGCTGGTGCTGTCCGGGGTTACCTCGGCGGAGGTCGCCCGCCAGTGGGAGCCGGCGCCTGATTTGATCACCCAAGACCTGAGCCAGGTACTGGAGATCATTACAAGAGAATAAGCTACAAATGATGACTGCCTATACGCAATGATAGATACTTCTGATCAGAAACCCCTCATTTTTGATTTACAGCTTTCCGAGCTGGCACACACACTGGCAGCTTGGGGCCAACCGGCTTACCGCGCCAAACAGATCTGGCAGGGTGTGTACCAACAGATTTGGAGCAACCCGGAGCAGTTTACTTCCTTACCGCTCTCTTTGCGAGAAAAGCTGGCACAGCATTTCAGTTTTGCCCACTTGGAACCCGAAACAATCCTCGATTCCATAGATGGGGAGACGCGCAAAACCCTCTTCCGCCTGCCGGACAGGCAACCCCTGGAAGCCGTGCTGATGCGTTACGCCAAACGGCGCACGCTGTGCATCTCCACCCAGGCCGGCTGCGCCATGGGCTGTGTCTTCTGCGCCACCGGTCAGATGGGCTTCCGCCGCCACCTGAGCAGCGGTGAGATCGTCGAGCAGGTGTTGTATTACGCCCGTCTGCTGGCAGAACAGGGCGAGCGGGTCACCAACGTGGTGGTGATGGGCATGGGCGAGCCTTTCCACAATTACGACGCTACCCTGGCAGCCATCGAGCGCTTGTCGCACCCAGATGGCTACAACCTGGGCTCGCGCCGCTTCACCATCTCGACTGTCGGGCTGGTGCCCATGATCCGGCGCTTCACCAAGGAACACCACCAGGTCAACCTGGCCATCTCACTGCACGCCGCCGACGACGAGCTGCGCTCTTCCATGCTGCCGGTTAACCGCAAGTACCCGCTTGAGCAGCTCATGGCAGCCTGCCGCGAGTACGTGGAGCAAACCCACCGGCGCATCACTTTCGAGTGGGCTCTGATCCGCGAAGTAAACGACACCCCCGAACAGGCGCGTAAGCTTTCCAGGCTGTTGGCGGGCTTGATCTGCCACGTCAACGTCATCCCGCTCAATCCAACTGCTCAATACGCCGGACAAGCCACCACGCTCGAACGCGCCCGGGCTTTCCAGGCGATACTGGAAGACAAAGGCATCCCCTGCACCATCCGCTTGAGACGGGGGATTGACATCCAGGCCGGCTGCGGGCAAATGGCGGGGAAAGCAGGCTGAGAAATGGATAAATGGCTATATTTAGCCTTAAAGATGCAGTGGTGACCACCTTTGAAAAAGCTCAGGTGATCACCACAGATCCTGGTCCTTTAGCGCACGATAGAGGGGATGTAGGTATAAAACTCAACCACTTGCAAGGCAGCTTTTAGGTTTGGTGAATTATCTATAAGACACCAAATATCCCCACAAGCCCTGAAGGTAGGTTGCATATAACCGATGAAACC
>JAWOHN010000186.1:0-4863 GCA_046485135.1 Anaerolineales bacterium | reverse complement strand
AGCTGGGGAAACGGATGAATTTAGACGAGGCAGTGGTCTTCGCTCTGGACGAAGACTAGACTGAACCAGCAGCGTTTCTTTTTCACCATCCTTCACCCCTGACTGTTTTCTCCCATCGCCTCGGCTTCGAGAGTGAGGGACCCTTATGGTCAGCTAAATCAAACTGGCATACATCTTGCATCCTACTTGTTAAACGACGTACTGCTGGTTGGTCCTGTTCTTTAAGTGTAACTAAGGCGGGTGAGCCATGCTCACTTCTCGGCTGCTGCCAAACCAGGTTGAATTTGTTCTTCTTTCCTTCGAAGGACCTGATCCGTATTCGAAGGCTGGTGGTTTGGGAGTTCGCATCACCAATCTCGCTCACTTCTTATCCTCCCTCGGTTATCAAACCCACCTCATCTTTATAGGCGATCCTGATCTTCCTGGATTGGAAGAACGCTTGCACAGCCGCCTGAAAATGCATCGCTGGTGCCAGTGGATCAGCCAGTATCACCCGCTGGGCGTTTACGATGGCGAAGAAGGTAAATTAGCAGATTTCAATCGTTCAGTCCCTCCATTTATCATAGAGAATATTGCCCGCCCAGCTATTGCGCAAGGCCGGCACATTGTCGTACTGGCAGAAGAATGGCATACCGCACAGGCTCTCATCCAACTCAGTGACCAGCTTTATACGGAGGGCTTGCGTCCTTTTTCGACCTTGTTGTGGAACGCCAATAACACCAAGGGTTTTGAAAGGATCGATTGGGAGCGCTTGAATTTTGTAGCCACCATTACCACCGTCAGCCGGTATATGAAGCAAATCATGCGCACTTACGGTCTTGATCCGCTCATCATTCCGAATGGGATCCCCTCCGAATTGCTGCAGCCCCCTCCAGCCGCTGCCGTCAGCCAGGTGCGCCAAAAGCTGGCCGCTGATGAGGCGCTGCTTTTATTCAAAGTAGGTCGATACGATCCGGATAAGTGTTGGTCCTCCGCTATTGAAGCCGCAGCACTGCTCAAGGCGGCCGGTCAGGCGGTCCGTTTTCTCTGCAGGGGAGGCATTGAAGGGTATGGATATGAGGTTTTACAGCATGCCCGCCAATTAGGTCTGACGGTCGTAGATGTTGATGGTCATCCGCAAACCTGGCATGAAGCCCTGGGCGATATTGAGGCAGCCGGGCCGGCTGAGATTTATAACCTGCGTTTCAGCATGTCCCAATCCATGCTGCACGTATTCTATGCTGCCGCCGATTTTGTCTTGGCGAACAGCAAACATGAGCCATTCGGGTTGGTGGGGTTAGAGGCGATGGCCGCTGGTGGGGTTGTGCTGACAGGCCCTACCGGCGAAACCTACTCATCAGACCGAGAAGGCGCCATTGCGCTGGATACGGAGCAGCCGGGTGAGCTCGTCCTGACCATCGAAAATCTGCGGGACCATCCCGAATTCGCCCAGGATATCCGTTGGGCCGCTCCCCAGGTGGCTGCTCGTTACACCTGGGAGAATGTCACCGGCGTTCTTTTTGAGAAGATAATATTAGCCGCACGCAGCCAAAATACTGCAGCGCTCTTCTCAGCCTCGCTTGATCTTTTGCAACCGGCCCGGGATGAGACCAGGAAACCCATCATCCGCCAACCGCACCGGACGAGATTGCCAGGATGGTCATTGCCCGTGAGCCAAACGCCGTTATTGATACCCGAGAGAGCCGGCTTTCTCAGTGGTTGATTGTTTGTTTCTACTCAGGAGAGTGTACCCATGTCCTTTACTTACTCGCCAGCCGTTGACGACGTTATGTCTGCCATAAATTGCCTGGGCCAACAAAGCGCCGCCGCTGAATTGAAAAAATCATTCGCGGGCTTGCTGCTCCAGCAAGAAGTCCGGGTTCTTGAAGTAAATCCTGAAGATGCAGCCTTCCAACTGACCAACGTTGAGATGAGCGCAGCCCTGGAAGGGGACGTTTTCCTGCACAGCCGGTTGTTCCCTAAACCGGTGAAGGCCCGCGTTAAGAGCCTGGATATCGGGAAGTGCATTTTGGTTCTCTCTGGCTTTGTTTATATCGATAACGAACTGGATAAGCGCCAGCATGAAAGGTTTCGGCCCAAGCATTCCACTTATGTTACCTTGCATTGCAGAGACAAAACGCATCGCGTCTGTATGGACAATATTTCGGTCAACGGGATGGGCATTTATGCATTCAAGCTATTTGAAAGGGGCATGAAACTCCGGTCTGGCTCGAGGATCCAATTGGAGTTCCGCCTCTCTCCCGACCATAAGCTTATGACGCTGAATGGGAAGATCGTCTACATTAACGCCCTCGATCGATACTCGACAACCATGGGTATCCGCCTCTTTCCAAAAGTTCGCCAATCTCGTTTGCTGAACGAATACATCGCTCCACGCAAACAGGAGATTTTGGAAGAGCTGAGCCAAGCCTATTGGGAATTGGTAAAGCCCAGGGGAGTTGAGAGCCTTTATTTTTAATTGCCACACAGCTCCGCAGGGGGGGCATAAAATCCGCTGATTCTGCTGATCGCTCTACAGCATCATTCCCTGATCCTGTGGTTGAGGCGAGACGTCCGTAGTTCTTCCAACCATCATAGGCAGACAGTTGCTCTTTGACTGCCAGTACAGGTATTATAGGCAAGTCCGACTCGCGGCACAACTCTCGCCCAAAATCTTTATCGCATGTTCTTTTCAGTTGGGATACCGATCACTCTGGCCAAAGCATGATGTGCGTTCGATCTAGGACAGGTCGAACTATCTATTTTCGAGATATAACTATCTCAAATAGTGATAGAATAAGAGCTATGTTTACCTCTCTCTTTTCATCTCATGTCAGGGCCAAAGTCATAGCGGCTTTTTTCCTTTCGCCAGGAGAGAAATATAATGCTTGGGAGTTGGCTCAAAAACTGAAAGTCAATTACAGCGCGGTTTGGAAAGAGCTGGCTCGCCTGGAAAGATTGGGAATTCTTATTAGTGAACCACAAGGAAATTCAAAGGAATATCAGGTCAATAATGAGTGCCCTATTGCACCAGAATTGCGGTCTATCATCTTAAAGACGGAGGGAGCTGGTCTGGTGATACGAGAAAAGCTACTAGAAATGGGGCGAATCCATGAAGCTTATATCTATGGCTCATATGCCTCAGGGGATGCAGACACGCGCTCCGACCTTGATTTGATGATCATTGGAGATGTAGATCTGGATCAATTAGCGCCTGTCATCACTCAGCTTGAGAAAAAGTTAAACAGGTCGATCAACTATGTAATCTACTCCGAAGATGAATGGAACGAAAAAAGAACCACTAAAGATTCGTTTTGGGAAAATGTTACGAATGATCCGAAGATATCGCTGATCGGAGAGAATCATGACCTATGATCGATTGTTAAGATCCAATCGGATAAAACCTCACAAGTCTAATCAAAACGAGATAAAGCAACTCCTTGAATTGGCAAAACGCGATTTGAATACAGCCATGCGCAACTTAGAGGAAGCGCCTGATTGGGCATACAGTATTGCCTACAATTCGATTCTCCAAGCTGGGCGTGCGTTGATGTTTTTCACAGGTTATCGACCACGGGGTAGCGAGCAACACGCCACGGTGGTTGAATTTGTTGAAGAACGATTAGGGCCTACATTTTCAAATCAGGTGAAGTTATTTGACCAGATGCGACGGAAGCGACATCGAGTAATTTATGAGGTATCAGGATTGGTGTCCAGGAAGGAAGCAGAGCAAGCCATTGAGTTTGCGAAAAAATTTGTTGAACAAATCTCAGAGGTGATCACAGGTCAAAGCAGATTAGGAATTTAGCTGCCATGACTCATCGTTATTAGAAATTCTTGGGCTATGCTATGGTGCTTTCCCCAAGCTCTGATCACAACCTGCCCGTGGGTATCTTTCCGGCTCTCAAAGCCTGTACCTGTTCAGGCATAAATGGTGCTGAGAACAAGCTCTGGTTTTCCTGGTAACAGCGAAACAGATCGATGATGAAATGCAGCCGGTCAGGCAGGTCAGCCCAATCCAAAACACCGGAGCCTGTCGAGCTATTTGGGGTTGGATCGTGGGTTTGCAGCAGTTCTCTTAATTCCGAGTTGGTAATGTCTTTGAGCGAATCTGGAAAGCTGTTTGCCAAATCTTTGCTCAACCTCAGCTGTACGCCCGACGGCAAGGAAATCGTCATCATGATCTCGGTGATGGTTTGGCGCAGGTGAGAGCGGGCCGTAGCCAGCAAGGCTTGGATCGCCAAATCGAGCGCGGTGGGGCGTCCCAACAGCCGCCTGACATAAAGATGAGCCAGGGCAAACCAGCCGCTCATGGGGAAAATACCGGCGATCAACGGGCGCGCGAACTGTAAGAAGGTAATCAGCCCAACATCCAGGCTTTCTGCAATCTCAGGCTGCAGACGAGTCTGCTCGTGGAAGCCGATCTCAATGTTTGCCAGCAAGATCAGCTCCGCTCGGGTTTTGACATCCTTCGCGAACAAAGCCTGGTAATAGTGAGTAAATGCCTGGCGTAATGAACTCTGCCCTTCTGGCGCCAGCCCGGGACGCAGTTCCCCGCAGAAGCGAGCAATTTTTTGGTCATCCGGGGTTGGGTCGAGCAGGCAGGTAGCATAGAAGCGGGCAAACTCCCCCCCCGATCTCCTCGAAGACCTTTTTATTGCCCCGGCTGATTGCCTGGCTGGCCCGCTCGATCGCCGTGGTGAAGTTAACTGCTCTCAACGCCACCTGCCCTGGACTCTCGAATTGATTTTGGCCTTGAAGGCTAGCCGTGACAGCAAAGCTTTCAGCTGCCTGCTGTGTGGATAGAGAGCTTTTCAGGCGGCTTTCCAACAAGCGCCTCAGGTCCTCTTTGCGGATGGTCTGCCCTGCCTGTTTGGAAGCCCA
>JAWOHN010000150.1:0-35873 GCA_046485135.1 Anaerolineales bacterium | reverse complement strand
GTATCCTGCTGCCCTTTCTCGGTAAGAACGATACTGAGCGACGGGCAATCATCAACACCATCGGACCCTTCTGGGATGGCAATGAGGTCTGGCTGCTGACAGCCGGCGGCGCTACCTTTGCGGCATTTCCCCATTGGTACGCCACCATGTTCAGCGGTTTTTATCTTCCCCTATTTCTGCTGCTCATGGCGTTGATCTTGAGAGGCGTTGCGTTTGAATTCCGCAGCAAAGATGACGACCCGCGCTGGCGCAAGGGTTGGGATAGCGCCATCTTCATTGGCAGTCTGCTGCCAGCCCTGCTCTTGGGGGTTGCTTTTACCAACCTGGCTCGGGGTGTGCCCATCGACGCCAATATGCTGTATGCTGGCGGTTTCTTCAATTTGCTCAATCCTTATGCGCTGTTGGGAGGGCTGTCAGCGGTGCTGGCTTTCACGCTGCATGGAGCAATCTTCCTGTCTCTAAAAACCACCGGTGATCTGCTCGAAAAATCGCGCCAGGCCGCCGCCCGGCTGTGGCTACCCACCGTGCTGGTGCTGGTCCTTTTCGTTGTCTTCACCTATTTCCAGACCGATATCCTGACCAAACTGGGCGTCAACCCTGGACCGGTACCACTGCTCGCTACCATAGCCATCCTGGCTGCTGCATGGTTTCTCAAAAATAAACGCGAAGGTTGGGCCTTTGCGATGACGGCTACCGGCATTGCTGCTTCCATAACCACCCTGTTTCTAATTTTGTACCCCAGAGTAATGATTTCCAGTCTCAATCCAGACTGGAGCCTGACGATCTATAATGCCTCCTCTGGCCCCTATACTTTGCAGGTCATGACCATTGTGGTGGTGATCTTTTTGCCCGTGGTGCTGGCTTACCAGGCCTGGAGCTACTGGGTGTTTCGAAAGCGAATTGAGGCAAAACCGGAAACACTCGTTTATTAGACTAAATACCTGTCTGTATTGCATCACATATGGGTCGGAGGAGCTATTAGGCCCCTCCGACCCCTTCAATATCTACTCTTGTGCTGTTTTTTGATTGCCGTCCCTATCCTGACAATCCTCACCGGTGATGAAACTCGATGCTCGCTTGTTAGGCCTGGCCCGTTCTAGCCTTTTTGGGTTGCTGCTGACCATCACGCTTGGTTTTGGCGCAGGTCTCTTGACCATCTTACAGGCCTGGTGGTTGAGCAAAGTGATCAGTGGCGTCTTCCTTGGAGGCCAAACTCTGAGCGCTGTCTCTACATCCCTGGCGCTCTTATTCACCGTGATGGTCTTGCGCGCTTGGGCTACCTGGGGTAGCGAAGTAGCGGCGGGCTCAGTAGCGCTCCAGGTGAAAACCAAACTGCGAGAAAAGTTGTACCAACACCTGCTTGCGTTAGGTCCAGAATATACTCAGGGGGAGCGATCTGGAGAGCTCATCAACACAGCCGTGGAAGGCATCGACTCGCTCGACGCCTATTTCAGCCAGTACTTGCCCCAGCTAATGCTGGCCGCGCTGGTCCCGCTAACGATCCTACTGTTTATCTTCCCCCTGGATCTGGTCTCAGGGCTTGTCCTGCTGATCACTGCCCCCTTGATCCCCGTCTTCATGCTCCTGATCGGGAATCTGGCTGATTCCCTGACCAAAAAACAATGGCAAAGCCTTAGCCGCATGAGCGCATATTTCCTGGATGTGTTGCAAGGCCTGACCACTTTAAAAATTCTTGGGCACAGCCGGGAGCAAATTAAAGTGATTGGTGCGGTAAGCGAACGCTTCCGGGAAACAACGATGCAGGTGTTACGGGTGGCTTTCTTATCTGCACTGGCATTAGAGCTAATTGCAACATTGAGCACCGCCATTGTAGCGGTTGAAATTGGCTTGCGTCTGCTCTACACCAACCCGGGAGCTGGCTTGTTCGGAATCTCCTTTGAGCAGGCTTTTTTCATCCTGCTGCTGGCCCCTGAGTTCTACCTACCGCTGCGGATGTTGGGAACACGTTTCCATGCAGGCATGGCTGGGGTAACTGCTGCTAGCCGGATCTTTGAAATCCTGGAGCAACCAGCCTGCATACCCCCGCAGGCGTCCTCCCCTGGGGCTCAACTCACAAATCATGCTCAGGCTGACCCGCCTGCAATAAGATTTTCACAGGTGCGCTTTGCGTACCCCGATGGACGTTTGGGATTAGATGGCGCTTCCTTCGAACTTCCGGCGGGGAAGATAACAGCACTGGTTGGCCCCAGCGGGTCGGGCAAAAGCACCATTGCCCACCTTTTGCTACGATTCTTGGAGCTCAAGGAAGGCGACATTCAAATCGATCATACACCTGTGCAAGCTCTGCCCTACCCTGAATGGCTGGGAAAAATCGCCTGGGTTCCCCAGAACCCTTATCTATTCAACCAGAGCATTGCGGCTAATATCCGCCTGGGAAACGCCAGCGCGGATATGACAACCGTGATTGCTGCAGCCAAACAAGCTGGAGCCCACCAGTTCATCACATCCTTGCCGTATGGGTATGAAACCCTGATCGGTGAAAGGGGAACCCGCTTGAGCGCAGGTGAAGCCCAACGAATAGCCCTTGCCCGCGCCTTCTTGAAAGATGCACCTGTGGTTATCCTCGACGAAGCCAGCGCTAATTTGGATCCAAGAACTGAAGCACAGCTATTTCACGGATTCCAGCAGCTCATGCAGGGTCGTACCGTACTGGTCATCGCCCACCGCCTGGCAACCGTGCTGGGTAGTGACCAAATCCTGGTTTTGGAGGAAGGGCGGGTGGTGCAGCAGGGCACGCATGCAAGCCTGGCAGCTCAAGATGGACTTTACCGGCGTTTGGTAGGCGCTTCAATGAGCGCAACCCTGCCAGGCCGGGTGATCAATGCCCAAAATGAAACCATCCAACGCGCGGTTCCTGCCCCGCCTGAAACGCAAACACATGAACACAACCTGGGTAGTGGCGCTTTTCAATGGTCTGACCGGCCTTCTGTACTGCTCAGACTGCTGGCGCTGCTGGCGCCTTTCAAGCGTATGGTGGCTGTTTCAGTGCTATTGGGGTTTTTCACCGTTGGCAGTGGTATTGGCTTGATGGGGACATCTGCATTTATTATCTCCGCAGCCGCCTTGCAGCCTTCCATTGCAGAGCTGCAGGTAGCGATCGTGGGTGTGCGTTTCTTCGGTATTTCTCGCGCCATTTTCCGCTACCTGGAGCGTCTGGCTTCGCATCAGGTAACCTTTCAAGTGCTGTCAAATCTGCGGGTATGGTTCTATCGCGCGCTTGAACCCCTGGCGCCTGCCCGGTTATACCAGTTCCAAAGCGGTGATCTTTTTAGCCGGATCACTGGAGATATCGCCTCCCTGGAAAATTTCTATGTACGGGCCATAGCGCCGCCCTTCACTGCACTCCTAATTGCGGTGGGAACTGCCCTCTATTTGGCATCTTTTGATCCCAGTCTGGGTCTGGCTTTGTTGGTTATTATGGCTTTTGCAGGCATCGGGCTTCCATTGCTCATAAGACAGCTTGGCAAGAAAAGCGGTCTCAAGCTGCAAAACGCTCGAGCAAAGCTAAACACAATCCTGGTAGACGGCATCCAAGGTCTGCCCGACTTGTTGGCCTATGGACATGAGGGCCGGCATTTGAAGTCCACCCAAATTGCTAACCAGGAGCTGTCCACTTTACAATATCATATGGCGCGCCTGTCTGCGCTGCAGAATTCCATTTCGGGCCTGCTGGCTCAGCTTGGCTTACTGTGTGTTTTGATATTGGCAATTCCTTTGGTGGAGCAGGGGCAAATCGCAGGAGTATACCTGGCTGTGCTTGTTTTGGTGGCTGTGAGCAGCTTTGAGGGGATGCAGCCCCTACCCCTGGCAGCCCAATATCTGGAAAACAATCTGGCAGCGGGGCGCCGGCTGATCGAATTGGTAGATTCCCCCGCGGAGGTGAAAGATCCCCCATCCCCCCTGAGCACCCCAGACAGCCCATCGCTGGTGGTTGAAAACTTGTACTTCTCTTATCCAAGCGGATATTCCGGCCTCGCCAGCCAGCTTCCTTATGTAGAAAACCACTCATCGCCAACCGGCAGCCAGGCCCCTGCCTTGCGGGATATTTCCTTTGAGCTTACCCTTGGAAAGAGGTTGGCAATTGTGGGGCCAAGCGGGGCGGGAAAGACCACCCTGATCCACCTGCTGCTGCGTTTTTGGGAGTTTGGAAGTAGCCGTCCTGGTTGTGATGGGAGAATCCTGCTAGATGGTCAAGATTTACAGCACTACTCCCAAGCAGCCGTCCGGAGCTTGTTTGGGGTAATCTCACAAAATGCTTATCTGTTCAATGCTTCCGTCATGGATAACCTGCTCATCGCCTACCCCAGAGCAACAGAAGAGCAGGTGTACAAAGCCACCCGCCAGGCCGAAATCCACGATTTCATTCTTTCGCTCCCACAAGGTTATCAAACCTGGATTGGCGAACAAGGCTTACGCCTGAGCGCCGGAGAACGGCAAAGGCTGGCTATTGCACGCGCCTTGCTGAAAGAAGCCCCTATCCTGGTGTTAGATGAGGCCACTGCAAACCTGGACCCGCTGACCGAGACACGGATCCTGTCCACAATCCATTCATTGATGCAAGGACGCACCACCCTGATGGTCACTCACCGCCTGGTAGGAATGGAATGGATGGATGAGATCCTGGTTATGGACACCGGGCAAGTAATTGAGCGCGGCCAACACCTCGAACTGGTGAGAGCGGGCGGTTTATACAGCCAGATATGGGCGCTACAAAACCAATATTTACAGGAAACTGTTTAAGCAGTAAGGTTCAAAAAACAAAACCCCCGTTTCGATAAACCACTTCCCCATCTACCAGGATCTCGGAATCCTGGCGCAGGTCGCAGATCATATCCCAGTGGATGGCGCTTGTGTTACGGCTACCCGTCTCAGGATACCCGGCGCCCACCGCCATGTGGAAAGTCCCACCAATCTTCTCGTCAAAAAGGATATTGCGCGTGAAACGGGTGATCCCAAAATTGGTCCCAATGGCAAATTCGCCCACATAGCGCGCGCCTGGGTCGCTATCCAGCATTTTCAGCAAGAACTCCTGGTTCTTTTCTGCTTTTGCACTGACCACCCGGCCTTGCTCAAACTGCAACTCGATGCCGGTAACCACCCTCCCCTGGGTGACAGCCGGGTAGGTATAACGCACCCACCCTTGCAGCGAATCTTCCACCGGCCCGGTATAGACTTCCCCATCGGGCATATTATGTTGCCCGCTAGAGTTGCGAAAGGTACGCCCCTTGATGGACAGGCTCAGATCAACGTAGGGGCCGCGCACTTGAACCTGGTCATGTCCCTCAATTCGCTTCACAATCTCGGCTTGCTGTTCCTGAACCCCGCGCCAGTAAGCAAGCGGATCTTCGGTTGCTTCATCAGCATGGCAAGCTTTATACACAAAGTCCTGGTATTCCTGGAGACCCATTTCGGCTTCCATTGCATAAGCTTGAGTGGGGTATTGGGCCAGCACCCAGCGCAAGGATTTATCCCCACCGCGCCGCATCATCGTATTGCGGACTTGGGCCATAGCCTTCTGCCAGCGGGCCTGGCGCGCGGGATCAACACTGGTCAGCGCGCGGGTGTTCGCCTCTGAGCGGGCCCGGATATACACGTCAAAATCTTCTACAACCAGCTTCTGAAAAGTAGGGACAAAATCAAGTTGTTGGTCTCCTGCCAGCGTAAAGAAGATTTCTTCCTGCTCGGGAAGATGAAGCAAAAGGTGCGGTAGCCCACCCCGCTGTAAGGTTAGCTCGTACAACGCCCGCACCAACGGCTCTGCAACGGTGACGGCTTCGATGGCTACCCGGTCGCCCGGACCCACATAAGCCGAGTGATCAATCAGAATGCGAGCCAGCTTTTCTACCCGAGTATCAGTCATCATTTCCTCCCATCAGTTTGGTCTTTATGGTTCAATGGAGTGCTACCTTGTTTAACAACAGCCGAGTCATTATAACATTCCCATGTATTCCGCGCTATAATCCCTCTCATGAAACAACTTCTGCAAAACCTGCGTACTGGCGAAACCGAAGTCGTCGACGTTCCAATCCCGGCTCCCCAACGCGGGGAAGTTCTGATTAAAACTGAGGCATCCCTGGTGTCCGCCGGCACCGAGCGAACCCTGGTTGATTTTGCCGAAAAGAACTTGTTGGGTAAAGCCCGTTCTCGCCCCGACCTGGTGCGCCAGGTGCTGGAAAAGGCTCAGCGAGAGGGATGGCTGACCACCGTCGAAGCGGCCTTCAACCGGCTCGACCAACCGATGCCGCTGGGTTATTCCTCTGCCGGCACGATCATAGGGCTGGGTTCCGGAGTTCAAGGATTTCAGGTAGGTCAGCGGGTGGCTTGTGGGGGCGGCAATTACGCTGTTCACGCCGAATATGCCCGTGTGCCCAAGAATCTGGTCGCCATCCTGCCAGACCAGGTGGATTTCGACTCAGCTGCTTTCACAACTCTGGGAGCGATCGCCATGCACGGCTTCCGCCTGGCAGAGACCCAGCTCGGTGAAAGCGTTGCAGTAATCGGCCTGGGATTGCTGGGATTGCTCTCCGTTGGCATCGCTACTGCCGCCGGATGCCGTGTCCTGGGAATTGACCTGGATGAAGGTCGGGTGGACCGGGCGCGGCAGATGGGAGCGTCGGCCTGCCTGAGAGCTCAGGCGCAAGACGCAGCCATGAGCTTCACCCAGGGGCGGGGTTGTGATGCAATCTTGATCTGCGCTGATAGCACATCTTCCGATCCTGTTGAGCTGGCTGGCGCAATCGCTCGCGACAGGGCCCGGGTGGTGGCTGTCGGCGCAGTTGGATTAAATATCCCCCGCAAAATATATTTCGCTAAAGAGCTCACTTTCCTTAACTCAAGATCCTATGGACCAGGTCGCTACGATCCATCCTATGAAGAGGAAGGTCAAGACTACCCGATCGGCTACGTGCGCTGGACCGAAGGTCGTAATATGGATGCCTTTGTCGAATTGCTGGCAAGCGGTAAGCTGGAGGTCCACCCACTCATCACCCACCGTTTTTCGATTGAGCAGGCTCCCAATGCCTACAGCCTGATCACCGGGAAAACCTCCCAGCCCTTTTTAGGCGTTCTGCTGACTTATGCGCCTCACCACGCGGCAGAGCCATCTCAGGAAATTGGGCAACCTTCAGCCAGGACCACAGAGACGAACGATCTCAAATCGTCCACAAGCGCTCAGGTGTGCCGTCTGGGGGTCTTGGGCGCAGGCTCATTTGCCAATGCCGTCTTGCTGCCGGCTATACGCGCGGCCTCCGGCATAGAGCTGGTCGGCATCGCCTCAGCTTCTGGGATGAGCGCTCAACATGCCGCCAGGCGTTTTGGATTCCGTTACGCATCCAGCAGCGAGGCCGAGATCATCCAGGACCCGCAGGTGAACACGGTTGCAATTCTCACCCGGCACAACCTGCATGCCCAGCAGGTAATTGCGGCCCTTTCTGCCGGCAAACATGTCTTCTGCGAGAAACCGCTGGCCTTGACAGAAACGGAACTGCAAGAAATTGAAGCCGTCTTACAAAACCTAGATGAACGCTATGCCCAAGCTAGTGATGACGACTCGCCTGCCAGACAGTTGTTGACGGTGGGCTTTAACCGACGTTTTGCACCGATGACCCAGCGATTGAGATCCTTCTTGAGCGAGCGCAAAGAGCCTTTCAGCGCGCTTTACCGGGTTAATGCCGGCTATCTGCCATCCAATCACTGGTTGCACGATCTACAGGTAGGCGGCGGGCGAATTATCGGAGAAGGATGCCATTTTGTCGACCTGTTGACCTACCTGGCAGGAGCAGCGCCAATTTCAGTGACCGCACAGGCACTGCCCGACGCGGGTCGCTACCGGGAAGACAATGTCGTCATGAATTTCACCTTCCCAGATGGATCAATTGGCACAATTGCCTATCTGGCAAATGGCGATAAGGCTTACTCAAAGGAACGGTTGGAAGTGTTCTGCGCGGGACGGGTTGGCGTATTGGACGATTTTCGGAGCCTGTCCTTGCTGCAGGATGGACGCAAGCAAATCTTTCGCTCCCGCCTGCGCCAGGACAAAGGGCACCGGGCGGAGTGGCTGGCTTTTGCCTCAGCCATCACCACCGGCGCACCTGCACCAATCCCCTACCAAAATTTAATTAAGCTCACCCGGGCCACTTTTGCTGCAGTTGAAGCTCTACGAACAGGAGAGAGGGTCAGCATTGCATAGCAGCCTGATAAAGCACCGGTGCATTCCTTTATCTTCTATTATTTGGGGGGATTAGGCCGTGTCATCTCGTCTTCCCCTGATCCTTAAAGCCGCCCGGCAATTAGGGTTACCTTCTCTGATCTTTTACGCTCGCTACCAGTTTGGGCTGAGGTCCGGTTTCTACCGCTGGCTTACTTCCAGTCCCCCACAGGTATCAACAGGGCCATTCCAACCGGTAATCGAATTGCCATCCCAACAGAGCCTGGCAACTGCGTTGGGGGAGCAAACCAAGCTTCTGCTTGAAGAGGCTGCTGAGATCATTCAGGGAAACGTACGCCTTTTTGGAAACGAACCTGTCCCCCTGCAACTTGTGCCGGCAGGAAAACTGGCCTACTGGACTGCTTACGAGCGAGGCATTCATCCCATTGAAGTCAGCGACATCAAATTTCTGTGGGAACCCGCCCGTTTTGGCTGGGCATTCATCCTGGGGCGCGCCTACCATTTGACGGGAGATGAAAGCTATCCCCAGGCCTTTTGGAAGCAAGCTGAAATTTTCTTAGCCGCAAATCCGCCCTATCAAGGACCCAACTGGTGCTCTGGTCAAGAAGTGGCCCTGCGGTTGATCGCTTTTGTATTTGCCCTGCAAGTCTTTGCAAATTCTCCCCACACCACTGCCGAGCGAGTAGCCGGCCTGGTCCAAGCCATCGCTACCCATGCCGCACGCATTCCACCCACCCTGGTTTATGCCAGGGCGCAGAACAATAATCACCTGTTAACAGAGGCAGCCGGGCTATATACCGCCGGGCTGGCTTTGCCGGAGCACCCGTCATCCCGCCGTTGGAGAAAGGTCGGATGGCGCACTTTCAATCAGGCTCTGCTTGACCAGATTGCCAGTGATGGCAGTTACGTTCAGCAAAGCAGCAACTATCACCGCTTGATGTTGCAAGCTACCTTGTGGGTCAACTCATTATCTTCCAAAGACCATCCTGCCCCTACGCTTCCAATGGAAAGCCGCTTACGGCTGGCAGCTGCCACGCGCTGGTTGGCTCGCCTGCTAGATCCTCTCAGCGGGCGTGTACCAAACCTGGGACCGAATGATGGCGCACACATCCTGCCTTTGAGCGCCTGCCCGCTTAACGATTATCGCCCGGTCTTGCAGGCAGCTACATCGGCATATCTGGGGGAGGCCTTGTGCCCGCCGGGTCCTTGGGACGAGATGAGGGTATGGCTAAGACCAGCAGCTAAAGATGATAAACAACTCGCTTCTCAGCCAAAACCAAAATTAAAAGGAGCCGGCAAGGAAGATGTAAGCCCCCATATCTTGCGCAGCCCCACAATGGATTCCTGGGCGTACCTGCGTGCGGCCTTCTTCCAGGCTCGTCCAGGGCACGCTGACCAATTGCATCTCGATCTGTGGTGGCGCGGGTTGAATATCGCGCTGGACCCCGGCACCTACCTGTATAATACGCCGACTCCCTGGGACAATTCCCTGGCTCGCACAGAGGTGCATAACACGATCAGCCTGGACGATAACGACCAGATGATGCGGGCAGGTCGCTTCTTGTGGCTGGATTGGGCGCAAGCGGAGACCGTGAGCTACCAGGCAGCACAAGATGGCGCCTTATCTTCTATCACCGCCCAACATAATGGCTACTTGAGGTTGGGCGCTTTACACAAACGCAGGGTAGAATTGCGCCCGGATGGCTATTGGATCAAAGATGAGTTATTGCCCTGCGGCCGCTGGGCGCAGGGTAAGTCGGCGGCTCGGGCGCGCCTGCACTGGCTGCTGCCCGATTGGCCATGGGAACTACTGAGCAACGACAGCCAGGAAGACAATCAGGGTCTTACCCGCCTACGCATAAAATCACCCTACGGATGGGTCAATTTGCATATCCAGATGACGCCTGGTCAGCTGAGCGAAGAACTTGACCCAGACCGCCAAATCCAACTGGTGAGGGCCGGTCAACTCGTTTACGGAAGCGGGCAGGTTTCACCCATCTGGGGCTGGATTTCTCCGACATATAACCTGAAAGTGCCCGCGTTATCCTTTGCCGTTTACCAAACCGGTCAATTACCATTGAGCTTTACCAGCCGGTGGATTTTCCCTTAATACCGCCGCGTGCAAAAAGACCTGCTTATGCATATCCTGCTTGTCCATCAAAATTTTGCTGCCATCGACGAACCCGGTGGAACCCGCCACCATGAGATGGCCCGCTACCTGACCCACCTGGGGCATCGTGTCACAGTCATAACCAGCCCGGTCAGCTACCTGACCGGAACAGCCGAGAAGCGGCAGTCCCATTGGATAGAGCGCCAGGAGCAAGACGGAGCGACGATCCTGCGGGCTTATACTTATCCTGCTCTACATCGCAGTTTCATCCACCGAGTGTTGAGCTTTAGCAGCTTTATGGTTTCTTCCTTTTTCGCCGGAGTCCAGGTTAAGGAAGTCGACCTGGTGTGGGGAACTTCTCCGCCCATATTTCAGGGCCTGTCTGCCTGGGCGCTGGCCAGGCTGAAAAAGGCGCCTTTCCTTTTTGAAGTCAGAGACCTGTGGCCTGCCTTTGCCGTTCAGGTCGGTGTTCTGCGCCAACCTATCTTGATTCGCGCTTCTGAATGGTTAGAGCGTTTCCTCTACCGGCAAGCCGAACGGGTCATTGTCAACTCGCCTGGGTTCATCCGGCATGTGGAAACACATGGCGCCCGGCGGGTTGAGCTGGTGCCCAATGGGGCTGACCTGAGTATGTTTGACCCGCAAGCGGACGGGGCAGATTTTCGTAAAGAGCATGGGTTGCAAGGTAAATTTATCGCCCTTTACGCCGGGGCGCACGGCATGTCCAATGATCTGGGAGTCCTGCTTGAAGCGGCTGCCCTGTTGAAAGAATATTCACACATCGCCATAGTGCTTCTGGGAGATGGGAAAGAAAAGGCTGCATTACAAAGGCAGGCAGGTGAAATGGGTCTTAATAACCTGTATTTCATCCCCCCCATCCCTAAAACCAAAATGGGACCTGCTTTAGCCGCAGCAGATGCCTGTATCGCCATCCTCAAACCGATCCCGCTATATGCCACGGTCTATCCCAATAAGGTATTCGACTATATGGCTGCCGGCAGACCGGTCATCCTGGCCATCGAAGGCGTCATCCGAGAAGTCATCGAGCAGGCTGGGGCTGGTATTCCCGTGCCCCCTGGCAACCCCCAGGCGATCGCTGAGGCCATCCTGTCTCTGGCTCAAGAATTGCACACTGGACAGGAAATGGGCAATAATGGGCGCCAATATTTGCAGGATCATTTTAACCGGCCTGCCCTGGCGAAAAGGCTATCTGAGGTTTTTCAAGATGCGCTCTATGCAGCTCCTATGCGCAAATGAGGTATAATCCTGCCGTGTCAAGAAGTGGAACTCCTGAGGATTACTCTGTAGAAGAACTACGCCGTTTGCTGGTGGAAAAACGGCGCTCATCACGGGATGGTCGCCTGGAACATTTCCGCCGGACAGGCCGAGTCGTCACGCTTGCATCTGATGAAGATACAACTTCCCTGGATAATTTACATTCCATGCCGGTGGTGGAAAGCGACCAGCAACCTGAAGCAAACAAAAAGCGTTCCAGACTGAGGCGCTTCCTGGACGGTGGCTTGCTGTTGGTCGAAGTAGGGGCTGTTATCAGCTTGATGTTTGTCCTTTTTAACGGACTTGAGATCCTCAGAGAGCTGAACCAGGAACACGCCCAAGCACTGGTGCTACCAACAATGACACCAACCCCGCTGATTTTTGCCGTTGTGCTGCCTTCCGGACATACGCCACCCGATTCTCCCGGCGGACCGCGCTTTAATGAAGCTGAAATCCCGGAACATCTGCGCCCACTCTATCAGTCTCTCGCAAACGTTCCGATCCCCACACCGGCGCCAGAACACGCCATTCGGATACAAATTCCGGCAATCAAAGTCGATGCTCCCATTGTCCAGGGGACAGGTGATGAACAATTAAAGAAGGGCGTGGGCCAATATATCGGTTCGGCCAACCCGGGTGAAAAAAATAATGTTGTTCTGAGCGCCCACAATGATATTTTTGGAGAGATCTTTCGAGACCTGGATCAGCTCCAACCTGGCGATCAGGTCATCCTTTACACAAGCCAGCGCTCTTACACCTATATTATCTCAGGCTCTGAGGTAGTAGAACCAACCCGAGTAGAGGTGATGGCGCCAATGAACAAAGCCATCGTCACATTGATTTCTTGTTATCCGTATCTAATAGATAATAAGCGCATCGTGGTGACCGCCGATCTCCAGAGCGCATCTCGCTAAACAACGGACTTATTCGGTCAATAATTACCAAAAGGAAAAAATATGAGTAAGAAAGCCAGACGAACCCAGCGAAAAGAAACAACCCAACAAAATATCGCAACGCCCGTAGTTGGGAATAGCGTTCGCAGAAGCTTGGAGTTTAACCCAGATTACAGCGATACAATCAAAGACCTGAAACGGATCGGTACACTGGCTGGTTCTTTTGTGATGATTTTGGTAGTGCTGTCCTTCTTCTTACGCTAAATTGATTCATAGAAAGTACTCAGGCTGGTAGAGGAATAACCGGCCTTTACATCTCTGCAGACTACTGCTTTGTCCAGGCTCATAGTTCAGTTTCAGGTTACTTGACAAGTGCCTGGACAAAGCTTAAAGTGTTCCGTCCATATAAATTTCAAATGGTCGGAACACATTGGACGGAACACAACCTAATTGGCAGGCTCATACATGGAGGATCAGAACCCCATATCCCCATCTGCATCCCCAAAATGGGGTCCTACAATGAAATTGATTGTAGGGCTCACTTTTGTTGCCATTGTAGCGGGACTATTGATCTATTTCCGCTCGCTGATTGGCCCCGTCATCCTGGCTTTTGTATTGACCTACCTGCTTCACCCGGTTGCAGACCGCCTCTCAGCCCTTACGAAATTGTCTTGGAAGGGTTCTGTAAATGTTATTTACCTGGTTTTGTTGATTTTGCTGGCAGCTTCAATCACGGTAGCTGGCTTTGCTGTTGTACAGCAAATTCAAAACTTGATCTTGGTGGTAGATCGTTTTCTGAATAATCTACCTCAGATCGTGGCTGACATCTCCACACAAACTTTCGCGTTCGGTCCCTTTGAGTTGGATATGGCCCAACTTGAGCTAGGATTGATCACCGAACGACTCCTGGCGTATCTGCAGCCACTGCTGGGACGCCTGGGATCGTTAGCCAGTACAGCCGCAACCAGCGCGGTTTCTACGCTCGGTTGGCTGTTGTTTATCCTGATTATCTCCTACTTCATATTGGCTGATGCCAGCCGGGTACCCGAAAGGCTGCCCTACATCCAAATCCCTGGCTATGACAATGATTTGCGCCGGATGGGCATAGAACTCAAACGATCCTGGAACGCTTTTCTGCGCGGGCAGTTGATATTAATTACCCTGGTAATCATCAGTTATACAGTCTTAATGAGCATCTTGGGAATGCGCTACGCTTTGGCAATCGCCATTCTGGCGGGTCTGTCTCGTTTCGTGCCATATATCGGCCCGCTAACTGCCTGGACGGTGACGTCTCTGGTAGCATTCTTCCAGCCGGAAAATTATTTCGGACTTGATCCCTGGCAATACACCCTGCTGGTAATCGGAGCAGCCATCCTGCTTGACCAGGTTTTTGATAACCTGGTTTCGCCCAGGCTGTTCGGAAAAACCCTGGGAATCCATCCTGCCGCGGTCTTAATCACAGCAATTCTAGCGGCAAATTTAATTGGTCTGGTTGGTTTAATCCTGGCAGCTCCTGCAGTGGCTACTATTAAATTGATTGGAAGCTACATCGTCCGTAAAATGCTAGACCTTGACCCCTGGCCATTAGTAGACGAACAGGAAAAACAATTCCCCACCCCATGGCACAGCCGCGCCATGAAATGGGTCCGGCAACGATTCCAAATTCTCAAACAGCGGAAAATTAAATAATTGGTGAGCGTGACGACGCTCACCACGCACACAAATTAAGAAGAAAGAGGCAGACAGGGAAGGCAACCTGTCCGCCTCTTTCAATGGAAATGGCATGCTAATCTATCTATACGGCGATGTTTGAGTGTCCGTAGATTTTTTCCCGGATCTCAACCATTTGACGCCGGAGACGGTCATCTCGTTCCAACATATCAGCAATTTTTTCACAACCGTACAGGACGGTGGTGTGGTCACGCCCACCCAGGGTATTCCCAATTTGGGGTAAGGAAATTCTGGCCTCTTCTCTCAACAAGTACATGGCAATCTGACGGGGCAGGGCCACTTCTCGGGACCGGTCCCGACCCAGAATCCGGTCAATGGAAAGATTGTAGGTTTTTGCAACAGCGCTCACGATTTGGTCGGGTTGTACTTCATTCCTGCGGGGCAATAGATCCGCCAGAGCTGAATCCAATAATTGTGGTGTGATCGGCAAACCGCTCAAGTTTGAAAAAGCCATGATGCGGGTCAAAGCGCCTTCCAGTTCGCGGATATTCGATTGGACGCGCCGTGCAATGGTGTCCAAAATTCCTTCAGGAAGATGATAACCCGACCGTTCAGCCCTGGCCTCTAAGATTGCCAGGCGAGTTTCAAAATCTGGCGCTTGAATATCGGCGGTAAGCCCCCACTCAAAGCGTGAGCGCAGACGCTCCTCCAGGGTAACCAGCGCTTTGGGAGGCCGGTCGGATGTAATAACGATTTGTTTATCTTGCCCGTGTAATGTATTGAAGGTGTGAAAAAACTCTTCCTGAGTTGACTCTTTCCCGGCAATGAACTGGATATCATCGATCAGGAGTACATCGATGCGGCGGTATTTGTCCCGGAAAGCCTGGGTGGTATGCGTCCGGATGGCATTGATCAGGTCGTTGGTAAATTCTTCTGAGGAAACGTAGAGGATATTCTGCTTGCGCCGTGCACACAAGTTGCCAACTGCATGAAGCAGGTGGGTTTTACCCAGCCCAACTCCACCATATAAGAAGAGTGGATTATATGCTTGAGCTGGTTTCTCAGCTACGGCCATCGAGGCGGCATGGGCAAGACGATTACTAGGCCCAACAACAAAATTATCAAAAGTATAGCGGGCGTTCAGGGTTGAGTTAAGTACCTCTGGAAGCTCATGCACATCATTATCATCATCCGAGCCATTCAGAAACCCTTCGTTGCCATATGTACTTTCCTGAGACGCAAAAACATCAGAGTCCTGCCACACCACAAACCGAACTGCCACCGAGCGATTCATCATCCCGGTCAACATGCGTATGACTGTGCTGGAAAGGCGGCTTTCCAGCCAATCCCGAGCATACGAGTTACTTACCCCAATTACAAAAGCGCCATCTTCATAGGTCACCAGCTCAGCGTTCTTAACCCATGTGTCATACGCGGCTTTTGGCATTTCCATCTGAAGCTGACCCAATGCTGCCTGCCAGGCTTGTTCGGCTTTCATCCATATACCTCCTACCTTCCATAATATTCAGGTTGGTGGCAATATTAAGCATACCAGTAACAAACTGGCCACCATCCAACTGCTTTACAAGCAGGGCTGTTCGTTAATTACTCAACAAATAGCTAGATACAACAGTCCCATTACCGTTAACCAGTAAGGGAGATGAAAAAGGATCCAGCAACTAACAACTTCGAGAGAAAAATCCGCCGCCATGGTGCAGATGGGTGCCCCCTGTTTGCCCCATGTGATCTGGCTGCATTATCTCCTAACACATAGCATTCTAGCAGATATTGGCATTGAAAATCAATATACTAAACCTACGGTCTTCTAAAAAAAAACGAAAATTTAAGATTCAACAACTTTTCCCACTCATCATGTACTGCCAATGCAGGAGAGGAATACAAGCAATATAGAACCCTATTTACAGGGGTGGGCACAGGTTATCACCCCTGCATATGGGGTCCAATGTCCAGATACCGGCCCAACACGCCGTACATGGGCATAAATGTTAAAGGAAACTTTTTCTCCAATCGCGTAACATTGTTGTTTCAACCTCCAAAAAACGCGTCTCAAAAAATTATTTCCGGTTAACTTCCAAATTTGATTATTAATTTAGGTATAAGTAGTGTAAAAGGCAGCACTGCATCAATCCGCGAAGAGCTCGGGAATTAAGTGTTTTGTGTGGCCATTTTGCGCAAAACACTCATTCTGATATCCCTCTAACACGATGTTAACGCAGATCATAGGACCAAAGTATATCCTATAGGCGCTTATATAACAAAAACTTGGATAGCTTACCTGGCTGTCCTGAAATGACGTTTGTGTAAGGAGGATACTATGCCAAAAATTATCGGTATTGACCTGGGTACCACCAATAGTGTGGTGGCGGTTATGGAAGGTGGCGACCCCACCGTTATTACCACTGCAGAAGGCTCCCGCCTGTTGCCTTCGGTGGTTGCGTTCAGTAAGTCTGGTGAGCGAATGGTTGGGCAGACCGCCAAACGCCAGGCTACGATCAACCCGGAGAATACCATCTACTCTATCAAGCGCTTCATGGGCCGCCGGTACGATGAGGTCGAGTCAGAGCGCAAGATTGTACCCTTCCAGGTAATTGCCGGACAGGCAGGTGATGCGCGGGTAAAAGTCCCCGTAACCGGGCGCGAGTATAGCCCTCAAGAGATTTCAGCCATGGTATTGGGGAAACTCAAAACGGATGCCGAGGCCTACCTGGGAGAGCGAGTTGCCCAGGCGGTTATCACCGTACCGGCGTATTTCAATGACAGCCAACGCCAGGCGACAAAAGATGCTGGAAAAATTGCCGGCCTAGAGGTATTGCGCATCATCAATGAGCCCACTGCGGCTGCCTTAGCCTATGGTTTGGACAAGAAAGAAAATGAAACTATCCTGGTCTTTGACCTGGGTGGCGGCACCTTTGATGTCAGCATCCTGGAAGTGGGCGGCGGCGTAACTGAAGTCAAATCTACCAATGGCGACACCCATCTGGGTGGAGATGATTGGGACGAGCGCATTGTCAATTGGATTGCTGATGAATTTAAGAAAGAGCAGGGCATCGACCTGCGCAATGATCGGCAAGCGTTACAACGGCTGCGCGAGACCGCCGAGAAAGCGAAAATCGAGCTTTCCAGCGTAATGGAAACGGAGATCAACCTACCATACATCACCGCCGACGCATCAGGTCCTAAGCACCTGCAGATGAAACTAAGCCGGGCAAAATTTGAGCAACTGACCGAAGACCTGATCGAGCGCCTGCGCGGGCCATTCAATGCCGCATTGAAAGACGCCGGCCTGCAGACCGACGCAGTCAACGAAGTCGTGCTCGTCGGTGGTGCAACCCGCATGCCGATGGTCCAGGATTTAGTGCGCTCGTTAACTGGTGAAGAGCCGCACAAGGGAGTCAATCCCGATGAGGTTGTGGCGGTCGGCGCTGCTATTCAGGCTGGGGTACTGGCAGGCGAAGTCAAGGACGTGCTATTGCTTGATGTCACCCCCTTGTCTTTAGGCGTGGAAACCATGGGTAATATCATGACCACCCTCATTGAGCGCAATACAACCATCCCAGTCAAAAAGTCAGAGGTTTTTTCGACCGCTGAAGAGAACCAAACCGCCGTCGACATCCACGTTTTGCAGGGTGAGCGACCGATGGCTGCCGATAATATGAGCCTGGGACGCTTCCGCTTGGAAGGCATCCCCCCCGCTCCACGCGGTGTGCCGCAAGTGGAAGTCACCTTCGATATCGACGCGAACGGCATTCTGAACGTCACAGCACGTGATAAGGCTACCAGCAAGGAACAAAAAGTCACCATCACCGCCTCAACCAACCTGAGCAAACAAGAAATTGAGGCAAAGGTACAGGAATCGCGCGAGCATGAAGCCGAAGATCGCAAGCGGCGCGAGCTGGCAGAAGTCCGCAACACCGCCGATAGCCTGGCTTACCAGACTGAGAAAACGCTGCGAGAACTGGGCGAGCGGGTCCCGGCGGAGGAACGCGCAAACATCGAAAATAAGCTCAATGCCCTGCGCGAGTCGACCAAAAGCGATGATCTGGCTTCTATCCGGCGACAGACTGAAGACATCCAAAATGCCTTCCATGCCATCAGCCAACAGCTCTATGCCCAACAGCAAGGAGGACCAACCTCAGGCGAAAATGGAGGCAAAGGTAGCCAGGGACCAGATGGAGAGACCGAAGTCGTTGAAGGCGAGTTTCGCGAGGCCTGAGAATCTTGCAGGAGATAGCCGCTGATTTCAGCCGGATATCCTAATCGAACATCATGTATTAGCAGCTGTACCAGCATAAACCGGTACAGCTGTTCATTTTTGCAGATATCCTACCTCTATCGAACAGTCTAGTTCAGCTTCGTGTGTTAAAATAAACCTGTCATAAATGCTCAGGCGAGATTGTTTGCAGAGGGTCTCCACTGAAGCCGGAAAAAGGAATGCCATGCAAAGTTCAAGTTCTCCTCCTATCAGCAGTTATATCCCATCAGCTCTTTTTTTGATGATAACCGGTTGGGGCGGCTTGATCGCCTTGTTCATTTTCGCCCCACCAGAACTGGGGCCGCGCTGGCTGTTCTATTTCTTAAGCGTCATTGCCCTAAGCGGGACAGCCTTACCGTTTGTTGCTTTTTTGAACCGGCGCTTTCCAAGCCTGCCCCCTGCCCACCCTGGTGTGATTGTGCGCCAGGCGCTCTGGGTCGGCATCTATTTCCCCACCCTGGCATGGTTACGCATCCCCCGCCTGCTAACACCATCCTTGGCGCTGCTGCTGGCAATTGGTCTGCTGTTGATTGAATGGTTGTTGAGATTGCGTGAACGCAGCCAGTGGAAGCCCTGACCAAAATGCCTGATTTGCGATCATTACCGTCAGTCGACCAGTTGTTGCAAGACCGCCTGGTTCTCACCTGGATCGAAACCTACGGACGCCCTTTAACCGTGGAGGCCATCCGCTTTACCCTGGACCAAATCCGGCAGCAATACGCGTTGGACCAGCACATTCCAACCACCCAGACAATCCTTGCCAGCGCCCAACACTGGCTGGATGGATGGACCTCTAGCTCTCTTCGACCGGTCTTAAATGCGAGCGGGGTGATCTTGCATACCAACCTTGGGCGGGCGCCTCTCAGCCGAGAGGCCATCCAAGCCATGCACGAGACCGCCGTCGGTTATTCAAATTTAGAGTTCGATTTAAAAACAGGCCGGCGTGGTTCTCGTCTTGTTCATGCCGAGGACCTGCTCAAACGGTTGACCGGAGCCGGGGCGGCGCTGGTAGTGAACAACAACGCTGCTGCGGTCTTGCTGGTACTGATCGCACTGGCCCGCCGCAGGCGGGTGGTCTTAGCCCGCTCACAGATGGTTGAAATCGGTGGGGGCTTTAGAGTACCAGATGTGATGAAGCAATCCGGCGCCAAACTGGTAGAAATTGGGACGACCAACCGGGTCCATCTTTCGGACTATGAGCAGGCGATTTCTGCAGAACCGATTGCGCTGGTACTCAGAGCTCACCGTTCAAACTTCCGCATTGTCGGTTTTACCAGCGAACCCAGCCTAAAAGAAATCGTCCAGGTTGCCCACGCAGCCGGGCTGCCAGTGGTAGACGATTTAGGGTCGGGGGCTTTTCTTGATACGACCCGTTTTGGAATGGGACCTGAACCGACCGTTCAGGAATCACTCGCGGCCGGCGCTGACCTGGTCTGTTTCTCCGGAGACAAGTTGCTTGGTGGTCCTCAAGCCGGGATTATCCTCGGTAGACCAGACCTGATCGCCAAACTAAAAAAGCATCCCCTGGCCCGAGCGATCCGCGCAGATAAGCTTTGCCTGGCGGCTTTGTCAGCCACATTGCTGCACTATATCAAAGATCAGGCTGAAAGCCATGTTCCCATCTGGCGCATGATTTCTACCTCAACCGAGGTTTTGCATAGCCGCGCCCAAGCATGGGTTACCCGCCTGGGACAGGGTGAAGTCATACCTGGTTTCTCAACCGTGGGTGGTGGCAGTCTTCCAGGTGAGACACTGCCCACTTTTTTATTGGCCTTAGCAGGTCCCAACCCCAATCGCTTCCTGGCTCGCCTGCACGCCACTACACCACCGGTGATTGCCCGTATTGAGGATGGACAGGTCATCCTCGACCCTCGCACAATTCTTCCAGAGCAAGAGCCTATCCTTCTCTCCATCTTGGAGCAGCTGCTCGGCAAAACCACATCCTGAGGGGAATCTCAACGAAATCATCTTTCCAGAGGAATAAAACACCTGATGAAAAAAGACCTTGATGCCATCATGTTGGACAACAACCTGGATGCCCTGCTTGTTACCGGTCCAGCCCAGCACAACCCTCCCATGTACTACCTGACCGGCGGCGCTCATCTGACTCAGGCAGATTTAATCAAAAAGCGGGGTCAGGAACCAATCTTATTTTTTGCATCTATGGAACGAGAAGAAGCAGCCGCTACAGGTCTACGCTCAAAGAACATCGATGATTATAAACTTACCGACCTATTGAAGATAACCGCTGGGGATATCTTCAAAGCCACGATCGAGCGTTACCAAATGATGCTTGCCGAAGCCAGGGTGACCTCTGGGCGGATGGCTATTTACGGGCATATTGATGCTGGAACGAGCTATGCAATTTTCAATGCCCTCCAGGAGCGGATGCCAGAATTGGAGATCGTTGGAGAACACAACAACTCCGTGCTCCTGGAAGCAATGGCAACCAAGGATGAGAATGAGATCGAGCGAATTCGGAAAATGGGCCGGGTCACCACTGAAGTTGTGGCAAATGTAGCCGATTATTTAACCTCACAACGAGTGAAAGATGATATGCTGGTTGACCAGGATGGGTTACCCCTGACAATTGGTGATGTTAAGCGGCGCATCAATTTATGGTTGGCGGAAAGGGGTGCAGAAAACCCTGAAGGCACGATCTTTGCCATCGGGCGAGACGCTGGCATTCCCCACAGCAGTGGAAACCCGGAAAGCAGCCTGCGCCTGGGTCAAACGATTGTTTTCGACATCTTTCCCTGTGAAGCGGGCAGTGGCTACTATTACGACTTCACCCGCACCTGGTGTCTTGGCTACGCCCCAGACGAGGTCCAGGCTTTATATGAAGATGTGCTGGCCGTTTACAAGCAAATATTTGCTGAATTGAAAGCCGGCGCCCCGTGTGCTGATTATCAAAAACGAACCTGCCAATTATTCGAGCAGCAGGGGCATCCGACTGTTCAGTCTAATCCCCAGACACAAGCAGGATATGTGCACAGCCTGGGCCATGGGTTGGGGTTGCACGTACATGAGCGTCCCTGGTTTGGAAAGAATGCCACCGAAAAAGATATCCTGGCGCCAGGGGTGGTTGTAACGATAGAACCTGGGCTATATTATCCAGACAAGGGCATGGGGGTCCGGCTGGAAGACAGCGTTTGGGTCAGACCGGATGGAAAACTGGAAATCCTGGCCGAGTATCCACTTGACCTGGTTCTACCTTTGAGATAAGCAGATCGAAGGAGCGCACGAAAATTATGGCTGCCGATAAACAAGCTGTTGGTGAAGAGAAAACCGGGCTACTCCTGGCGCGCATAATCGGAATCGAAACTTCCTGCGATGAGACGGCTGCAGCTATCGTAGAGAACGGGCGGGTGATCCTGACCAGCCTGGTGGCATCCCAGGTGGATCTGCACGCTCAATTCGGTGGCATCTTCCCAGAGGTTGCTTCCCGCCAACATATTTTGACCATCTTTCCGATTATTGACCAGACCTTGCAGCAGGCCCACTTAAGCCTGGCCGAAGTAGACGCCATTGCTGTGACCCGTGGGCCTGGCCTGCCCGGGTCGCTGGTGGTAGGGATGAACACCGCCAAAGGCCTGGCTCTGGGCAGCGGCCTGCCGTTGATTGGGGTCAACCACCTGGAAGCCCATATTTACTCCACGTGGCTTTACAAAGCGGATGAGCCCCCTGTGGCCGAGCCGCAGTTTCCGCTGGTTGCATTAATTGTCTCAGGTGGACACACAGAATTGGTCTTGATGAACAGTCATCTGAAATACCGTCGCCTGGGCGGCACGCTTGACGACGCAGCCGGAGAGGCTTTCGACAAGGTTGCGCGATTGCTGAGACTACCTTACCCAGGTGGTCCAGCAATTCAAAAAAGCGCCGAGGGAGGAAACCCGCGCGCTTTCAACTTCCCCCGCGCCCGGTTAGAGGGGTCCTGGAATTTTTCATTCAGCGGGTTAAAGACTGCAGTAATGAGAGAGGTGCGCCGGCTGGAGGGTGTAGCCAATCCACTTCCTGTCGCCGACCTGGCTGCCAGTTTTCAGGAGGCGGTGGTGGAGGTGCTGGTTACCAAAACCCTGCACGCAGCTACTGAGTTCAATGTCAAGAGTGTGCTGGTTGTAGGAGGAGTATCTGCGAACCACAGCCTGCGAAATTCCTTCCTGATGCGGTCAGAGGTTCCGGTGCATATCCCACCCCTGCACCTATGCACGGACAATGCTGCCATGATCGCGGGAGCCGGTTATTACAGGTTCCGGCAGGGTCAAAAGGATCCCTTTGACATGGATGTCTTGCCAAACTGGCCCGTATCGGAATTATAAGACCACTGTACGCCTGCATTGGGGGAATTAAAAACTCAAACCGCCGGTCAGGAGTTTGCCCGAACTCCATTAGGCGGTATTGAGAAAAAGGAGAATGCAACTCTTATTATATCGATACACCTGAGTGAGTCATGAACTCTTCCTAAATATTCGATTAGAAATCATTTCCACAGCGGCCCGTTCAGTCAGGATAACGCCCGCTTTAGATCTTCCATAGTCAACGGTCCCTGGCGCAGGATGACCGGCTCATCGACAGTACAATCTACCACGGTTGAGGGAACGCCACCGGGTGTGCGCCCACCATCTAGTATTAAGTGAATTCGCCCATCTAGCTGTTCAAATACCTCCTGAGCAGTATTGGTATTCGCCTGACCGGATAGGTTAGCCGATGTGACAGCCAGCGGACCGACCAAACGCAACAAAGCTAAGGCCACCGGATGATCGGGTATTCGAATCCCAAGGTTGGGCTGCGAAGTTAGCATTTTCGGGATAGTCTCGAGGCTAGGGACAATCAATGTCAAGGGCCCAGGCCAAAACTCCTTTGCCCAACGCCGGGCAGTTTCTCCGATGTCCTTGGCCACCTGCTCCAACTGCTCATCATCCCCTAAAAGGACTGCAATTGCTCGATCACTGTTGCGCCCCTTAGCAATATACAGACGCTCAACGTATTCTGCTTGAAATGGCAAGACCGCCAGACCGTAAACTGTATCTGTCGGAAAAGCAACCAGGCCTCCATGGGTTAAGATATCAGCAGCATGGGTAAGGGCAACCGGGTGGTCGGCGTGGATGATTTCTGTTTTCATAGTGGTAAAAAGATATCCTTTTCAACCACCATTATACCCTGTTCAATTCCCACAGAATGCGCAGCCCGTCCAGAGTTAGCCAAGGGGCGATGATATCAATGACGCGAGTCTCTGCGGCAACCACCTCAGCCAATCCACCGGTGGCAATAACCTTCATATCCAGACCAAGCTCTTTCCGAAAGCGAGCTACCATCCCTTCCACCAAAGAAACATAGCCAAAAAAAAGGCCAGATTGCATAGAGTGAACCGTGTTGCGTCCAATCACTGAGGGAGGACGCTGCAAATCCACCCGCGGCAGTTTTGCTGTTCTGATAAAGAGCGCTTCTGCAGCGATGCCAATGCCCGGAGCAATCGCACCACCCAGGTAATCTCCCTCTTTCGAAATGGCGTCAAAAGTCGTGCCCGTGCCAAAATCTACCACGCAAGCCGGCCCGCCATACAACCTTTGCACGGCAACAGCATCCACGATCCGGTCGGCGCCCACCGCGCGCGGATCATCATAGCGCACCCGTACCCCTGTTTTCACCCCTGCATCCACCACAAATGGTTCTTGGAGCAAATAGCGCCGGCAGGCCTCAATGATCTTTCCGGTAAGCGGCGGAACAACCGAGGCCAGGCTGATGCCTTGCAAATCTTCAGGCGCAAAACCCGCATGTGAAAGCAGCCCAAGAAATTGTAAGGCATACTCGTCCGGCATTCTTTCGTGATTCGTCGCCAGCCGCCAGCGCGGTCCAAGCTCCTGCCCCTCATAAAGCCCTAAAGTAATATTGGTGTTACCAATATCTATCGCAAGCAGCATGATTCACCTTTCCCCAAGATGGTGGGTGACCACCAGCGCTGGCAATCCCTCACTCCTGCTCCGGCAGCAGTAGATTATCAATCAAACGTGTCTTTCCAAAATAAACCGCCAGTGACAGCAAGGCGCGTTCATTCACCCAATCCAGCTCTTGCAGGGTTTCCGGGTCTGCGCAGGAAACATACTGTGGTTGGGCCAGGTTAGTTTCCGCCAGAACAGATTGCATAATCTGGCGTAGACGCTCGGCAGATCTCTCACCCTCATTGTAAGCATCTTGGGCAGCTTGCAAGGCGCGATACAACAGCGGGGCTGCCTGGCGTTCTGCCGTGCTTAGATACACGTTCCGGCTGGACATTGCCAACCCATCCGCCTCGCGAACAATTGGGCAGACCACGATCTGGACAGGTATATTGAGATCCTGGACCATCCGGCGGATCACAACCGCCTGTTGAGCGTCCTTCTGCCCAAAATAGGCTTTGTGCGGGACAGTGGCATTGAATAGCTTTGCCACAATGGTTGCTACCCCGCGAAAATGGCCCGGTCGCTGGCTACCTTCTAGCCTGGAGGTCACTTCTTCGACCGTTACCCAGGTTTGGAAGCCAGCGGGATACATGATATCAACTGAAGGCGTCCAAACCAGATCAACACCTTCATTGGCCAATAAGTAAAGGTCTCGCGGCAGATCGCGGGGATAAGACCGGAGATCTTCGTGGGGACCAAACTGGGTTGGGTTCACAAAGATACTGGCAATAACACTGGCGCATTCTTGCCTGGCCTGCCGGACCAAAGACAGGTGACCTTCGTGAAGGTAACCCATGGTCGGTACTAAGCCTACCGGCTCCACCAGACTCACTCGAGCCTGGCGTAATTCAGCCAAGGTCGTAACAGTGATCATAGAGGCCGGTTGTCCGTCTTGAGCGGATATAGGGGATGGTATTGGGTTTTGCGATTCAACAGACGACCCGTTATGGCAGTCTCCGGGATAGGCTGGTGAGAGTCAGCTTGTTCTAAGGATTTGACCAATTCCCACAAAGTCCGGTTCACCGGAACAGACAGACCTGCTGTCTCTGCTGCCCGGACAACTGCGCCTGAAATCGCGTCAATTTCGGTTGGGGAGCCACGCAAGATGTCTTGTAGCATCGAGGAGAGGTTCAAGGCGGTCTTGGCGGCTACACTCTCTGCAGCTTCAACAGGATCCGGGTATGGCAAGCGGATACCTTGAGCGGCGGAAACCGCGGCCGCTTCTCTGGCAACTACACTCATTAAAGAGCGCGTGCTGGGCTTTTGTAACAATTCCCCATTCGGGACACGCAACAAAGCGGTCAAGGGATTGATGGCGGCATTAATGACCAATTTACCCCACAACAGCTCAACCGGATCGCTAACCGTTTGCACAGCAAAGCCAGCCATGCTAAAAAGCTCCCGAAAGAGATCCAGGCGGGAATGGTCTTCCAGACTGGTGATGCCCTCACCGCCCGGTCGGACAATGCCCGGCGCCAGCATATTGGCGCCAAAAGTAGTTGTCCCCAGAGCTGATCTTTTGGGTCCCAGCAGGCGTGCCAGGGTCTCGTAATTGCCCAACCCGTTTTGAAGCGTCAAAGCCACCCCATTTCGCGTCAGGCAACCAGCTAGTTGGCGAGCAGCTCGTTCGGTTTGCCAGGACTTAACACATACCAAAGCCAGGTTGGCTGGGGGGATCTCATACGGCTGGCGAGCAACTCTGACCGGATAAGCCAGCTGACTGCCATCGCTTGCAACCACCCGCACACCATATCGCTGTAGCGCCTCTAGCCCCGCCGCCCAGGTACCCAACATCGTAACCGGAACCCCCGCTGCTGAAAGCCTGGCTCCAAACAAACAGGCCATTGCGCCGGTGCCAGCAATGATCACATCAGGTATGGAAGCAGCCATGTCAACCCCCCTGCTCTAATTCGTACAGAAGGGTGACCCATTCTGGATCAGGCATATCGACGGTATGCTCTTCGGACGGGAAATCCTTGTTTTTCACCTCGTTGATGAAAGCGGAAAAGGCCTGCAAGGTTTCCGCGCGCAAATTGGCATACCGCTTGACAAATTTTGGTGTGAAACGGTCAAACAGACCTAGTAGGTCATGTGTGACCAGAACCTGTCCATCGCACGCGGCTCCGGCGCCAATCCCAATCGTGGGAATTTGCAATTTTTGGGAGATTAAAGCTGCCAGGCGAGCGGGCACAGATTCCAGGACAATGCTGAAGCAACCTGCCTGCTCTAACAGCAGGGCATCTTCTAATAAGCGCTTGCCGGCAGCGGCAGTTTTTCCCTGCGCCCGAAAACCTCCCAATTGATGGACACTCTGGGGGGTTAACCCCAAGTGACCCATTACAGGAATCCCTGTAGATACAATGGCTTGCACTGCCTCCAGCCGTTCACGCCCTCCTTCCAGCTTGACTGCATCCATACCGGCTTCTTGCAGGAACCGGCCTGCATTTTGCACAGCTTTTTCGACGGATACCTGATATGACATAAATGGCATATCGCCAATTAATAAAGCTCGCCGCGCCCCACGTGCCACAGCTTTACAGTGGTGCAACATATCCTCCATGGTCACCGGCAGGGTATTGTCGTAACCTAGAACGACCATGCCCAGGGAATCACCCACCAGGATGGCATCGATGCCAACATCATCTAACGCCAGGGCTGTAGCGTAATCGTAGGCAGTCAGCATGGTGATGATCTCAGCGCGCTGCTTTTTTGCCCGCAAATCTTGGGTAGTAATTTTCTTTTGTGTTTTCGGTGGAGTTGAAACGGTCGAATTCATTGCAGACATGGTACCCTCCTGAGGTAATTTAAAAGGTAGGGGCCAAAATATTTCAAAATCGTAACTGCTCACTTCAGCAGTTACTTTATAGGGTTTGCCGTACCGGTCAAGATGATCCGGGCGGCATGACAATTATCATGGAAAACGGGAAAAATAGCAAGGAGCGGTTGATGTTTCAGGACATGAGAGAATGAACTTTATCGGTCAAGATTTGGATAGCCCCCCGAGATTTGTAATCGATTTAGGCAACTTTCAAGCAATCATATATTGTTCACGAATTTTATCCACCCCTTTCAAGAAACCATATCCACCAGGATGGGTTACCCATTATAATATCCTTCTACGCTGAAGAGCCTTAGGGAGCCGCATAAGGACGGATTTGACCGCAGCGGCTCCTAATCAACCAATCAACTTGAGATCAACCAGAGGAGGTCATTATGCATCGCGTATCAAGTTTTCTGTCCGGTTTTATCATGGGAAGCTTGATCGGCGGCGCGTTAGGTTTATTGATCGCGCCTGCTTCCGGAGAGCGGTTGCGCCAACAAATGCAGGAGCGGGCGCAGCATTTCCAAATTGAGATCAAACAAGCCGCTGCCACCCGGAGAGCTGAATTGGAGCAAGAGCTGGCTGCCCTGCGACAGCCTAAAAAAACTTAACTCCCACCGAACATCAAGACGCATAATTGGGGTGGTACGTAGTTCACCCCAAAAAAAGCCGGTCGCGTATCATGCGACCGGCTTTTTTTCTGGGTGAATTCTTGTTTAGCAGAGCAGTCTGCTTCAGGGCATAATGCTGAACCTGTACGCCGCCTCCTGGCGAGTGAAGCGAGTTGTACCACTGACGACCAGGATGACCTCATCCACACCGTCTCCGATACTGATCGGGATTTGAGTAGTAATGTCAGCGGATACCGGAATGTACTCAACCGTTGATGTGTCCCCTTTAGATATCAAAGCCAGGCGATAGGCTTGGGGAAGCACGTTCTGAATCCGCACAAAACCATCCGGCTGCCACCCGCCATCGTCCGTTTCAAAATCTGTGAAATAGCCGATTTCGGGTATGCTGACATCATCCAGGAGAAAACCTTCTCCATGGACCGCTGCATCGGTCACATATTCAAAGCGCAGGTATACTTCATCCCCTGCATAACGGGAGATGTCCACAATTTCATGGACCCATTTCGGCCCGCCCCCAGAGGCGCCGTTGTATCCCCAGCCATAGCTATTCCCAGAGGGGTCCTCATCTGTTCCTCGGGGAGTGGTCAGTATCCTCCATCTCTCCCCGTCTGTAGAAGCGGAAACATAAACGTAATCATAGTCTTGCTCAATATCAAACCAGGTCCAATACGAAAGCGTCAACGGCACTCGCTTATCCCGCAGATCAAAGAAACGGGTGAGGGTCATATTCGACTCATCTCCCTTGTTGGACCAAAAAGCGTATGAGCCCGAATATGGATCAACCGGAAGTAAATTCGTAATCAGCGAACCTTCAAAGTCCAGGATATAGTCTCCACTGCAGGTGATGCGTATATAGTCTGCGCCATATTGTTTGACCCCCCGAGTCTGAACGTCAAGCGGACAATTGCTGATCTGGAGGGTCTCCTTTGCTTGAGGCGCCTGCGGATAGATATGATAGGCATAGCGGCCATCCCCGATTGTGTCATCGTTAAGATACGAAGTGACCAACCAATCGATAAATACATCATCTGCCCCAATGATTTCACCCGTACCCGGGTCAATCATATCGTTTTCGAGCAGAACATTATCGATGCTGACCAATCCATTATCGGGATGGGCAACAAGAGCGCGGGTCAGGTCTTCGCCAAATCTTCCTAAGAAATAGTTAACAAAGAGGAAGCTGGCCCCGTAGTGGGGAGCAGTTGTTGAAATACTATTGGGCCAGTCATTTAACTGAATGGATGGATTGTTGGCATATAATGTGTCGAAGCCCCCCTCATAATACCCATTGAGAAAGGCAGCCAACTCCGAGAAACCTTCATTGAGCCAGGATGTTTCATTGCGATCCTGGTGCCAGCGAATCATATGCTGGAACTCATGGGCGAGGACTCCGTACGTAAAGAGGTTGGATAAGGAGAGCACGTCTGCATTGAGAAAGAACATTTCGTGCGCGTTGGAATACGGATGAGCAAGAGGATGGTAGGAATCGGCTGACGAAAAATATCCGGCCAGGTTTCTGCCTAAACTGCGCGCATACAGAACATACAGGTGAGGATCGCCATCAATGCCCGGTTTCCATTCGCTGCCAAAAAATTCCCGGGTGGTAGGGTATATCGAAGATTCAAAAGTCTCAGCCAATTCACGTAGTTCACCTTCGCGGTAGCGCACTCCATCTTCAATCCAAAAGTAAAGGTGCTCGGTTTCATAACGCAGAATGGCGTCAACCTGGAAAGGTCTGTTGTCATCGACGTTAATGGCCCAGAATATTTTTTTATCGCCAACGGAATAAGGTTCAGCCGGCGGCTCAACCGTCAGGGGGATATTTTGAATTCCTTTCAAGCGCAGGGCTAACTCACGCATATCGTTGGTTGGAATAACAACCTGTTCAAGGTCATTGAGCGTGGTCCGGGCATTATCAAGGAAGAGATCTGCTTCAACGTCAATGTTTTCTTCAGGAGACGGAAACGGCGTCGCCGAAGGCAATGCACTTTCTGCCGAGCCGGTATCCGGCTGAGGAGCTTTTTGCCCCGACATGGGCGTGGCGAGAGGGCGTACAACGACCGGCGTAGGAGTGTTTTGCAAAGCAGGAAATTGTTGGAACAAGACTCCTGAGCCATCCGAGGAAGTCTGGGCATTGTACACAAAAAATCCGGCAAACAAAAGCAAACAAAAACAACAAATGATCAGCAACAAACCGGTAATCAAGATCACTACCCATAACCAACGTTTATCCATCTACCTCTCTCCTAAATTAAACAGCCATGCTTACTTCTTTGCGCACCAGATAAGCCCCGGCTGAAAATAGGCCAGCAGAAAACCAAAAATAGGGCAGGGCAAAGGAATCAATACTAAAACCTTCAACAATGAATGAGATGAGCACCAGTTGCCCGGCCAGCCCACTCATCCTGAGCAAGCGGTCTGGCGAAGAACACGCCAGGCGACCACTCTGCCACAGCAGATAATACCAGCCTAAAAATACAGCAAAACCAACCAGGCCGGTTTCTGCCAAAATTCGTACCCACATGCTCTTTGTATTGGGGATGGAGTTAAAGCGGTAAAACGTATCCGCGACTTCGGTCAGTGCCCAACCAAAAGCGGGCATTTTTTCATGGAAAAAGAAACCGGCATTTCCAGGCCCCACCCCAAGGATTGGATAGTCGCCAAAGATCTCCCAACCCGTAAACCAGTATACCACCCGTTCAGCAAACTGAAGTTTATTCGCGGCATGGAACACGCTTTCGGATGCCAGCAGATTTTCCTGGACAATACGCTGGAGGCGCGGTTCAACCTTTGCCCCTATATAAACCATCCCAATGCCTACAAAAATATATACAAATAAAACAACCAGCCACATCCCCACCGGAATGAGAGCATTCAGGATGTAATAACGCCATGAACGTGTAATATCATGTACAGCAAAACGCTTTTTTAGCGTAGAAATAAGCCGCCGGGTAGCCTGAAATGACAGGTAGACGGCTACCAGCAGCATCGAGAGCCAACCAACCCTGGAGAAGGACATAAACAGGACCGCCAGGCCACCTAAAAGTAACAAATTTTCTACGCTAAGAAACCATAAACGGCGAGCGTGGACAGAAAAACCGGTCAACGTGGCCGCAGCCCAGATCGGTAGATAAACCAGGTTTAACTGATGAGCCAACCAGGAAGGTTCGTAGGTAAAGCCGCTTACCCGGAACGCAAACAAAGGCACAGAGCGCCCTACCAGCATTCTTTGCAAATGCAGCAACCAGCTTGGATACATGCTGTCATAGGCAAAGGCATACACACCCTGCAAGAGAGACCAAACGATGACAACCAATCCGCTCAAGTTGATAAGCTGCACAGTCAGCTTGAAATAGCCGGGCTTTGTAGAAATCCAGGTCGAGGTAACGAAAAAAACCACTGCTCCAATGCCGAATGTAAGCAGAGCTTCTACTGATTCTGACAGAATGTTGGCATCTCGCCAGGGAGGAATGCGGATAAAAATTGAAGCAGCCGTTGCTACTAAGAATACTGCAGCAAACCCAAATAAGGGGATGGCCTCCAACGGCAGTCGCCCACTGCGCAATAGATATGGACCCAGCCAGAACAAGGCCAGCAAAATGAAGAAAATCAATGAGGGCGGCGCAACTGTGGTGGCGCTGCTCAGCTCTATTAATATAGGCAGACTGGTGAGCGGGAACAAAAATACCGCTCCTACCCAAAGAATGAGCTCAAGACCCTTTGCTATCGATGATCTTCTAAAGAAAGGGGGTAAAAGACCAGGAGAAAGCTTCATCAGTTTTTCATGACTGGATTACCAGCCTGACTTGATCCTATCCTTTGTTTCTCTCTCAACCAGCGTTCCGCTTGCGAGGGTAAACGGAAATAGCTACAACGCTAACAACAAAACCCAACGCTGCACCCGAGAAAACCAACCAGTTAGCTCGATACGAACTGGGAGTTGGGGGAACCGAGGCGCTTTGTAATTGATCAAAGCGTATTGCTGCTATGACACCCTTACCCAGAAGTAATTCTTGATGCAGTTCCTCAATGATGGCTTGAACGTGGGCTTGTAATTTCTGGTAGGTTTCTATCTGGCAAAACCCAGGAGCTTCAAGGGATACTTGCTCGGGAGGTGGACAATTTTCTAAAGCGGTCAGATATTCTTTTAAGAACCGAGCCCGGGTTGCGTGTTGGTGAGCTTCGACCAGGGCCTGGTAGGCGTGGTCACTCCATAGATTGGCAATCTGAGCTGCAGACTCAGGTTGGGGGTGCCGCACGCGCAGGATTTGGTTTGCATGCTTCCGTTCCAGGAAAATATTCTTTCCTAAAACCAGGCCAGTTTCATCAAGTTGAATGTGCTGCGCTTGAGCTACAGCCACCGTACGCCCCAATACAGCCTCTGATGCAATTACCCCCATTGCAGCTGAGATGGATTGATCTTGTTCCAGCTCTGTCAGGGGTTGCACCTGCGCAAAATCGGATTGAGTCAGATCGACATTCAACTCGATGACTGCGTAAGCTTCATATACCGGTGGTTGCAGGCGATGAAATAGTAACCCAAACAAACCACCCAGTATGGAAAACAGAATCACCAACCATAAATACCGGTAGGCGTGCATAAATTTGTCGTAAGGAGAAAACTCTTTCACGTCTGCATTTCCCGTTGATCCAGAATGAGGATTAAGGCAGCACCTACCAGCAAACAAAAGACGAAGATTGCATTGGCCCAAAATGGGGGCTGGTAGAGTACAAAGAGGGCCAGGCTTCCAAAAAGAAGAGCTGCCAAATGCAAAATAAAAACGGCCCGATTGGAGGGAAAACCTAAATTAACCAAGCGATGGTAGGTGTGGTCGAGGCGGGCCAAAAAAACCGGGTGACCACGCTTCAAGCGGGATATGATAACCATGGTTGTATCAAAAATTGGCATTGCCAGCACAAGAACAGGCACCATCCAGGAGGAAGATTGATTGGCGCCTTGGGGCGTATACAGGATAGCCATCACAGCCAAAAGGAATCCCAGCGTTTGGGCGCCCGAATCTCCTAAAAAGAATACGGCTGGAAATGAGTTAAAGAAATACAGACCAACACAAACCCCCAAGAGCAAGGCCAACTGCAATGCAAGCACAGGTTGCCCTGCTTCAAAAGCCATTAGCATAAAAAAGCCAGACGCTATGCCTCCCAGTCCCACTGCCAGACCATCCATACTGTCGATCAAATTAAAGGCGTTGGTAATGCCTATGACCCACAAAAATGTCAGAGTCCAGTTAGAAATGATCGCCCAACCGCGTGGCAGTTGAATAAAGAATTCTGGAGATTCAAAAACACGCACGTATACATCTAGCCAGATCAAAACGACAACGGCTAGCCCCTGCCCAGCCAATTTTAACCAGGCAGGCAAGATACGGGCATCATCCCACAAGCCAAAGGCAAAGACAACCAGGGCTGCCAGGATCATCACCAGCAAGTTGTGATCCCGTCCTGTTTTAAAGAGGACAGCCGTTACCAGCAATGCCACTAGCATGGCAATTCCACCAGCAATTGGCTTGGGAGAGGTATGAATTTTATGAATAGCGGCGCCGGGTGTATCGATCAACCTGAGGCGGGAGGTCAGATAAACACTTAGCCAGGAAATCGGGAATATGATTAAGAGAGCCACAATCAAAGCCCTCAACAAGTTAAGTGGCAAGCCATCCATCAGGAGCGCTTTGGACCAGCAAACTTCTCACGCCGGAGAGCATTGAGGCCCAGTGCATACAGGAGCTTGAGAAGAATCAGGAAATAATAGAATATGTTGAACAAAACAAAGTAATCGGAAGCATAGGATTTGCGATAAAACAAGAAATAGGAGCGGTGCCATTCAATGATAGAGCGATAAGGCTGAACACGAGAGCCTCCCTGACCTCCAAAGTGCGTAATTTGAGCTGTAGGAACATAATAAACCTTCCATCCAGCTTGCCAGGCGCGGAAACAGTAATCGACATCTTCCTGGTAGGCAAAAAAACGTTCGTCCAGATAACCGATTTGATCAACCACTGCCCGCCGAATCAGCATACATGAACCCGATACACCTGCAACAGCGTGTGTTTCATCCTCATCTAGATAATTCAGTTGATATCCACCAAAAAGCCGGCTGTGGGGGAAAAGGCGCGCCAGTCCCAGAAAGTAGGTGAAGACCGCCCAAGGACGAGATTCACCCCTCCGGCAAGGCTTCTGAAGAGAACCATCCCGGTTGAGAACCTTCGGCCCACAGATGCCTACATCTGGATTTGCATCCATGAACGCCAGGAGGGTATCCAAGGCTTGAGGAAATACCACCGTATCCGGATTTAGCTGCATCAGGAAGGTTCCGCATGCCGCTCGCAAGGCCTGGTTCATCGGAGCAGTATAACCAAGGTTTTCAGCATTTTCAATTAGTATAACCTGTGGATATTTTGTTTTCAACATCAACTGGGTGCCATCCGTTGAATGGTTGTCCACCACAACAATTTCAAACGGAACCCCTGGCGGATTCTGGTAGATTGAATCCAGACAGGCTCGTAAATAATCACGCGCTTGTAAAGAAACAATGCAAATAGAAAGGTGAACAGATTCAGAATTCAAACTTACCATATCAGGAAGATTTAAAAGGAAAAATTGGAAGCAGCAAACGGCGAATAAACACCCATATTCTACCTGCCAGGGTTCTGAGCCCGCGCTGGCGGAGATTATACCAGCCCATTTCTACCATCGTTGGGTGATGCTCATGCAAAGAAGATGTCCAGCTAAAGCGTAGTGCGCGCTGTCGAAGCTCATCCCGGCTGAAATGGCGCTCAATAAAAGGCCTGCCCTGCAAATTCAGGCAAATATCGTTCAGGGAATCGAGCAATTCCATAGCTCTCTGCGCCGGATGGTAGCGTTGGATCACGTCGGCGTAGGCCCGATCTCCCATGGCAATTCTCTCAGCAGGGTTTTCTAGCAGAGCAACCAGTGCTTCAAACCAATCAGCCTCAGAACTAACTAGAAAACCGTTGTCTCGCGGGCGTATGGCAAAGACAAAGGCATCGGTTGGGCTGGCAAGGGTGGGAACGCCCAGCATGCCAGCCTCCATAAATTTGATCTCACTCTTGGATTGATTAAATGGGTTTTCTGTTACAAGTGGAGCCAGGTTAATGTCAAAGCCAGCCAGGAGAGCGGGCAAGCTGCGCCAGGAAACCAGCGGTGTGCGGCGGACGCGATGGCTGAACTCACCCCATTCAGAGCCGGGATTTAATGAGCCAATCAGGTGCAGCTCGAGTAGCGGATAGCGCTTCATCGCCTCAAGCATGACCCCCTTCACCAGGACAAAATCTTTATTGTGAGTAGGTGTGCCGCTGGCATACCCGACCACAACCTTGTCATCATTTTTTCTGTGATTTGATCGACTTTGCTTGGTTAGCGCCTTTTCTGACTGAGCCAGCATCTCCAGGCTGAAGGCATTCCGGTGCACCCAGGCTGGCTTGCCTAATTTTCGCATCCAGCCCGCCAGGTAATCGGTGGAAGCCAAAACCGCGTGACAATGCTCCATTGTTTGACGAAAGCGACGCAGGTCCTCCTGGTATAACTTTAAGCGCACCGAATCTTGAAAATCTGGACTGTCGATCCAATTAATGGCCTCGGGAGCAAACACCAGGTCGTCTACATCCTGAATGACCAACCCGCCGCGGCTTTCTATGATTTCAAATAAGCGAGAAAGCTTCTTGTCCCAGGCAGCCCGGTGGATGAAGACGATATCTGCGGTTTGTGCTTTGTCCAATAGATCCGCGTCCATTTGGTGGGAAAGCTCAACAGATAATCCTGCCAGGCGGAGCTGTTCATAGAGGTGAAAGGTTCGGTAACGGCGAGTGTCGCCTCGAACCCCAGAGAGGATGAGCAGGCGCTGTTGAGGCAAGCCGTTTTGAGAAATTTGTGAGCTCATTATCTGCGATACATCAGGGGAGAAAACACCCGCCGGATATTCTCAACGATGAAAATTTCGACCCGTGTCATTTTTGAGCCGGCTTCCCCGGCATCCACAGTGATTTGAGCCTGGTATTTACCCAATGAGAGATTATCGGGTCGCACAATAAATGGG
>JAWOHN010000086.1:0-5186 GCA_046485135.1 Anaerolineales bacterium | reverse complement strand
ACACGCCATCCCACAGCAGGGGGGTGAAGGCTTCGGCCCCCTGCTGTGGGATGGCGTGTACGAATATAGCTATATCGCCCGCGCCACCACCCCCGGTCGCTTCATTGTTCCCCCTGCCAAGGCAGAGGAGATGTACTCACCGGAAGTGTTCGGGCGCAGTAGCAGTATGGTGGTGATTGTGGAGTAGTCGAGGAACTGGCTTATCTAAAATCCTTTCGATCTGAGCCAGCAATCGAAAACCTGGTAGGTTCACCCATATAAGTGGGCGAATTTTCTCGGGCTATTTCGTTTTCCCGATTTTTTGGTCGTGTATTTGGGATGGAACAAGAACTGCAGACCCTGGAAGGCCCTATTCCGGCTGGTTGAACGTCACCAATACCGTCATTCCCCAACGCAGTTTGGCATCCGCATTCTCCAGCTTGATCCGGGCGACATAGGTAATATCTCCGCGGATGTTCTGGAAGGTGCTGCTGATCGATTCCACTGCCCCTCTTACCGGCACATCTGGCAGTGCATCTACAGACACCTGTACAACTTGGCCTTCATTGGCGTTAACAACGTCGATTTCTGTAAGGTCCACCGTCTCTACATACCACTCCGACAGGTCTGCCAGAACGCCAAAGGGCTGCCCAAGCGCTAATAGTTCGCCAGCTTTTACATTGATCTTTACCACGGTCCCGGCTGCCGGAGCCCTCAAGACAAGGTTCTCCAGGCTCGCTTGGGCAGCTGCCAGACCAGCCTCTGCTGCGGTTACCCGACTTTCGGAGATCTGCAGCTCGTCAGAGTCCGGTCCTTGCGAGACCTCCGAATAACGCTCTTCAGCCAGCCTGAGCTGATCCTCGGCGCTTCGAAGCGCGTCCTGAGCTTGTTTGAAGTTGAAAGCATAATCGTCACCCTCCAGTCCATCCAGCCAGCGCAGGGCTTCGTCGTATGCTCGCTGCGCTTCTGTCAGGCGCAGCTGGTAAGTGGCGCGGGTTGGATCGTCTTCATCTTCCTCTTTGTAGTCCTCGTAAGCCTCCATGGCATCATCCAGCGCATTCTGTGCGAGCACAACCTGGGCCTGCGCGCCGGCAATCTCGTTCTCCAGCCGCTCACCGGTTAGGGCATCCAGGCGGCTCTTCGCGTCATTGACAGACTGTCGGGCTGTCAATACAGCCAGGAAAGCCTGGCTCTGATTTGCGTCTTGAGAATCGGTCAACACTTGCAGAGCCTGTTGGGCTGCCAGAAGCTCAAGCTCGGCAGCGTTCACGGCTGCTTGAGCCTGTTCCTGGCCTCCCAGCCGGGCCAGTTCCTGCCTCTGGAGGACTTGATCACCTTCCTTAACCAACACTTGCTCGACCTGGGCGGTGCCTGAAAAGGCAAGGGTATAAACCGCAGCAGGAACTACCTGGCCCTCAATAATGATCCCATCCTCTGCGCCTTCGAAAATTATCTCCTGGGGTTGAATGATGGATGGATCAATTTCAGGGGTCGCGGCCTGACAGCCTGTTAGCAGGAGCAGGCTGGTCAGCAGGAAGATGATGGGGTGGAAGGTGAAATACTTCATTGGGTCTCCTACTCATAATGGATTGCATCCAAAATACGTGTGCGGGCTGCCCGCCGGGCAGGGAAAATGGCTGCGAGCTGCGAAACAAGCAGGGCGATCACCAAGCCCGCAGCGACCGCCATGACTGGCATGACGAAGTTGATCTTATACCCCGACATGGCGGTCATCGACCATAGGAAAATGCGCGTCAGCAGGACGCCAAATGCCAGGCCAAGCACGCCGCCGATCAAGCCCATCAGCAACGATTCCGCCAGCACCATCACCAGCGTTTGTCCCCGCGTCAGACCGATGCTGCGCAGCATCCCAATCTCTTGTATCCGTTCCGCTACATTCATAGTGAGGGTGTTGACTACCCCCAGCGCGCCAACCAGCATGGCGATGATCGCCATCACGTCAAACATACTGTAGGCCTGGTTCAACAGCCTAAATACCTGGTCGATAACAGCCTGGTTCGAGACTACGGACAGGCCCTGCCGTTTCGCAAAGGCATCTTCGATCCGCAGCCTGACGGCCTCTGTTGGGTAGCCTTCTGCCACTTTGACCAGATAGGCGCTGGCGTCGCTGGTTTTGAAGTAACGGCGCATATCCGACCAGCTCCCGTGGACGGTTAACCCCTGGTTGAAGAAGCTCACTACAACAGCCGCGATGTGGAAATCCTGGTCGCCACTGCGGGTGCGCAGGCGTAGTACATCCCCTGGCTGCAGATCGTGCTTTTCAGCCAGAACGCTAGAGATGAACAAGGTATTACCCGCCATGAGCTGCCGGGTTGCCGCGGCAGCATCCACCTGGCTATCACTGAAAACAAACCCGGTCACGCGCAGGTATGTGGCTGGGTCTACGCCCATGAAGACAAGGTTTTCGACTGTGCCATCTGGGAACTGCCATGAGACTGGCAGGGTGCGCATGGGTGTCACAGCTGCCACGCCCGGCATAGCTTCCAGCCGGCGCATCACCTGGCTGCGCATAGGGGTAGGTGAATTGACCATGAGATCACCGCCAATATAGGCGTCGATCCACACTTCAAGGTCGCCGCGGAAGGAGTCTGTCATGCCGCGGGTGATGATGATCATCGACACGCCGACCATCAATGCTGCCACGGTCAACGTGGTGCGAAGCTTGCTGCGCTGGAGATTGCTACTGCCCAGCCGCCCGGCAGCTCCGTACAACCAACTGACCAAAGGGCGGGTAAGCCTTTCCCAGATTCCCACGCTGCCTGGGATCAGCAGCGTCCCGCCGAAGAACAAGAGAACGACTGTAATGCTGCCCAGGCGGAACTGGACATCATACGGGAAGGGGTTAGCGACCAGGATGATGGTGGAGATCAGCAGCATGACCATCCCGAGCTTCCAGCCGTGGCGCAGCAGCCATCCCTCCCTCCGAATCCCGCGCACGCGCAAGGCTTCCAGTGGTGAAATCCGCCCGGCCTGCCATGCTGGGATGAGAGCAGCAATGACCGTCACCAAAATCCCAATCAGAAGGCTAGAAAGGATGGTGGGTACGTTCACGGTGGTAGGGATCGCATCCAGATCAAGTAAAGAAGACAGCAGGCGCGCTGCGCCCTGGGCCAGGCCAATCCCCAGGAGCGCGCCAGCCAACGAGCCTGCCAGGCCTAAAATTCCTGCTTCGACCAACACCTGCAGCACAACTTGCCGGCGGGTTAGCCCCAGCGTGCGCAGCAAGCCAAACTCGCGGGTGCGCTCAATCACTGTCATTGAAAATGTGTTATAGATTAGGTAAGCGCCGACGAACAGGGCCATACCGCCCATGAAGTTCAGCCCAATGGAAAAGCCACTCAACATTTGGTTGACCCGCTCCCCCTTGGCAGCGGTCGTCGTTATGGAATAAGCCCCGCCCAACCTGGACTGCAGCTCAGCTTTAGCGCTTTCCTGTTCCCGGAGGGCGCCGTACTGGGGCTTGAGGACGATCTCTATCTGATCGAGCTCGCCAGTCCGGTTGAACAGCTCCTGGGCAGTGCGAAGCGGGATCACCCCGAAGGCTCCGTTGTTGTTGAGCCCGGCGCCCTCCTTGGCAATCAACCCGACAATCTTGAACTCCTGAGGCCCCTGCGCGGCCAGCAGCTCGATGATACTCCCAACTTTAAGATTACTCTCGGCCGCATAGTTTTCGACCAGCACGATTTCCTGCGCGCCACCGGAAGGGGACAGGAAGCTCCCCTGCTTGAGTTTGTAATCACGCACAGCCGGATCTGCCCGGGGGTCGATCCCATAGACCACGAACCCACCCATATCAAAACCGAGCAAGCTCAAAGAGATGGCGGAGTCGGGCAGCTGCACCGCCAGGGTCGTGCGTAACTGCAAGCTGGGGACTGCCGCTTTGATAACCTGGCTTCCTTCCAGTCGGCGCAGGACACGCTCAGGCAGGCTCTCCCCATCCGCACTGGCAGCGTTCGTCACGACCAGATCGGCCTTCCCTGCCGTACCTTCGAAGAGCGCTGAAAGCGATTCGAGGGTGGCCGCGTTGGTGATCTGGATCGCAAGCAAACCCGCTACGCCCAGGATAATACCAAAGGTGCTCAAAAACGTACGCAAGGGGCGCGCTCGCAGCGAACGCAGGGTAATCCAGCGAGAGAGCAGCATTACCTTACTGCCTCCAGCGCTTCGAATGCCTTCACTGTCAGGCTGAGCCGCTCGGGCATCTCCTGCAGTTTCTCAAAACAGACCTCGTTAACGATTTTGCCATCCCGCAAAAAGACTACCCGGTCGGCATACGAGGCGGCGCGAGCGTCATGGGTGACTGCGATCAGAGCTTGTTCCAGCTCCTGGCAGGAGCGCTGCAGGAGCTCCATGATCTGCGTGCCGGTCTTGGAATCCAGGTTGCCCGTCGGCTCATCCGCCAGGACGATAGCTGGTTCCGTCACCAGGGCACGGGCTAGAGCCACGCGCTGCTGCTCGCCGCCTGACAGCTGATCAGGTTTATGGTGCCGTCTTTTAGACAAACCGACCAGCGCCAGCAGAGCATCGATGCGAGATTGGTACTGGCGAAGGTTTTTCCCATCGATCACCAGCGGTAGGGCAATATTTTCTTCGGCGGTCAGGGTGGACAGCAGGTTAAAGAATTGGAATACGAAGCCAATGTTGTGCCGCCGTACCAGGGTAGCCTGTTTGTCGTCCAAGACAGACAGCCGCTGACCTGCCAGGGTCACTTCCCCTTCCGTGGGCATATCCAACCCGCCCAAAAGATGCAGCATAGTTGACTTGCCGCTACCCGAAGGCCCCATGATGGCAACGAATTCGCCCTTGGTCACCTGGAAATCAAGACCGCCCAAGGCCTGGACTTCCATTTCGCCCATCTGGTATTTTTTTCTAAGGTTCCTTGCTTCTAAGATGATCTTTGCCATCGATTCTTCCTGGAATGCCCGGGGTCTGGATGGCCTGACTGGGTCCGGTTCACGGCTTGGTCGTATTTTTTCGCACCGACCGCAGGACTCTTTTCAGCAGGCTTGGAAGGCTATAGCGGTCCAAGAAACGCCCCAGGCGCATCCCCATCGCCATGTCGTCTGCGACCTCTTCCTGGGTGCTCAAACCGCCTTGTTTTAGGATTTTCAAAAACTGTGCTAGCTCCGGACGCATTTTCCACCAGTATATCAGGTTGATGAAGACTGCATACGCTCCGTAGGCAG